>JARCMD010000342.1 GCA_030248885.1 Leptolyngbyaceae cyanobacterium MP9P1.79 | reverse complement strand
TATTGGTTAGTTGGATCAGAGGGACTGGGTTCAGGGGGATTCTTCCGATTCACAATGTCCCAGTATCCCAGGATCAATCATTCTTTGGCGTTCTCTTAAATAACGGATCTGGTCAACTCCGCAGATTTTATGCAGGACTAAGTTGGCTTTGCTCATCTCGCCGTAAGGCTCACACTCGCTGTTAACACAGGCTAATCTATCTATAGTGAGGTCGGGTGATTAGGTTCATCTTTGGGGATTTTTTGATAACAACCCAACCAGACCTTGTTTTTGTTTTTTCAGGACTTGCTTGGGACTATGCCAACGACCGATCGCAAACCGATTCTGCTGGATTTTGAAAAGCCTTTGGTGGAGCTAGAAGCTCGAATCAACCAAATTCGGGAACTGGCTGAAGAAAATGAAGTTGATGTTTCTGATCAAATTCATCAGTTAGAGTTACGGGCTGTTCAGCTTCGCCAAGAAATTTTTAGTGGCTTATCGCCAACTCAACGGCTCCAAGTGGCGCGTCATCCCCGTCGTCCCAGCACCTTGGATTATGTACAGGCCATCACTGATGAATGGGTGGAGTTACACGGCGATCGATGCGGAGCAGATGATTTGGCTTTGGTGGGAGGGATCGCTCGCTTTGCTGGCCGGTCTGTTGTGATTCTGGGACATCAAAAGGGACGGGACACGAAAGATAACATTGCCCGTAACTTTGGCATGGCTTCACCAGGGGGCTATCGGAAGGCGATGCGGTTAATGGAACACGCCGATCGCTTTGAAATGCCAATTTTGACCTTCATTGATACACCGGGTGCGTGGACAGGTTTGGATGCAGAACAAATGGGGCAAGGTGAAGCCATTGCCTACAACCTGCGGGAAATGTTTCGGTTGAATGTGCCGATTCTTTGTACCGTTATTGGTGAAGGGGGATCGGGGGGCGCGCTAGGAATTGGGGTGAGCGATCGGCTGCTGATGTTTGAGCATTCGGTCTATACCGTTGCAACTCCCGAAGCCTGCGCGTCTATCCTGTGGCGGGATGTAACCAAAGCGCCCCAAGCGGCAGAAGCGCTGAAAATGACAGCCCATGATTTAAAACATCTAGGAATTCTGGATCAACTTTTACCTGAACCCGTTGGCGGTGCCCATGCCGATCCCCTCAAAGCATCAGCAGTGCTGAAGGAAAACTTGTTACGGCACCTGGCAGAACTCGATCAAATGACCAATGCCCAACGCCGAGAAGCGCGTTACCAAAAGTTTCGATCGATCGGGGTGTTTATTGAAGCGGCTACTTAAGAGATTGCTGAGAGAGATTTTACCCATGCATGGGCGAAGCATACCCTTCTGGAAGCAAGCTACGACAGATAAACCTGTGAATTGACCAGAAAATCATTGCCCGAATGCTTCACCCTTACATCCCTTGGTATAATCTCTCCTGGAAATAGCCTTAAACGCCAATCAAAGAGATTTCCGAGATCTCTGCACACTCAGCCATCAGCCGCAGAAACCGCTCAGCGGGCAAATTGACGGGGATGGAAACACGACACTTCATATCACGCTCAGGAAGATGTGATTGACAGGCACAACCCACCCGTCAAATGCCCAATATGTGCCAGCGGGGTAAGGTCGGTAGATGCCTCCACCCTGTTCTGCACTCAGCTTGACATTCATGCCGTCGCACCACATGACCCGAAACAGACTGCCATTGAACCTGACGATTCGGGTAGGGTAGTAAATTTCTTCAGGCGTACAGCCCGGCTGAAGCTTTGCTCTAGGGACAGATGTAGCAGAACGCTGAGTTGTGAGCTTCGTTGGACTGATAGTCATAGTGCTCTCCATACAAGTTATGAATTTTGACGCTTCACAACATCTTCGCCAGCTTTTTGATCCTCAGCCCACTTTTCGGTTGTCGCTTCGACTTCTTCATCAGTGGCATCGCGGGTTTACCCCTTCTCTTCAGTGACAAATTTGTTGACCTCAGGATCGATATAGGTCTTTTTGTCGATCGGATCGGTCATGATTCTATTCGCTTCTTTGTTGGATTGTTCAACACCAGACGCAATTAATCGGGCTTTCATCCGCACCGACAAGCGCACACGGTTTTCCCGCCCGCTGTTATGAGACAGGGGTGGTCGATCGTCTAGGAAGGCTAGTCTAGTAAGGGAGCCAAATTTAAGCACCCTTCCACTGTATTAGCCAACGTATCCAGCATGGCTTCCCTTTGATCTCGATAGTTAGAAATCCCTGTTGGCAGAGCTTTCAGCCCCCGCTGTTGACGCAGACGATTCAGCCAGGTACGCCGCCACGGGCCATTGTCAAATAAACCATGTAAATAAGTGCCCCAGAGAGACTGACTCGTGTCAACCACGCCTAGATTAGGGTCGTCAAATAGGGAACTGTAGGCGATATCCTTGCTTTCGCCTTCTGTGTCTACAGGGGTAGTGCGTCCTTGGTGAATTTCATAACCTGTGATTGGGAGTCCCATTTGCGGGTAATTGGAACTCACCAAGCGTTGACGGGCAACTTTTTGACCAGTGATGATGGTTCTCAGAGGAAGTAGCCCTAAGCCTTTGTAGCGTCCTTCCTGTCCTTCAATGCCTTCGGGATCAGCGACCATTTTCCCCATCATTTGGAAGCCGCCACATACACCCAGAACCGTGCCTCCAGCCGCTGCATAATTTTGAATCGCTTCAGCCATGCCTGTTTTTTGCATGGCCACCAAATCAGCGATCGTCGTTTTTGAGCCAGGCAAAATCACCGCATCGGGATATCCCAGTGTGTCCCGTAACCCCAGGTATTTGAGAGACACGGTAGCTTCGGCTTCCAGAGAGTCAAAGTCTGTGAAGTTGGAAATTCGTGGGAGACGAATCACCACGATCGTAATATCGGCTCCTAAATTTTGAGGACGGCGATCGAACAAATCCAAGGAGTCCTCTGAGGGAAAAATTTGCTCCATCCAAGGAATTACCCCCAAGACTGGAATGCCTGTGCGCTCTTCCAGCCAAGTAATGCCTGGATCTAGAAGGGATTGCTGTCCCCGAAATTTATTGATCACAATGCCCTTGATCAGCGATCGTTCATCGGGGTCAAGCAACTCCAGTGTCCCCACGACATGGGCAAATGCGCCCCCCCGATCAATATCCACAATCAGCACTGTTGCGGCATTCAGGTGCTTCGCCACCCGCATATTGGTCAGGTCTCTGTGCTTCAGGTTAATCTCGGCTGGGCTGCCTGCCCCTTCACAGATAATCAAATCAAATTCTTCATTGAGGCGACTGAGAGATTCTTCGATCGCCTGCCACCCCAACTCAAAGTAATGCTCATAGTAGTCAGCCGCCGAAATTTTGCCCACTGCCCTGCCCTTAAGCACGACCTGGGACATCATATCTCCTTGAGGCTTAAGCAAAATTGGGTTCATTTCTATCCTAGGAGATACGCCTGCGGCCCAGGCCTGCACTGCCTGGGCATGACCAATCTCACCCCCACTAGCAGTAACGTAGGCATTCAAAGCCATGTTCTGTCCTTTGAATGGAGTGACGCGCCACCCCCGCCGTGACAGGATGCGACAAAGTGCCGTGACGAGAAGAGATTTGCCTGCATGGGACGTAGTGCCCACAACCATAATAGGTTTCATAAATAAAAATAGTTATATTGCTCTAAGTATGGGATGGCAGATTAAACGTGCGAGGTTAGAGCGCCATACTTCATAGAAGCTTCTGGCTTTCGCACTTCCTCACGGTTTGACGTTGAGAGGGGCAGGGATTCTCAACTTACCTGAATTATAGAAGTCAATCAACAGAAAAGCTGAGCACTCGGTTTACGAGGGTAAATTGCTATTAAAAATTGCTTACAGCTTGGCCCTTCATAACTCAGTACAAGAGCAATATTTAGCAAACAACAGTTCCTCTAATTTAGTCGTACTGGCTATTCTGGGGAAGGGCTGTAAAGTCCATTGTTAAGTGTATTGTCAAAATACTGGGGGCACTTCTAAAATCCTGGTCTCGCTAAGGTTCGTCAATACTTAATTTTGAGCAGTGGACTAAACTTAGTTTAATGACAGATTAGTTTAATGACAGATCAACTATTACTGATCCGCTCGTGAAAGCATACGTCCTGCCTCTACTCTGTCAGCCTCAAAGACTCACCCACGATGCAGTCCTACAAATCCAGACTTTCACTTCGTACCCTGCTGATTGTGCCATTTGTGCTACAAATTTTTGGTGCAGTCGGCTTGGTTGGCTACCTTTCGTTTAGAAATGGTCAAAAAGCGGTAAATGATCTGGCCAGCCAACTGATGATTGGAGTCAACGATCGCGTCGATCAGCACCTCAGTAGCTATTTGCAAACGGCACAAAGGTTGAGCCAAACTAACAAAGATGCGATCGAACTGGGCATCATTGGGCTACAGGATTTAGAAAAAATGGGGCATTTCTTCTGGAAACAGATACACGCCAATCCAAGCGGCTACGTGCTGTATGGTACAGCCACCGGAGAGTCTGCGGGAGCAGGTTATTCTCTGTACAATAATGGTGTGGTAATCTATGAGCTTAATTTAACTCGGTATGGCGATCGGGATGTCAGAACCTACAAAACTGATCAACAGGGAAATCGCACCACGATTCTGAGTATCGACAAAAACTATGCCTTCCAAAAAGAAGGCTGGTACGCCGACACTGTGCGGGCTGAAAAGCCGATCTGGAGCCGCATCTATCAATGGGAAGTTCCCCCTTACCCGCTCTCGATCGCCGCTACCCAGCCCATCTATAACTCCAAGGGTAATCTGATTGCCATTACCGCTGTGGAGCAGCGCCTCTCGCAGGCTAGTGATTTTCTGCATCAACTCAACGTTAATCCTGTCGTCAAGAATTCTGCTGCAAAGGTTTTCATCTTAGAGCGGAGTGGGCTACTGGTGGCGAGTTCTAATGCGGCCGAGCCTCCCTACAAGCTGGTGAAGGGAAAACCTACTCGGCTTAGAGCCACAGATAGCCGCGATCCCCAAATCCGGGAAACCACGACAGTCTTGCTGAAGCAGTTTCAAACCTGGAATCAAATCCAGACGAGACACCAAGCTGTATTTTTGATCCAAGATCAATCCCAGTTTGTCTTGGTGAGTCCTTGGCGGGACAAGTTGGGGCTGGATTGGCTCGTGGTGGTGGTGATTCCTGAAGCAGAATTTATGGAGCAAATCAACACTAATTTGCGGAACACAGTATTGCTGTGTTTGCTAGCGCTAGGGATCGCCACGATCGTTGGCATCCTCACTGCTCGTCGCATCAGCCAACCCATTCTCAAACTGAGTGCAGCCAGCCAAGACATTGCAGCCGGAAATTTAGATCGCCCGGTCGAGGAACAAAGTGTGGGCGAAATTGACGTTTTGGCTCGATCGTTTAACCAGATGGCGCAACAGTTGCGAGAGAGCTTTTCAGCGCTGGAAGCCGCCAATGCCGACCTCGAAACCCGTGTGGAATCGCGAACCGTGGAACTCAAAGCCGCGAACCAAGAGATCAACCTGCTCAACGATCGCCTGCGTCAGGAAAATCGGCGCATGGAGTCTGAATTGGATGTGGCTCGGCGATTGCAGCAGATGATTCTGCCCACAACCCAAGAACTCAGTCAAATTTCTGACTTGGACATTGCTGGCTTCATGGAAGTGGCAGCAGAAGTGGGTGGCGACTACTACGATGTGATTCGGCAAGACGGACACGTGACGATCGGCATTGGGGATGTGACGGGGCACGGGTTGGAGAGTGGGGTGATGATGATCATGGCGCAAACAGCAGTACTCACCCTAGTTGCCGCAAAGGAGCGCGACCCCGTTAAGTTTCTGGGTGCGGTGAATCAGGCAATCTACCAAAATGCTCAGCGCATGAGTCCTGGCAAAAACCTGACCCTAGCCCTGTTGAACTACCAGAATGGGCAGTTGCAGATCACCGGACAGCACGAAGAAGTGTTGGTAGTGCGGGGCGGCATTGTGGAGCGGATTGACACGATCGACTTAGGCTTCCCGATCGGCATGGTTGATAACATTGATGCCTTTGTGTCCCAAATCCAAATTGCGCTCAACCCTGGCGAAAGTGTAGTTCTCTACACTGATGGCATTACTGAGGCGGAGAACGATCGGCGCAAGCTGTATGGATTAGAGCAGTTGATTAGCGTGATTGAAGCCCACTGGCAGCAGTCAGCGAGTGATATTCGGGAAGCTGTGATTGCAGATGTCCATTTGCACATTGGGCAACATACCGTCTACGACGATATTACCCTGGTGGTTCTGAAGAGAAAGTAGGGCCGCCCTTGATAAATATCAGACCGTAGGGAATCTGTTGGAGTAGCGCTACAAACCTTCTAAACGCAAAGAAGCGCGGAAAATTTTTCCGCGCTTCTCTAGTTCAAAATGAACGAAATCTGCCGCGATCGTGCTTCCCTAGCAAGCCCCATGCTTGTTCAACACAACCCATATCGTCTTGACGATCAAACCTAAGTCGTAGCGTACAGACCACTTGCTTTGGTAGCGCAAATCTAAGCGGACAATATCTTCAAAATCTTCCACACTAGAGCGACCATTCACCTGCCATTCACCGGTCATGCCAGGTTTGACGTTGAGGCGCTTCCAGTGATGCGTCTTGTATTGCAAAACTTCATCAACCGTTGGCGGGCGGGTTCCCACCAAGCTCATATCTCCCATCAACACGTTCCAGAATTGAGGGAATTCATCCAAGCTAGTCTTACGCAAAAACCGACCAACTTTGGTAATCCGAGGATCGTTTTTGCTCTTAAAAATACAACCCTTTGCTTGATTGTCTACGAGATGCTTCAACTTTTCGGCATCAACAACCATGGAGCGAAACTTCCAGATCTTGAAGGGGCGACCCTTCAACCCGCAGCGAACTTGGCTGTAGAGGATGGGGCCGGGGTCATCTAAATAAACAGCGATCGTTATCGGAATTGCAATTAGGGCAGTAATCACAAGACCAATTAAGGCTCCCAAAATATCAACCAGACGCTTTACTTTGCTAGTGGCGGAGGCATGAATCGCTGAAGCGTGGGGTGCCACGTAAGCGCGAACTGGAAATTCAAGGGTAATAGAAGTTGTAAAAAAGGTGGTGGGGGGGCTAGAAGTTGTTAACACAGCTTGCAGAACTCCTCAGTAGATGGCTGCTTTCTATCGCCAATATAGGAGTCCTGATGCTGCTTTAGATAGTGAAATCACGGAGTTTCGCTCAATCTTTGAACTGACTGCTCCTTTTATGAATTTTTGATGTTGATCGAGCAACTTTCGGGAACTACTCTTGAGAGGGTTAACCCAAGATCCACCCAACTCGGCATTTGATCAAGCCAGGATATTTTATCTCTTCGCTTTGAAACATAAGTTTCATTGTTTGGAGCATCGGGAGATTTCGTAGGAAAAATACTTGGATGGAACCACGGAGACACAGCGATCGAGTTTTCACTGTTCTATGCAGATCTATGCAGAGAAAGCATGGGTGACAATACCCCATGAGCAGATGTAAATACCGATCGTTTCGATCGCCCCTGCCTCTCTACAATTGAGCTATCGATATTTGTAGTTTTTTGTAGATTTTCCTATGCAACCGACTAACCCGAATCAATTTACTGAAAAAGCTTGGGAAGCCCTGGTGAGGATGCCTGACATCACTCGGCAAGTTCAGCAGCAGCAGATGGAAACGGAGCATTTGATGAAGTCGCTGCTAGAACAGGATGCCTTGACCAGTAGTATTTTGAATCGAGCTGAGATTAATGTGCAACAATGGCGCACTCGCACTGACGACTTTATTAAGCGACAACCAAAAATCTCTGGAAGTGCGAATGGCGTGTACGTTGGTCGTAGTGTTGATGTACTGCTAGATCGGGCCGAGGTAGAACGTAAATCCTTTGGAGATGACTTTATTTCGATTGAGCATCTATTGTTGGCTTATGCCAAGGACGATCGCTTTGGTCGCGCTTTATTCCAAGAATTTAAACTAGATGAAACCAAGCTACGCCAAACCGTTGAAAAAATTCGGGGGAGCCAGAAAGTGACTGACCAAAATCCAGAAGGTAAATATGAGGCGCTCCAGAAATATGGTCGTGACCTGACCCAAGCGGCGCGGGAAGGCAAGCTTGACCCAGTGATTGGGCGAGATGACGAGATTCGACGCACGGTGCAGATTTTGTCACGTCGAACTAAAAACAACCCAGTCCTCATTGGGGAGCCTGGTGTCGGTAAAACTGCCATTGCTGAGGGGCTGGCTCAACGGATTGTGAAAGGCGATGTGCCCGAATCTCTGCGCGATCGGCAACTGATTGCGTTGGATATGGGGGCTTTAATTGCGGGGGCAAAGTTGCGGGGCGAGTTTGAAGAGCGGCTCAAAGCAGTCCTGAAAGAAGTGACGGATTCAAAAGGACAGATTGTGCTGTTTATTGATGAAATTCACACTGTCGTGGGGGCGGGGGCAGCGCAAGGCTCCATGGATGCAGGAAATCTGCTGAAACCGATGCTGGCTAGGGGCGAACTGCGGTGTATTGGGGCAACCACGTTAGATGAATACCGGAAGTATATTGAAAAAGATGCGGCGCTGGAACGACGCTTCCAACAGGTGTATGTGGATCAACCCAGCGTAGAAGATACAATTTCCATCCTCCGGGGACTGAAGGATCGCTACGAAACCCATCACAACGTCAAGATCTCTGACAATGCCTTGGTTGCGGCGGCTGTCCTGTCTACTCGCTACATCAGCGATCGGTTCCTTCCCGACAAAGCCATTGACTTGGTGGATGAAGCAGCGGCAAAGCTGAAGATGGAAAGCACGTCTAAGCCAGAGGAATTAGATGAGATCGATCGCAAAATTCTGCAACTGGACATGGAGCGCTTGTCCCTGCAAAAGGAAAGTGACCCTTCATCCAGGGAGCGTTTGGAACGGCTGGAAAGGGAATTGGCTGATTTGAAGGAGCAACAGAGCGGATTGAATGCTCAATGGCTCTCCGAGAAGGAAATCCTCGATCGGCGGAAAAAGTTGAAGGAAGAACTCGATAAGGTCAATGTCGAGATTGAGCAGGCTGAGCGAGAATACGACCTCAACCGAGCGGCTGAGCTGAAATACAGCAAGTTGCCTGACCTGCAACGCCAGTTACAGGAAGCGGAAACTAAACTGGCCCAGACTAAAACGGCAGGTTCTTCTCTCCTGCGGGAAGAAGTGACTGAGGCAGACATTGCAGAAATTATTTCTAAGTGGACGGGCATTCCCATCAGCAAGCTGGTGGAATCGGAAAAAGAAAAGCTGCTGCATTTAGAAGATGAGCTACACAAGCGAGTCATTGGTCAAGAAGAAGCTGTGACAGTGGTTGCTGATGCGATTCAACGATCGCGGGCAGGTTTAGCTGATCCCAATCGACCGATCGCCAGCTTCATCTTTTTGGGCCCCACAGGGGTAGGCAAAACAGAACTCGCCAAAGCCTTGGCTGTCTTCATGTTTGACACTGAAGAAGCCATGGTGCGGATTGACATGTCAGAGTATATGGAGAAGCACTCTGTGTCTCGCTTAATTGGTGCGCCGCCGGGTTATGTGGGCTATGAGGAAGGTGGACAACTGACCGAAGCGGTGCGCCGTCGCCCCTATGCGGTTATTTTGTTTGATGAAGTGGAAAAAGCTCACCCAGATGTGTTTAATGTGCTGCTGCAAATGCTGGATGATGGGCGGATCACAGACTCCCAAGGTCGCACGGTGGACTTCAAAAACGCCATTATCATCATGACGAGCAACATTGGGTCGCAGTTCATCCTGGATGTATCTGGGGATGAGACACGCTACGATGAGATGCGATCGAGGGTTTTGGAAGCGATGCGAACCAACTTCCGTCCCGAATTCCTTAACCGTATTGATGAGATCATCATCTTCCATCCGCTCCTCAAAGCTCAACTGCGGCAGATTGTGAAACTGCAATGTCAGCGGCTGCAACAACGGTTGGGCGATCGGAAAATGACGCTCAAACTGTCCGACCCTGCCCTCGACTTCCTAGTAGATGTGGGCTTTGACCCAGTCTATGGCGCTCGACCGCTCAAGCGTGCCATCCAGCGTGAGTTGGAAACTCAAATTGCCAAATCCATTCTCCGAGGAGAATTTGAAGATGGAGACACTATTTTCGTTGATATAGAAAATGAACGTCTCGCCTTCAGGCGGTTAACCAGCGATCTCCTGACGGTATCTTAGGCAGTATCATCATTGAATTTGGAGCTTACAAAAAATCGAGCAAAGCTCACGTCTTTGAAGCGTGGGATGGAGCGGAGCGCGCTTTTAAGCGCCGTCAGTCTTTGCCTTGAGCCTCAATATACTTCTGAACTGTGGAACTCGCTACATTGCCAGCAGTGGAGCAGAAATAGGCTCTTATCCATAGACTAGTAGTCTGTCAATCATTGATTGACGGGTAGCTGAAAGCTGGGAGGTTAGTTGGAGTTAAATTTTGAGGGTCTTCGACCCTTCAAAATTTCTTGACAGAACACTAGGGAGCTTCAACAAAACGGGAAACTCCTGTCTCAAAGAGCAAGACGTTGCGCCTTTAATGCGATGCATCAATTGAGACGGGGCAATATCAGGCGGACAATTTAGAAACAAGTGAATGTGTTCTGGCTCAATTGCCAAACTCAAGAAAATGTTTGTAAATGAATGTAAACAGATTAGCAGGTCAAGGATCTGGAGATTTATAGGTCAAATGAACGCTGAAGAAATAATAAAAAAAGACACAACGCTGTGAAACGTTGTGTCCCCACATCTTAGAGGTCTAAAATCAATGCTTGGACTGTGTTTTCAAGCTTCTGTCCTGCACTACGGCTTAGTCCATTCCTTGACCATCACCTTTTGTTGCTGCTTGCGTTTGAACATCAAACCTGCACCGATCGCACCGATCGCCAGCAAGCTTAAGGTCGAAGTGGGTTCAGGAACAGAAGCAGGTTCAGAGACAGGGGTAAGCTGAAATCTATTGAAGTCGTAAAGTTCTGAATAGCCAGAGATACTACCATTGCTAGGGTCAAAAAACCCATATAGGTAAATTTCAGGGAAAGCGATGCGATCGCTAGTCCGAATATAAAAGCCATCAGTACAGCTAGAGTTTGTACAGGCAGCGATATGCATTGGAACACCGCTGAAACTAACGGTGGTTCTAGTAGGACCACCGTTGGCTGTCCCTGTCCCATCGTTAACAGCAACATAGGGCAGTGTAGGGCCAGCTACATTATTGAGGCTAGCTTGAATAACCGATGAAACAATGACAGTATTACCGTCTGGTTGAACATCTCCCGTCAAAATACCACTGAGGACATCATTAGTTTTGACAAGAGGATAGGAGAATCGAAAGGTGGCGGCTTGAGCTGCACCTGCGATTCCCATCACCATCAATGCCGCACCAGCCATCGCGATCGATAATTTTTTAATCGCAGTTGGAATAACCATTTTTCCTAAATCTCCAAACAAATTAAGGTTGATATTAGTAAAGAGTGCCAGTCTAAAGTTCCAATGCTTACTAAATTCCGTATTGGTAAAAAATATACCCGTATCTTGAAATCTAGTATTTAAGTAATTTCGCTTACGCTTAAATTTTATAAGTGAAAACACTGACATAAACTTGTCATGCTTTGCTCAACATAATCAATGTTTTACTCTGCTCTTCATCAAAAAATTACATATAAAGGCTTTGGTACAGGATGAAACTTTAAATATCTTAAGTACAGAGTTCCGTATAAGATTTTCATTATCTCCGTGAAATCACTTAATCTGGAGTGAAAATATCAGAACTTCCTCATCGGACTAAGATCTGTGTCCTGTAGCAGGAAGGAAATTAAGTCTCAATAGGATATGAAGATTATTGGGGATTCAAGGAAGTCCCTCGATCGCAAAAAAAGACACAACGTTTCATAGCGTTGTGTCTCCACATCTCGGAGATTCAAAATTAAGCGTTTGCGATCGGGTAAACCTCTAAACCGTCGTCTTAGGCTTAGACCATACCCCATTGGCATCTTCCTCATATTGCTGATGCACCGCATCCCACGCCGCCTTTTCCGCCTTAGCGTCATCCTCGCCATCCGCCCAAGCTACGTTGTAGCGATCGAGGTATAGCTTTTGCGCGTCCTCAGACAAGTGAGATTTGACCTCCGGCGACAACTGGCTGGCATCCGTCATTGCCCCCGCTATTTGACGAGGTAAGGGGGAATCCACCGTCGAAATTTCCTCACCGCCCGCACTTTCCAGCAACAATTGAATTTCGCCCGACTTATTCATCGGCACTTCCACCATCACCAAGAATTCCCCCGCTTCCACACGAGTCTGGTAGATTGCCGCCTTATCCTCAGGCATTCCCCACGCTGCCAGCGCTGAAACCAGCCCAGCCCCTGCCGACCCAGCGATCGCGCCACTCGCTGCACCCAGGAGCAAGCCCCCGATCGGCCCCGCTACGGCGATCGTGCCCACAAAGGGGATAAACAGCACACCAACCCCAGTCAGCAACCCTAGAACCGAGCCAAAGAAAGACCCAAACGCTGCGCCCTGCTTCAAGCCCCCCAAGATCACATCTCGCTTGGTGATAAAGCCAGCAATGCGAGTTTCTGAGTGAAAGTTTCTGCCAACTAGGGAGATATGTTCGCGGGAAATGCCCCGATCGAGCAACCTACGGACAATACTATCAATTTGCTCCCGCTCCTTAATGACAGCCGTAATGGTTCGTTCTGGTGCGCCATGAGCCGCAGTTACCGTTGGTGCAGCCGTATTTGCAACCGTCATAAGTTCTCCTTGGGTTTCAACCTGTTCTCTTCCTTGGACAATAGCAAGCTGGGCAATTCGCACAGTCTCACCTAAGGAGGATTATTCGGAGATCAGCCTCAATCTCCAGATTTTCTACCAATTTCGCCAAGACACTGTTGCAAAAAACATCACCTAAGATGAGATGGAGCAGCCACTACCCGCCACTTTACAGGAGACTAATATGCTGGAGTTGTACCAATTCGAGATGTCCCATTATGTTGAGAAAGTGAGACTCATCTTGGACTACAAAGGGTTAGCCTATCGCAAGATCGAAGTCACTCCTGGATTGGGACAGCTAGAAATCTTTAGACTATCGGGACAACGCCAAGTCCCCGTCCTCAAAGACGGCACTCAAATTGTGGCAGATTCCACCGCTATCGCCCACTACCTAGAACGCAAATTCCCCGATCGCCCCATCCTTCCCACCGACCCCAAGGAGCTTGCTCTTTGCACCTTGTTGGAAGAACTCGCCGACCAATCCGTTGGGTTACAGGCGCGCACCGTCCTCATTGATACCTTCAACCAAAATCAAAGCTTCCGCTCCGCCGCCCTGCCCTCCTCCACTCCAGACCTATTGCGCCGCCTCATCGGAGCCGTCCCTGGAGAGTTCTTGAGCATCCTTGGCTCCGGGGTGGGATATAGCCCCGAAGTTGTCCGGTCTACCCGTGAGAGCCTGCAACAAACCCTCATTTCCCTGAGTGCCCTCCTCGTCGATCGCCCCTACTTGGTCAGCGATCGTCCCACCCTGGCAGACTTCGCCATGGCCGGCCTCAGCATGTATCTCAAATTCCCCGCCGGGCCCTACCTGGAATTGCCCGAAACGCTGAAAGGAAAAGGTGTTCCTGGCATCGCCGACAACCCTGCCTGTGAACCTTTCTTCACTTGGCGCGATCGGCTCTACAGCGATTACCGCAAACCTCCCATCCCAACTGTGCCCACGGGTTCCACTACGCCAACCCCGATCGTCATTGACTAGCTCACTCGAATCTTCCAATATAGAAACTGGGTTCCTAGCAATAATAGTGGCGTAAAACCCTTGATTCTTGTGTGAAAACTCAGTTTCTATTTCTATATACCTAGTAACCAAAAAATCATTCAACATAGACGGAAAAGATGTTTGTAATACAAGAATCTTGATAAGCCCGATCGCCCCATCCCTCATCCAAAATCCATCCATAGAGATAGGAAAACTTAACCCCAATAGCTCAAGTTAATACCAACGGTAGTATCCCTACATACATTAAACCCACTAATCTGAATCTCGATACTCATAAGAGGACAGATTTATGGTAAGCAAAACAGTTCCAGGGGATAGTTCTTCTTCCACCCATCCCGCTGATGTAGATACATACGATCGCGGTATCGTCCCCGCCGAGACAGCAGCCCGCAAAGAGCGCGAGGGCGATCGGTTCAAAACCCATCCTACCGAAGAACAAGAAGCCAGTGAGGAGACCGACGATCAGACCCACAGCGACAGCATTCGCACCACCGACGGCTACACCGTAGATAAAGAAGGGTTGCTCAACAACTACGCCGTGGAACCCGAAATGTACATCAATGAGCCAGGCGACCTCCGCGAGAAAGAAGCTGCCCTTACCGCCGAACGTGCTGCCCAACTAGCAGACCTGAAGCACGACAGTGCAGGCGACCTCACGATCGAAGAAGACAAGCGCCACCAAGGACAGGGATTAATCTAGAAATCTTGGGAAGCAGAGGACAGAAATCACAAGGGGCTTACCAAAACCCCCTCATCCCCCAGCCCCTTCTCCCAGGTGGGGAGAAGGGGAGCAAGATCCAAGTCCCTGTCCCCACCTGGGAGAGGGATTTAGGGTGAGGGTTGCAAAAGTGAGATGCTTCCGGGCTTAAGCTCCTTGCTTTCTTGCAGAGCTTAATCCTAGCTACGGGCAACGCCATCTTGCCGGGCTGCCTGCTGCACCGCTGCCGCCACAGAACTGGCCACCCGATCGTCGAACACCGACGGCACAATATGCTCCCGCTCCAGTTCCGATGGGTTCACCAGAGAGGCGATCGCCTGCGCTGCTTGTAAATACATATTGGTTGTTAGCGCTGAAGCTCGGCAATCGAGCGCTCCTCGGAAAATACCTGGAAACGCCAAGACATTGTTGATTTGATTCGGGTAATCACTGCGTCCCGTTGCCATCACCGCCACCTCCGACTCAATCAGTTCCGGTTGGATTTCAGGAGTCGGATTCGCCATCGCAAACACGATCGCATCCTTCGCCATCGATCGCACCATCTCTGGACTCACCACCCCCGGCGCACTCACTCCCAGAAAAATATCAGCCCCTATCATGGCATCGGTCAGCGTCGATCGACTGCTATCAGCAATGGCAAAATCCCGCTTCTCCGTCGTCAAATCCGTCCGAGCCGTTGTAATCAGTCCCTTAGAATCACACATCAGGATTTTTTCAGCCCCCGCCTTCCGCAGCAGCAGAGCGATCGCCACCCCCGCTGCCCCTGCACCATTGATCACAATCTGAACCTCAGACAGAGACTTTTTCACTACCTTCAAGGCATTAATCAGCGCCGCCAATGTGACGATCGCCGTTCCGTGCTGATCATCATGGAACACTGGAATATCTAACTCCCGCCGCAATTGGGTTTCAATCTCAAAACAGCGCGGTGCCGCAATATCCTCCAAATTAATGCCACCAAATACTGGGGCAATGTTCTTAACCGTTTGAATAATCTCCTGAGTGTCCTGAGTCGCTAAACAAATGGGAAACGCATCGATGCCCGCAAACTCCTTGAACAGCATCGCCTTCCCTTCCATCACTGGCAATGCCGCCTCTGGCCCCAAATTGCCCAAACCCAACACCGCGCTGCCATCCGTCACCACCGCCACCGTATTCCGTTTAATCGTCAGCTTGTAAACCTGCTCTGGGTCTTGGGCAATGGCATTGCAAATTCTTCCCACCCCTGGCGTGTAGGCCATCGCCAACTCCGATTGGCTCTTCAATGGAGTTTTGCTATGAACGCTAATTTTACCGCCTTGATGTAGAGCAAAGGTGCGATCGTAAACATTAAGCACCTGGATATCGGGTAACGCCTTGACCGCTTCCACCAAGCTTTCTTCGTGGTCACTACTTGCCGCATCGATCGTAATGTCGCGAACGGACACCTTGCGCGTTTGCTCAATCAAATCAATCTGGCCAATATTTCCTCCCTTAGAAGCAATTGCTTGGGTCACGCTGGCCAGCATCCCCGCTTGATTAGGCAATTGAAAACGAATTGTGAGACTAAAGCTGGGATTGGGAGTTAGATTTGGCATGATGAAGTCCTGAAGTACGAATGTGAGCGACTTGAGTGACGTATTTCTAACAGGTTAAACAGGTCATCCAACCTCGTTTGAAAATTAGCCCTTCAGTTAAACAGATTAGCCCTACTCTAAGACATGAACGAATCAAAAATTGTCAGCAGCTTTACGACTTGCGATCGAAAGATTTTCAAGAAATAGGGCAGTCTCCAGAAGTGGAGCCTACAGTTTTTTCGTCATAAACACGCTGTTTGAATCGTCAACGTAGTCGGCAAAGAGTCCTCGGTACTCAAACCCATACCGTGTATACAAGGCTCGTGCTGGGGCGAACTCAGGAAAAGCTCCTGTTTCCAAATTCAAGCAATCGTAAACACGCCGTTTAGCTTCTTTTATGATGTGTTCAAGAATCTTTGCCGCGAAACCCCTACGACGATGAGCCTTGGCAGTATGCATTGACTTGACTTCACCACTTTTTGAATCCAGTTCTTTCAGTGCCCCGCATCCGAGTAATTCATTGCCCTCCCAAGCTGTCCAAAAAGTAATATCGGGTGATCGTAATGCTTCTAAATCAAGAGCATGAACGCTTTCAGGCGGCGTAATCTCATACATATGTTAGAGATGTTCCCAAAGCAAGTCAGCGATCTCTTTACCTGTCAGGTCATCTTCGTAAATTTCTAATCGGTGCATCTCCTACAATCTTTACTTTTCTATCGCCTAGTTTCTTGAGGTACAACTTCAAAAGGTTGATTACCACGGAAGCGATAAATTTGAAAATCTCGATCGAGCGTAAAGATTCGTCTCTGGTTAAGGGTCTCAGCAGCAACTAGGGATGCATCTGCTAAATCCATTGGTATATCGCGGTATTGCTCCATTAGCACCCTCATTTTCGCTTGCTCTTCTTCCTCATTGAAATGCAGCACAAGAATTTGGTCAGCAGCATAGCTCCACAATTCCTCCTGAGCTAGCCACCCACCATAACGCCTTAGCAGATACATCGCTTCTGTAAAGCATGACCAAGTTGTGACTAATGGTGCTGGCAGTTTGGATAAGGCATCAACACAACGATCGTGGTTGGCATCTCTCTGGTTAATTAGAGCAATTAAAGCAGAAGCGTCACAGAGAGTCACTGGCTCAATCTCAACGATTTGTATTGATCTTCCAAAAGATCGGCAAACGCTTCTCCCGTTCGCTCAGACAAATTCGAGGGTTGAAAATGAACGCGCCCAACCCTGCCTTTTAACACCTGATCTAAAGCGGTTGTGTTTTGCAGACTTGCATCCTGATTGGCAAGCACTGTCAATTTTACCCGTCGTCCAATTAACTCAGGCTCATGAAGGAGAATTTCTTCCCAGGTTCCTTCAAAAGTACGTTGCTCCATAAATCACCTCCAACTGCACTTGAATTATGACAGGATTCCCCATTCTCCAATCAATAGGGTTGCGTCATCACTCCATTGTGGTCATCGACGATCGCCGCTCCTCGATCGGGATGTAGGGGGCATCGTGAACACCCGTATAGATTTGGGTGGGACGAAAAATGCGATTCTCTGCCAATTGTTCCTTCCAGTGCGCCAGCCAGCCGGGAACGCGGGCGATCGCAAACACTGGCGTAAACAAATCCAAAGGAATTCCTAGCTTTCGATAAACCAAGCCCGAATAAAAATCGACATTGGGATAAATCCCTTTATTTCCTAGCTTTTCCTCCACCGCCCGTTCCAACTCCGTGGCGATGTCGTAGTATTTATCCCGCCCAAACTTCTCAAATAGCTGCTCTGCTAAATCTTGCAAAATAATGGCACGGGGATCTTTCACCTTGTAGACCCGATGCCCAAAGCCCATAATTTTAGCCTTGCGTTCCAATCGGTCTTCCAGGTAAGGGCGCACATTCTCCACAGAGCCGATCGCCTCCAGCATCGTGATCACTTCCTCATTGGCCCCGCCATGCAGCGGCCCCGCCAAGGTGCCCACCGCTGAAGCCACCACCGCATAGGGATCAGTTAGTGCCGAAGCCGTCACCATCGCCGAGAACGTCGAGGCATTGATCGTATGCTCAGCGTGTAGTGTCAGAGAAATATCCAAAATCCTTGCCGCCAGAGGATCAGGCTTCTTCTCATTCAGCATATACAAAAAGTTCTCAGCGTAACTTAACCCGTCATTGGGCTGCACCGGGTCATTTCCCTTGCGAATCAGTTGAAACGCTGCCACCATCGTGGGAATCTTCGCCACCAACCGGACTACAGTCTCTCGAATATAAGCCGGATTCTCTAAATCACGGCGAGAATAAAACAGCCCCAACGCCGCTGCTGAAGCTTGCAGCGCATCCATGGGATGCCCACTTTCCGGGAAGCACTTCATCATGTCGCGAATCCGGTACTTGACCCGCCGATGGTACTGAATCTCATTTTCAAACGCCGACAATTCCTCCCTGGACGGCAGTTCGCCCCAAATCAGGAGATAGGTCGTCTCTAAGAATGTGCTTTTGGCAGCCAACTCCTCGATCGCAATCCCCCGATATTCCAAGATTCCCTTTTGTCCATCCACAAAGCTAATGCTGGACTGAGTAGCTGGAACCCCTTCTAAACCTGCCCGATATTCATACGCGGTCATGGCTTCACCCCCCCATTTGGCGAAAAGTCACTACGTTAACTTACCTTAAATTTGACCCTAGAACACCAGAACCAGAATTTCTGACCAAGCTGAACCTCTTTAAACAGCCAGGAAGATTTCTGAGAAAAATTTACCGCTTCACCCCTACATTCCCGGTAGAAACGTGAGATTATCTCGTACCCATCCGAACCCCCTCACCCTAGCCCTCTCCCGAAGGAGAGGGAACAAAACCTGAATCGGCTCCCCTCGCCCTCTGGGAGAGGGGTTGGGGGTGAGGGGATGAGATAATCTCAGGCGACTACCACATTCCCTGGACTGACCTTTTCTAGAAATAGCCTAATTTCTCACAACTACTCCATCACTCCCCTACCCCATCACTCCCTCACCCCCGACAATTGTCACAATGCCCACAGCGCATAACCTGTGCCTCCTGAGAAAACCCAAACGATCGCAACAAAACCTGCCAGCGACAATCACGAGTCCGCACATACTGAATCATCTGCTTCGCTGCATCCTCGTTGCCCTGAGTCCCTTGGGCGGGCTGGGACAACTTCAGCGCATAGTGAAACGGCCCATTCCAGACTAGTTGCCCCGTGCCATGCAGCCAAGCCAGCGCTAGGGCCGCCCCCTTAAACTGGCGACAGACCGCACTCACGTCTCCCTGAGTTGGCAATTTTTTCACCAACTCCTGGGCCTCCCGGCGCTGCTGTTGAATCTTTTCCGTGAAAAACTGATGCCGCTGCTTATCCTCTGGGTCAAGTAACCCCGTTGGCTCACTCACCAACATCAGAGCATCCGATCGCTCACCATCTCGCCCTGCCCGTCCCACCTCCTGCACATACTCCGAGAGTAGCGATGGCGCGTGAAAATGCACAATCCAGCGACAATTTGCCTTATTGATCCCCATCCCAAAGGCACTCGTACAAATCACAAACTGCGTCTCCCCCGTCAGCCATGCCGCCTCGATCGCCCGACGTTCTTCCGGACTTAGCCCCGCATGATACGCCGCCGTGCTGTGCCCCTGAGTCGTCAAAAATGTAGCCAAATCCTCTGTATCCCGACGGGTGCGAACATAAACCAAGCCTGCCTCCCCCGTTCTCGCCTGAATGAACTGAGCAAGCTGCTGGCGACGACCCCTGGGAGTCCAGACTACTCTGACATTCAAGTGCAAGTTAGCCCGATAGGGACTGAGTTGAAACATCTGGGGCGATCGAAGCTGGAGAATGCGCTGAATCGTTTGTTGAGCCTGGGGATCAGCCGTAGCGGTAAACGAAGCGACTGCAATTCGGGTGTCCTTGGGTTTGCCCTTCAGCAGCCACGATCGCACTGCCCCTAAGCGATAATACGTCGGGCGAAATGTTTCACCCCACTGCACCAAGCAATGGGCCTCATCCAAAATCAGCCCATTAATTCTCACCTCCGGCTGGCTCAAACGCTCCCAAACAGGTGTCGTTAGCAACGTTTCTGGCGATAGATACAGTAATCGCAGCGTTTGGCGATCGATCGCCCGCAGGGTTTGCTGCCGTTGCTGGGATGGCACTTCACTGTGCAACAACGCCGCCGGGAGACGACGATCGCGCAACTCCAGAACCTGATTTTCCATCAGTGCGACCAGCGGCGAAATCACCAGCGTCAGCCCACTTTGCAACAACGCTGGCAACTGAAAACAAATCGACTTGCCGCCCCCCGTGGGCATCACAATCACCGCATCCCGCTGGGACAAGAGACAGCGAATAATTTCACCTTGGGGCGATCGAAAATCTGAGTATCCCCAAATTTTCCGAAACGCCGCCCGAACTGATTCCCAATCGGTAGTGTTCATTTTGAGTCGCAACGATGCACCTCAAAAATTCTCCCATATATAAAGTTGTCAAGTTGCCATCTCTGCCAAACATATCGACTCACCGATCGCTGTCGCTGGCTGAGAGGTTCCCTACCAATAAGGAGATTTGTGAGAAAAGGCGACGATCGAGCGTAAAACTTCTCAGAATTAACGGATCAGGGTTCGAGAGACGAGTACTTAATAGCCAGCTAGATGTAATCAAAATCAGAGGGTGTTAAAAGAGCAAAGTTCAGCTATCATTGCTCCCATTAAGTTGATCCCAGAATCTCACCAAGGAAATAAAGGTCACAATCCGTCCTTGGTAAAGATTGAACGTAACTACGTTGATGGATGGCTATATACAACCCACAACTTTGGGTCACAATCCGTCCTTGGTAAAGATTGGACGTAACTACTCAGGCTACTAACTCAATGTCAAGCCTGCCCTCATCCCCCAGCCCCTTCTCCCACTGGGAGAAGGGGAGCCGGATTGAAGTCCCTCTCCCCAGGGAGAGGGATTTAGGCTTCGACGTGAGCGCTCAGCCGAACGGTGAGGGTAGGCTGAGTAGT
>JARCMD010000050.1 GCA_030248885.1 Leptolyngbyaceae cyanobacterium MP9P1.79 | reverse complement strand
GCCCTCATCCCCCAGCCCCTTCTCCCACTGGGAGAAGGGGAGCCGGATTGAAATCCCTCTCCCTGGGGAGAGGGATTTAGGGTGAGGGTAGGCTGAGTAATTACTGTTTTATTTTCAAACCATACAATAAGGTGTCTATCCATGTTTGGTCAAACTGCTGTTGGTAGCTCTGCAAACACCCCTTCTGGAACGCGCATGTTTCGCTATGAGGTCGTGGGTTTGCGGCAAAATGAGGAGACAGACAGATCTAGCTATCCAATTCGTCGGAGTGGTAGTGTTTTTGTCACAGTGCCTTACAACCGCATGAACGAGGAAATGCAACGCATTACCCGTATGGGCGGAAAAATTGTGGCAATTCATCCCCTGACTGGAGCAGACCACTCTGAAGCCTAAGATGACTGGCTGTTGCAATCGGTAGGATTGTTCTGTCTACCTTCGATCGTCTAAGCCTGATTTTTGGCTCTTATTTTGGTTTCATCTATGGTGGAATTAGCCGCAGAACAGGTTGAGTTGTTAGAGGGTGGAGCGCTAACTGTGGAGCAGGCGATCGACAACCTCCATCACTCTGATTTGAGCCTCCGCTACTACGCGGCGTGGTGGTTGGGCAAGTTCCAGGTGCGCGATCCTGTGGCAGTTTCAGCCCTAATCGCCGCCCTGGAAGATGAGGACGATCGCACCGAATTGGGGGGTTATCCGTTGCGGCGCAATGCGGCACGGGCCTTGGGAAAGCTGGGTGATTACTCAGCCATTCCAGCGTTGATTCGTTGTCTAGACTGTTCTGACTTCTATGTTCGAGAGGCGGCGGCTCAATCCTTGGGAACCTTGGGTGATCCCGCTGGAATTGAGCCTCTCATCACCCTCCTGTCAGGAGACTCGACGGTTGCCCAGCCGATGCCTGGCACTCCCCATTTGGTTCAACCCTGTGAGGCGATCGTAGAAGCATTGGGCGCTCTGAATGCCGTGGCGGCTATTGACCTCATCCGTCCCTTTTTGGAGCATTCTGTTCCCCGACTCCAATATGCCGCTGCCCGGGCCCTGTATCAACTAACCCGTGAGCCTGTTTATGGCGATCGGTTAGTCCAAGCTCTCCAGGGTGATGATTTACAGTTGCGTCGCGTGGCGTTGTCAGATTTGGGAGCGATCGGCTATCTACCAGCGGCGGCGGCAATTGCCCAAGCTGCTACTGAAAACAGCTTCAAGCTCTTTGCCCTCAAGGGTTTGCTAGAGCATGAAGTGCGGTCTACCGATTCTCCAGTTCCCTCAGAGGCTGCAATTCGCGTCATGCACTTGATGGATGACTTGCTGTAGCTGAATATTTTTGCCGATTTTTGTTTACCTGATTTCCCATGCCTCCCATGTCCCTTCCTGATCTCATTCGAGCCATTGAACAGGCGGATTCTCCCGCTCGGTTGATAGCGGCGGTGCAGTCCTTGGTGGCGGTACAGTCAGAGGCAGGCATTCCTACCCTGATTGCAGTCCTGGGCTACAACAATCCAGGGGCTGCTATGGCGGCTGTGTCAGGGTTGGTGAACTTGGGTGAGGTAGTGGTGATCCCACTCTTGGCGCAACTGGATGGCTACAACTACGGGGCAAGAGCCTATGCGATTCGGGCCTTGGCTACGATCGCTGATCCCCGTGCCTTAGATGTTCTCCTCAGTGCTGCTGAAACTGACTTTGCCCCCAGTGTGCGTCGGGCAGCAGCGAAGGGCTTGGGGCATCTACATTGGCAAAAATTACCCGCAGCCGAACAACAGGTAGCCCAGGAAAAAGCACTGAACACACTGTTTCGCATTGCTCAAGATCCAGAGTGGGCGATTCGTTATGCTGCTATTGTCGGTTTGCAAGCCCTTTTGGCTACCTTAAATATTCAACCGTCTCCCCAACTTGCATCGACAGATGCCCGCTCTGCTGCTCTGGCTCAGCTAGCCCATCTCTCCCAGACGGAACCCGATCGCGCAGTTCAGTCCAGGGTAGCTTTTGCCCACCATTGCCTCATGCATAAAATCTCGGTTTGATGTTCGACGCTCTGTTCAATTCTTGATCTACTTCATAAATCTACTCACCTTAAACTCTAGGTTGCACAATTATGGTTCCCCTGCTTAAAATCACGCCAAAGACGCAAAATCAGCGGGTTGCAGGCTACGATGTGGCTGATGAAGACGACCCCCAAATTTACCGATTGACTAATACCACCTCAGAGTCAGCGATCGGTGATCTAATCTGGGCTGCCTACCGCCAAATTTTCAGCGAACATTTGATTTTAGAAAGCTACCGTCAACCATTTCTAGAGTCCCAACTCCGCAATCGGGCTATTTCAACCCGCGATTTTATCCGAGGGCTGGGCAAATCTGATGTGTACAGAGAATTGGTTGTTGATACGAACTCTAACTATCGCGTCGTTGATGTCACCTTCAAGCGCTTCCTAGGGCGTGCCAGTTACGACAAAGATGAGCAGATCGCGTGGTCGATCGTCATCGCCACCAAAGGACTACACGGCTTTATTGATGCCGTGGTCAATGGGGAAGAATATCTGCAAAATTTCGGCAACGACATCGTGCCCTACCAACGTCGCCGCATGGAAGGCAGACCGTTCAACCTTGTCAATCCTCGCTACAACGACTACTGGCGTAATCAGCTTGTGATGGAAGGACTTCAGGGGCGCTCCTACTATCAAGTGCGAACCTATCAGTCGGGGAATCTCGATCGCCAGGTGGTGCGACAGGCGATCCCAGCAAGCTTCTTGGCAATGGCAGGAAATATGGTTACCCCCCAACTCGACTCGCAACGGGATGTCGCCCGCTCCACCTCTGGAGCCATCAAAATTCCTAACATGACCCGCTCTAGTGCTATGCCTCAACAATCCGTTAGGCGTACAACTGTTTCACTTCCCTACCGTTATATTCCTGCCAATCCCAAGGTTTAAGGGTCTTCTCAACCAGATTCCCTAGCCGTTTGTTCTTCATCCCCCGTTTTGCCATGTCAATTCCTCTTCTCGAATATAAACCCGCTTCTCAAAATCAGCGCGTTGCTGGCTACGAAGTTCCCGGTGAAGATACCCCTCGGATTTACCGTCTAGAAGACTGTACCGGCAGTAATGATTTGCAAGAGCTAGTCTGGGCGGCTTATCGCCAAGTGTTCAGTGAGCATGTGATTCTGAAAAGCAGTCGCCAAACGTTTTTGGAGTCCCAACTCAGTAATCGATCGATTACAGTACGTGATTTCATTCGAGGTCTAGCGAAATCTGAGGTATATCGGCGGTTGGTGCTTGAAACGAACTCTAACTATCGAGTGGTTGACCTGAGCCTGAAGCGCTTATTAGGTCGTGCATCCTACGGTCAACCCGAACAAATTGCCTGGTCGATTAAAATTGCCACCTTGGGATTAGAGGGCTTTGTGGATGCCCTGATAGAGACTGAGGAGTATCAAACTAATTTTGGTGACAACACAGTTCCTTACCAACGCCGCCGCTTTAAAGATCGTCCCTTTAATTTGGTGAATCCCCGCTATGCCACCTACTGGCGTGACAAACTGGAAAACGATCGCTACAAGTGGGGTGATGTGCGTAATTTCCTAGAAATGGCCCAGTCCATCAAAACTACGCCAGTGCAGCCCGTCAGGGTGCAACTCAGCGGCATCTCCATTCCCGATATGACCCGCGATCGGAAGCCAGGGTCTGTACCGGTTTCAGTTAGCACCACAGCAGGCTTTCCCCTCCGTTAATCACGGATTCCTGAACTGGTTGCTGATCAGTGTTCCCAGCGCGAGATAATGATTCTACTAATTAATTTACGAGAGAAACCCTATGGCACTCCCCTTAATCGACTATCGACCCACCACACAAAATCATCGGGTCACGAGCTTTGGCACCGCCGATTTAAATGAAGACACTCCTTACATCTATCGCCTAGAAGATGCTACCTCCGCTGGAGAAATTCAAGACCTCGTCTGGGCCGCCTATCGCCAAGTGTTCAGTGAGCATGTGATTCTAAAGTCCAACCGCCAGCTTACTTTGGAGTCGCAGCTAAAAAACCGGGCAATCAGTGTGCGGGATTTTGTGCGGAGCTTGGCTAAGTCGGAAACGTTCTACTACTTAGTAGTTGAGACCAATAACAATTACCGCCTCGTCGATATCACCTTGAAGCGGTTGCTGGGTCGTTCTGCTTACAACGAGGCTGAAAAGATCGCATGGTCAATTAAGATTGCCACCCTTGGCTTTCAGGGCTTTGTCGATATTTTGCTAGACAGCGAGGAATATACGCAAAGCTTCGGCGACTCCACCGTGCCCTATCAGCGGAAGCGGATGGAAGCCCGTCCCTTTAACTTGGTTACCCCACGCTACGGTGCAGATTACCGTGAGAGTGCTGGCATCACTGAGTACGATTGGCGCTTTACTTTGGAGAAGATTTACTCTCAGAAGTATAAAAGCCGGAATTTGGCTCAAGGTGATCCCCGTCGCTTCAGCGATTTGGCTGCATCGATCGCCCCCAAGGTCAATTATGCTCAGCGGCTCTCCATCTTTGATATGGACTACATGAAGCAGGTTCCTGTGCGAGGCGGCCGACGGTAGAGAGCTACGATACAATTTGTTGAACAATCAGGTGTAGGGTATGAGAAAGCATTTCATACCCTATATTTTTTGACGATTTAGACAGTTAAGTATGGCACTACCCAACGATCCCCTCCCTTGGCAACTTAATCCTGACAAGTCCTACTGCCCGATCATGCATCAGGGTAAGGTCGTGGGATTTGGTAGACCGAGGTTCGCTAATCGCGTTGTGAATTTGTTAAACGAGGAAGAGAAACTGCTCAAGGCAATGAAGTTAGCCTGTCGGGATCTGCTAACGCGAATGGGTCGCAGCCCCGATGATGCAGAGGAGTTGATGGCAGAATATTTGGCACGGGCAACTCGGCCAAAATCCGGTGTGGGAGCAATTGTGGTACTCTTGCTCGATCGCCAGGCAGAGTTAGATATCAGTGCTGATGAGTTTGCTAAATTCTGTGACTCCTACAAGCTGTCTCGCAGTGAATTAAGTGATATTTATGCGGGTAAGGAACTGAATAATACCCAACTGGGATCTCT
This sequence comes from Leptolyngbyaceae cyanobacterium MP9P1.79, assembly GCA_030248885.1. Taxonomy (GTDB): domain Bacteria; phylum Cyanobacteriota; class Cyanobacteriia; order JARCMD01; family JARCMD01; genus JARCMD01. Next base: position 9,155 of record JARCMD010000050.1, on the reverse strand, counting down.
CTCTCGCATTTTGGGCCGATCGATCGATGACGTGTTAGAAATCTGGCACGGCACTTCCTAAACGCAACCCTACTGGACAACCCTATTGATTAATCAGCCCCGCAAGGGTATTAATGGTCATCGCCACGATCGCAGTGTTGAAAAAGAAAGAGAGAATGCCGTGGAGCAAGGCCAAGCGCCGCATCGATCGGGATGTGACTTGGACATCAGAAACCTGGCTAGTCATGCCAATGATGAAGGAGAAATACAAGAAATCCCAGTAATCTGGCTCAATATCGCTGGGAAAATCTAACCCATCTGCTTTACATTCCTCCAGGGATTTGCCAGTGCGGTAGTATTCGTGGGCGTAGTGGCTAGCAAAAATTGTATGGACGAGTAACCAGGAGCCAACGATCGTCACCACCGCAAGTGTCACATGTAGCACCAGAATAGTCGGGGGTATGCCTTTGCTATCCTTCAGCATGAAGCCAATGGCTAAGATGCTGGCACAGGCGGCAGCGGTGACCAGGCTCAAAATCGTTAACCGTCCCTCGTCTTCGCTTTGAGCGTTTCGCTGCATTGTCTCTGGGGTTGCTTTCACCATGAGAGACCAGGTTAAAGCGAGGAAACAGAGCATTCCACTATCCCAAACGCACAGAATGCGGATAGGCCAGTGGAACCAAGACGGAAGCAGGACGGATACGACTCCAGCCAAGAGGACAGAGAGCAGCAAGCGCGATCGTACCCTCAATTTTCCCGGCAACTGACGTTTAGAAATAGCGCTCACGGATAAATAGCGGAGTTAAAGAACTTCAGATTAGGAATGAGATCATCTTGAATATTCTATCTTCCGGGCTTATTTAAGCCCTATTCCTTAGGGTAAATATTTTGCAGGGATTGAACAGAGTCATGGTTGCTAAAGCTGGATCAGGGTCAAATTGAGAGCGATCGGACTTAGCCTATCCTGTTGGGTATATCTCACTTTTGTAGATCTCCGATCCGCCCACCCTTCGGGAAGCAAGCTACATCCCCAACCGTTCTCCCTATGGAGAACGGAGCCGGAATTCAAAGTCCCTCTCCCTAGGGAGAGGGATTTAGGGTGAGGGTGGATCGGGCGATTGCAAAACTGGGATGCAATTACCCCGTCTCTATCCAGCCCGAAAAACGACTTGCCCATCCTTAATCGCTAGAAGCTGAACTTTGAGAGGCCCAGCGGTGTAAATCACTTCTGCGGCAACGACCTGAATATCGATCGGTCGATTTTGCTGCTTTAACTGCTCAATAAACTGCGCCATCGTAGCCTCCCTACCAACTTGAATCCCCTCGGTCAAGACTCCAGCCCGGTTGCCCCGAAAAGCCGCAGCAATCAGGAGCAATTCAATTTTTTCTCGAATTTGTCGCTCACTCATTCTGGATGGATCAACTGAGGTGGAGGCGACAAATCCCCCTTGAGGAAAAACTACTTGGTTGAGCGTGGCACTCGCCACCACTTGCACATTTTTCTCTCCGACAACATAGTTTTCCAATGAGACGACGCGTAGCACGTAATCGCGGCCATCGTCGATTTGTTGCACCAATTGCTCCACATCACCCTTGGGGATTTGCACGACTTGCCCAGCACCGTTGGCACCAGGTTGAGTGCGCTGTCTCGCGGCTCGGTTGGCCTCTTGGAGAAGCTGGTCTATGGCTCGACGTGCTGCTGGGGGGGTCACAATCCGCACCACTCCCGATGCCAGCACTTGGTCACGCAAAATAGCAATATTGCCCTGAGAAATCCCTTCAAATTTCCTTAAGAGGTTTCCATAAGCCTGGTCTAGTTCCCGCACATCCGATCCCAATTTCGCCTGCTGACTTTCCAGGTCTTTTAAACGACTGATACTCAACGTGATGACTCGATCGCGGTTAGCAATTTCCTGATCTCGCTGCACGATCGCTTGGTTACGGGTAGCGATCTCCTGATCTCGCTGGGCAATTTGGGCTTTCACCTCGCTTTGTTGCTTGAGCAGGCCTTGCCGCTCAGTTTGCAGGGTTTGGATTTCCGATCGCAACTTCCCAGCTTGTTCAGAAACCTCCTGCAACCGATACTGGGCCTGCAAAAAACTGCTAGCCACTCGCCGAAGTTGGGATTCAGTTCGGGCTTGTTTTTCCACAACTGCGCTCAAAGATTGGTTCGCCTCGTCTAAGCGCTTTTCCGCAGTTGTCAAGGTCGATCGACTCTGATTCAGTTCCTTCTCAACCTGACTTTTTTGGGTTCTAGCTTCTCGCAGTTCATCACCAGCGACCCGCAACTGTTTTTGAATTTGCCCAATCTCAAACACACCTTTGCGGAGTTGGTCACTGAGGGCAAATAAAATCCCCAACGTAGACGCAGAAATGATCCCGCCCGTCAAAATCGTGACCAGCACAGCCGTTTTGCGGGGGCGGAGATTGAAGAGACTCAGCCGTGCTTTGCCAACTCGGCTACCAATGCGATCGCCCACCGTGGCGATCACACCTCCCAGCACTAAAATTGCCACAATCAAGATGTACCCGCTGGTCATCAGTTCGGAGTCGTTGTTTGGTGGGTATTGGGTATTGGCTGTTGGCTATTGACTGGATAGATGTCAAATACTCACACCTCAATGCCTATAGCTTATCGTTGATTGGCTAGGTGAACTGCTGACTGAGGGTAACGGGGTTGTGAACCGTAATCTTTTTCTTATGAATAGAGATCATTTTCTCCTGACGCAAGTCTCCCAGCAGGCGAGTGACAGTCACACGGGTGGAGCCGATCGCCTCCGCAATTTCCTGGTGGGAAAGGCGCAGATCGATCGTAATGCCATCAGTCGTCGGTACCCCAAAATCACGACAGAGAATGAGCAGGAAACTCACCAAGCGAGACCCCATATCTCGATGGGCCAGGGTCTCAATCATCATCTCAGTCTGCAAAATGCGTGACGAAAGCCCTTGAAGCATCAACATCGACAGATCGGGATTATCTTTCAGCGCTTTCTCCACCTGTTCGATGGGGATGGAGAGTAGCTCAACATTGGTAAAGGCTACAGCGTGGTAGAAGCGATCGGAGCGGTGTCCTGTAATCAGAGACAACACCCCAAATACACTATTCTCTCTCAAAAGTGCGACTGTGATTTCCTCACCAGCTTCATAGACTCTGGAGAGCTTAACTGCACCCTTCACCAGAAAATAAACCCGTTCTGCTGAATCTCCAGGGAAAAAGATCGTTTTGCGCCGCTCAAAAACTTCGACAACAGGGGGATATGCCCCTCCACCAATTTGACGGAATACAGACGCTAACGGCTTGTCTTGGGTCACTACCATATCCTCTACTTTAACAGTCGCCTCACTATCTCTTCTGTTTACGGTGGAGCGAACGTAATTCAGTCTTAACCTTTATCCAGGCTCATTTGCACTAGGAGTCGAGGCAGAAACATGCAGAACTTCCGAGCCAAGCCCCAAAACACTCAACTTCAACACACTTAAGCCCACTCTGAATCACTTGTTTGTAACAAGGGACACAGAATTTGGATAGTGCAGCAAAAGCTACGTAAGTTACTTCAGAAATTGGGGGTATAAAAGCCTACGGTTAAGAATTTGACCATTCTGGCAACGCACCATTTCGGCAACACAATTCACAGCACTCTTGAGATTTCTCGGAATGATACTGTCATCGTAGATGACTGTGATCCCAATAGTTCTGAGTCCCCGTGTGAATTTGTCTACCTTTCGCTTTGAGACTCAGGTATCGTACCCCCTGATTGATTTGGAAGCACTCTGCAAGTTTAGGTTAGGGCAAAGGTTTTAATGGGGAAATTCAAGGTGAGTCAGACTATGTAGAAACTTTAGTTCGATCGCCAGCATCCACCCTGGAAGAATTGAACGATCACCCCCTAACCCTGAAGATTTTGCGAAACTGCTTTGTCATTGTACTAGGGTCAAGTATGTACCTAATTATCCTAAAATGATCTCTATGCTAGATTTAACCGGAAAAAATGCTTTAGTGACTGGCATTGCCAACCACCGCTCGATCGCGTGGGGCATTGCTCAACAGTTGCACAATGCAGGAGCTAACATTGGGATTACCTATCTACCCGACGAGCGGGGCAAGATGGAGAAAAAAGTTGCAGACTTGGTAGAACCGTTGAACCCAACGTTGTTTGTGCCCTGCGATGTGCAGAATGAAACCCAGATCCAGTCTACCTTTGAGGCGGTTAAGTCTCAGTGGGAGAAGCTGGATATTTTGATCCATTGCTTGGCCTTTGCCAACAAGGACGACCTGTCAGGAAACTTTAGTAATGTCTCTCGTCAAGGATTTACCCAGGCATTGGAAGTTAGCACCTACTCCTTCGTTCAGTTAGCAGGAGCTGCTAAGCCTTTGATGACTGAGGGCGGGAGCATTGTGACGCTGACGTATCTAGGCGGTGTGCGGGTCGTTCCCAATTACAACGTGATGGGGATCGCCAAGGCAGGCTTGGAAATGAGTGTGCGCTACTTGGCGGCGGAGCTAGGCACTCAAAATATTCGGGTCAACGGCATTTCTGCTGGCCCCATCCGTACTTTGGCTTCGTCGGCAGTCGGCGGTATTCTCGATATGATCCATCATGTCGAAGAAATTGCCCCCCTGCGACGGACGGTGACCCAAACGGAAGTGGGCAATGCAGCGGCATTTCTGTGCAGCGACCTAGCCAGCGGGATTACGGGACAGGTGTTATACGTCGATGCCGGTTACGCCATCATGGGGATGTAGATGGGGATATAGGAGACGCACCTTGCCAGTGGGTTGACTTTGCTAGAGTAGACGGGTGGCACAGCAGAGGTGAAAGGGATGAAGATATTACAACTTGCTACATGGACAGGTTTGATGATGGTCGGGGTGGCGATCGTTCAAGCTCCCAAAATGCTGGCTCAACAAGCTCCGACAACCCAACCTGCAAGTTCCGGCTGCCTTTCTGGTACGCCCGATGGCACGTTTCAAGGCGATCGACCCATGACTCGCAATGAATTTGCAGCGGGCACCAATGCCTGTCTCAATCAGGTCGAGCAATCCCTGCCACCGCGAAGGTCTGAGTTGGCCACAAAAAAGGACTTTGAGGTACTGATTCAGCGGCAGCGGGAACTGAATGCACAAATCCGAGAACTCAATCAGCGGCTGGCTCCTGCACCGAAGCCTTCTCCGTAGAGTGTATGGGATGCGATCGTTTCCCAGGTCTAGGAGTTAGCAGATAGATTATATGTAAGTGCATAAACCTTGCAGGGCGAAGCATTGGGGCGGCAACCTTTGCAATTATTCAAGATCTTTTACCCAATGCTTCGCCCCTACAAACTGAATGTTTAGTCTTATTTGTTGCAACATCCTAGTCTCGTTACTCATCTTGATCAATTGCCTTCAAAGTCCATGAAAACGCCTAGTATTCCGTCTCTTTCTTTGGTTAGCTCAGACTTATCCCAATTCGGTCGCACTGCTTCTGTCAGCCGGGTGACGGGAGAAACGGATGTGCAAGTGACACTGAATCTGGACGGACAGGGTAAATGTGCCGCACAAACCGGGATTCCGTTTTTGGATCACATGCTGCATCAAATTGCCTCCCACGGATTGATTGATTTGGAGGTGAAGGCGATCGGTGACCTGGAGATTGATGATCACCACACCAATGAAGATGTGGGGATCACCTTGGGGCAGGCGTTGGGGCAGGCGTTGGGCGATCGAAAAGGGATTGTGCGGTTTGGTCACTTTGTAGCCCCACTAGATGAAGCACTGGTACAGGTGGCGCTCGATTTTTCAGGTCGCCCCCATCTCAGCTATGGGTTGCAAATTCCTACCCAGCGAGTGGGAACCTATGATACGCAATTGGTGCGCGAGTTTTTTGTGGCGATCGTCAACCATGCCCAGATGACGCTGCACATTCGGCAACTGGATGGCATTAATTCCCATCACATCATTGAGGCAACCTTCAAAGCCTTTGCCCGATCGCTCCGCATGGCGACCGAAATTGATCCCCGTCGCGCCAGCCAGATTCCCAGTTCTAAGGGAGTTTTGTAGCTACGGTTGCTAACCTGACCATTAACAACATTTTTGAGAAATCGCAGATTTCTCAGCCTACCCTCACCCTAAATCCCTCTCCCCAGGGAGAGGGACTTCAATCCGGCTCCCCTTCTCCCAGTGGGAGAAGGGGCTGGGGGATGGGGGCAGGCTCGACATTGAGCTAGCAGCCTGAGTAGTTACGAGAAATCTGCGATTTCTCAAAAATGTAAATTCCAAATTCCCATGCCTTCGTCACTTACTGTCAATAAATAACATCTGTTGAGAATGAGGTTCAACTCTGGAAACTCGATTGTGTAAGTTTTCCAAGAGATGTTTATCCTGACAAAGTTGCTAATAGAGGAGCAGCTTGGAGCAGGGTTTGGGTATAGGGATGCTGGGGATTGGTGAAGATCTCCTGTGTAGAATTTATCTCAACGATTTGCCCGGATTGCATGACGGCGATCCGATCGCAAAAAAAGCGGGCGACCCAAAGGTCATGGGTAATGAATAGATAGGTGAGATTGAACTCGTGCTTAAGTTCCAGCATCAGTTCCAGCACTTGGGTTTGCACACTGGCATCCAGCATACTCACTGGCTCATCGCAGACCAAAAGCTGGGGACGGGTGATCAGGGCGCGGGCAATGGCAACACGCTGCTGTTGTCCGCCAGAAAGGTCAGCCGGGTAGCGATCGTAATAGGCTTCCGCCGGAGTCAGCCCCACACGCTCTAGCATTTGCAGCACCTGAGCCTTAGCATCGTTAGCAGGGGCTAATTGGTGGATCACCAAGGGATCAGCAATGCTCTGTCCCACCGTCATCATGGGATTCAGGCAGGCATGGGGGTCTTGAAACACCATCTGCATTTGGCGGCGCTGGTGGCGGAGGTCAGCCGCCGACAGGTGAACGATATCGCGTCCCAGAAATTCCACTCGACCGGATGTGGGGCGAATCAACTGCAACAACGTGCGGGACAGGGTACTTTTGCCGCAACCCGACTCGCCCACCAGTCCCAACGTCTCGCCTGGATATAAATCCAGACTGACTCCATCCACCGCTTTAATAGTTTGATTCTTTCCAGAGAGTAGCCGGGACATTAAGCCCTGTTCCAAGGTGTAGTATTGCTTCAAGTCCTGAATCCGAAGCAGTGGCGTAATTGACTCTGGCTTCTGATTGCCGATTTCTGGCTCCTGTTGCCCCGCTGCCGCCCCCGGCTGCACGGATTGAATATGCAGCGCCGCGTTCAAGAGCGATCGAGTGTACATATGTTGGGGAGATTGCAGCACTGATGTTGTGGCTCCCGTTTCCACAATCTTGCCACCGTACATCACAGCAATCCGATCGCAATATTCACCAATCATCGCTAAATCGTGGGAAATCACCAGCAAGGCCATGTGGCGTTCTTGGCACAGGCGGGTCAGTTCTTGCAAGATTTGGGCCGACACCGTGACATCTAAGCTCGTGGTGGGTTCATCTGCCACAATCAGTTTGGGATCAAGCAGGAGGGCGAGGGCGATCGCCACCCGTTGGCGCATTCCGCCACTGAACTCGTGGGGGTATTGGGCCCAGCGACTTGCCGGAATTTTCACCGCTTCTAGGGTGCCGATCGCTCGTTCCTTAGCCTGCCGCCGCGAGAGATTGGGACGATGTGCCAGTAGTGTTTCTAGGCAATGTTCCCCGATCGGCATCACAGGATTGAGGCGCGTCATCGGGTCTTGGAAAATTAGCGCCACAGCCTCGCCTCGGAATTGGCGCAATTCCAAGGGAGATAGCTCGTAAACCGATCGGCCCTCAAAGGTAACGCGGCCTTCAATGTGCGTTGTTGTGGGCAATAGGCGCATGGCCGCCCGTCCCAGAGTGGATTTGCCACAGCCCGATTCCCCAACTAATCCTAGAGTTTCCCCCGGTTCCAGAATCAGGGAGACCCCATCCACCGCCCAGGACTCCCCGGCAGTCTGGTCCCTGGATTGTCCACGGCTACCGGGATAGGCGACGCGCAGGTTTTGAATCCAAAATAGGGGATCACTCATGCTCTAGTCCTTATATTCCGTATCCTTGGCGATCGTCGTCCCCTGAAGTTTCCCTGGCAGTGGTTTGTCGAAGCGACGCATTAGGTAAGCCACGCCAAAATCGCCGTTGGGATGCACCATTAGGGTATCAGCTAGCTCAAAGACGCGATCGGCCAACTCTGGGCCCAGTTTGTCGATCGTGGCCTGCCGCTCCGATAGGGCATGTTCCCGCTCCCTGGACTTGGTTTGCCACTCATTGGAAAATAGCTGTTGAATCGCCACATGCAGTCCCAGTTTTTCCAGCACATCCCACTCACCGTGGTCGCACCAAATGCCGCCACAGTCCAGGCAACGCTCCACATAAAACGGAATTTTCAACCCAACTCTGGCGCGAGACAGGTAGCGTCCACACTCAGGACACAGGGCGGCTCTAGCATCCAGGGGAGATTGCACATATTCCACATCTAGAGTTTTGGGCAACAGGTCTTCCTGGCTGGGCTTTGGCTGTTTCGCTTGCCAGCTTTCATATTCTCCAGAGGGAATCCAGGTGCCTTTGCAATCAGGACAACATTTCACAGACAGGCTCTCGGCAAGGGTACTGTCCAGTAGTGCAACTTTTTTATCTTTAGGGCATTGCACAGGCAAGTCACTCCTTAAATTAGGCGTTAGAGATTCAGAGTACGGATTGATCCTACACGAATGTCTACCGCTCCGTAGAAACCTGATCTGGACAGTTCAATTGGAACGACTAAAAAGGTCGGATAGGGCTGCGTAGTAGGTAGTAAGTAGAGTGAGCCGATCGCCCATCTGGGAGCGTCTCTGCTGAGCTGTGGCAGATTGCCGGGCAGCCTGCAAAAAATTAATATCCAGCCCCAGCAAGCGAAGTTGCTTATCTATTTCTACTTGCAAAGATTTTAGCCTAGAGGCTTCCGGTTCATCGGCTTGATCTCCGCTGAGGGTGGCAATGTGATCCTGGAACACCTGTTGCAGCTTGGCAACCATCGTTCGCAATTGGGCTAAGTCAGTAGTGGGAGAGCCGATCGCCCCCTGTAACTGCTCTAGAACCTGCTTAAATTCCGTCCAAGGTCGCTCCATACACTCCAATTTTGCGTGTCAAAAATCAACTAGTGTTCTGTCAAGAAGATTTTGAGG
>JARCMD010000341.1 GCA_030248885.1 Leptolyngbyaceae cyanobacterium MP9P1.79 | reverse complement strand
TTAATGGACACAACTGGACTCGAACCAGTGACCCCCACGATGTCAACGTTGAGAGCAGTTTTGTCTAGGCAAGGCTTTCAGCCCTCGTTTTTTGGCATTGCCCGTTAATTGCCCGTTATAGTCTGTCCAAACTCAACCAACTATCACCAGTCTTAACCGATCGGCTTATTCACTTCGACTATAGGTATTCATTGGAGGATGATCAGGCAAAGTAACTGTCACAAGGTCAACCACCAAAGAACCTGGATTACTACCCCTCTACGTCGGTTAAATGTATGGGTTTAGTCCAAGTCTAGTCCAGTCAGCGTAATTGATTGGCTGTAGTCTTCATAGGGTAGGCAGTCTAGACATTTTGACTAGTTGCGACGTTACAATTAGTCAAGTCTAAAATGGCTGAAACCCTTGATTTAGCGTTGTTGTGACACTTTTGGAAGTAGTCCAAAGTTTAGGGGGCGATCGTCCTTGCTTGATTCGTGTGCAAACAGGTTCTATAGGGGTAACTTGCACACGAATCAAAGACTATGACTGACCTCCTGACCCTGAACCAAGCCGAACTTTTGGAACTGCTTAGACAGCCTTACCTGAAAGATTACCTAGTCGATAGCTCTACACCGGGGGGCACAGCGCGGGGGAAGCCTAAGACCAATTTCCGCTTAAGGACACTACTCAACCCCGATCGCGCTGCTGGGGAAGTCAGGCGATGGTCTACCAGAGTCCTGAAACCTTCTGAAGTGGCAGAGTATCAGGCGATGATCCAACGGGGGAAGCGGATTAAGTCCCTGGAAAAGCTTACATGATCACCCCGTAGATGTCCTCTCGAATGATGCGTATTGTCTCAGGGCAAATCGATCCCGGTTTAGGCAACTTTACACCCAGAATTCTTTCCTCTATTTGCTCAACCATCTCATCTGTTAATCCCTGAGCCTCTTCTACCTGTCCCCCTGGCTCAGTCACTCGATAGCCCTTTTTGGTGAGGTGCTTAATGATTTGAGTGTCATCCCCTAGCGCCACTCTGCCTACTTTCTGGACGATCGCAATCGACTGAACCAGAGTTAACAGCGTTCGTGGGTCTGGTCTTGTTTCTTCTGAGATAGCCTTTAAGATTGCTGCAACTTGGTCACGCAATCGGCTTACCAGGTTGAAGCAATCCATATCAAAGGATGCCTGTTCACTGGCTAACTCGTTTATTCTGTCCTCTACGATCGCCTCTCTTTTTTGTTGTATTTTTGCTGTAAAAATGTTGCTTTCTGTTGCCCAATTTTCTTTAGCCGCTCTGCTTCTGAGATTTGAGGCATTAACACCATATTTCTGGGCAAGCTCTTCTAACGTGGGTCTCTCTGCCTGACTGCCTGACTCCACATACTCAGCTTTTATTTTTGCCCAATCGTGTTTAGCCATTTGACCTCATTAACTACTCTGCTCTAACCCTCATGCGACCGCCGTAGCTGTACCAGGTGAGAGGCTTTTTGCAAAAAGCGATCGGCTTTGGATAAGGGTTTCAGGGTCGTCTTAGTTGCTGAAATGATCGTCCCTTACCTTAAAGTGCCCTCATTCGACCGCCGTAGCAATGCCGAATAGCATCATTGTCAATCCGATCGGCTAACGCGTCTGAGAGGGTGTCAGCTAAAAGGTTTGTGATGGGATTGCCATCCAATTGCTCAAAAACCAGTAGAGCATGAATTTCAATCCCGTCTTTAAAGCCCTTCATTTGTACCAGTTCTGGGGTAACTCCATGCTCCCTAGCGACTTCCCAAACTACCCCCGCGTCAGCAAGTGCCAGATTGACAGATAGGTAATGCTCCCCTCGTCTAGGAATAGAGGGAACAGTCCTCAGCCCTTTAATGGCTTCAATTGTTGTCGTTGTCATTGAATACCTCACTTTTGAACCAGCAAATGAATTTGTACTTGCCTTGGCGATTTTTGGTCTTGGTGTACTGAGTAACGTTCTGAACCTCACTCAGCATATTTTGGTCTGCGATGAACTGGCACTGTGTTCTAGCTGTGGCTTCATCAGGTGCTAACACCTCAAATGTCCACTCCTCAGATGGGTTCTCAGGGTCAGTCAGCATGGCGATCGTCCTTCACTTTATCCCTCACCACGCCGCAAATGAACGGCTGTAGATGGTTGAATCTGAGACGCAAGGTCTTCCCAGGCATTCAGCAACCGCTCTGAGGCTAACTCATCCCCTGAAAACGATTCACGATGCACCAATAGCACAGGTTCTAGGGTGGCGTGACCCTCTCTAAAATACTCTGCTATCCGTAGTTCTGGGGTGTAACCCAGTGCTGATGCAAGTCCAGCCAACTGCTCTGGGGTGTGGCTGCTCACCTGGGCAATGTCGATAAACACCCACACTTCCCCTTGGGGTGTGATTTTAGGAATCCTCAAGCTCTGGTCTTTCGATAAAACCGCCGAATTTGCAGACATATAGCCTTCCTCTCTTTTTGGATGGTTCCTTGATTTCTAATAACTCCAGTCCTCTAACCTCTGCCAGCTTGTGACATAGCCTTTGTGCTTCTTCTAAGGAATCAGCCAACACAGGCTCATAGTCAGTTTGCCAGTCCTCACGTTCAGGGTCAGTCAGCATGGCGATCGTCCCTCACCTTGCCTCGTTTGCAGTTGTCTCACTACTCTTATTGTCGCGATGCTTGCTTCCTTGCTCACTAATCATTCTCAACCCGCCTAACTTTGGGGGGGAACTTTCCAGAATATTTAATCCTTACAGCTTGCTCAATCAGAAAAGCTGCAAGGTTAGCCGTTGCCCTTCCTTCCTCATCTGCCCAGTCGCCTAGAGCGTCATATATGGCAGCAGGTAAGACAATCGTTGTCCTTTTAGTTTGCTCAGAAGGCTTAGCCATTACATGAAACGTTTGTGACACAAGAATCTTAGCCTCTAAAGTGTAATTCCATTAGTTTGGCATAGATTTCTAGCATAAAAACATAGAAGTCTATGTCAAAACCAGTGATTTAGATGTTACTATCCATTCAGTTGGAACAGCGCGGGAACAGGCTTACAGCCCCTCGGAACGAGCCAATCATGTTCCTAGCTGTTCCATTTTGTTCCGCTCAGTGCCATCAACGTTCCTAGGAGACCAATGAATATTTCTCTAACGCAATTTTGTAGAAACCACAACCTCTCTAAGACCAGTGTTTACCGCCGCTGCCAGCAGTTGGGGATTCCAACTTCAGACGGGCTTACCCCTGAGTCCGTCTGCCGCCTGTTGGATGAGTTCGATCGTGCAGTCGAACCCGTCAGCCCTACTACTACTACCGTGGTGGAAACGGGCAACCATCAGATCGTGGTAGCAAACCCAGTGCTACCACAGAGCTATAGCCTCGAATCCTTGAGATCGGGCGAAGCGATCGAGCTTGAAGATCCCTTAGCCATTGCCCAACAATTTTTAGCCGTTGCAACCTCCCTTACTACTGCAATGCAAGCAGATATCGAAGTAAGGGAGCAGCGCCTGCAACAGACCCAGCTAGCCAAAGCGGCGATCGTTGCCAAAGCGACAGAGCTACATCTAGAGAGCCGCCTTTATCAGGTACAAGCCAGTGCCCTAGATAGGAATGTGTCGGCTGAAACACTCGCCTTACAGGAGGCAATGTCTGAACTAAAAAGCCTGGGAAAGCCTTGCTGATAGGGACGATCGCCCTCATGGCCATGATGACGATTGTCTTGGTATTTGGCTCAGATTCGACAAATAAGAAAAGGCATTGTGTCGCCCTTGTCCTTACAAGGATGCGACACAATGCCTACGAAGGACAAGCATATTTTAAGGTACCCCCCCATGGAAGCACAGATCCGCTGGCTCAAAATTGATAAACTCATTCGACGCAACCCGATCGCCTCTCTCCTAAGCGCCGCTGCACTCCTGTTCATGGCGCTCAATGCCCCTAGCATTGGCAGCGCATGGGGTGCCAATAACCAACAGAGATCTGCCATCGGCACAGCCAATCAAGCTCTGCAAAGCTTGCAGATAAACGAGCAGCATAGAGCCGAACTAGCGGCGATCGCTGATAGTCGCTACGACAGAGGCTGCGAGATGGTTTTCAGCGCTGCTAATCCAGCAACGTTCACCGCGATCAACCCCGGTGAACCCGTTTTAGATGGCTCAGGCGCTAACACTTACCTACCAGCAGGGGCGATCGTTTGCGATGCATACGGCAATACTGGTGTCCTCATTGATGAGGACACCACGGGCTTAGCCGTTGCCCGTGAATTTGCCTCAACCCAAGATAAAGATCGGGTGCAGCAGGCAATGCAGAGAACCAGTGCCACTGAACCCCAGAATTAAGGAAAAAACATGAACACGAATACAAAAACTCAACGCTACGCCAACGCGATTCGCTCAAGCTGGCTCCTCTCAGCCGTCGCTTGGATTCTCTGTTTAGGTCTGTTCACTGCCCTTTGTTACGTCGGTTGGGTGAATATTGCCCCCTATGTGGCCATTGCATCAACGTTCAATAACACTCAAAACTGGGTGCTGAAACTCCCCTTGATTGGCTCCCTGGTCAATAGCTGGGGCAATTTTATCAATGTTTTGGTGGGGGTGTTGATTTGGGCAGTCGTTCAGATCCTTCAATGTATGTGGCTACTGATTCGCCTCGATCGCCAGGCGATGTCAGGCGCTCTACATCAGACCAACGTCAATCGCCAAGCATTGAAAGACGCTGTAGACGATGATCCGGAAACCAAGCAAATCAAGCAGCAGACCCGCAAGATTCCCATCTTTTTTATTCGCTACAGCGGCTATCTTGCTTTGGGTGCCTATGTGTTTGATTGCGTAGTAGGTGTCTCCCTCTACCCCCCTGCTAAGTCATTAGGTTCTTTTCTGATGGCTATTTCAGTGGGCAACTGGAGGGCGATCGATGGGTCAAATCTAATCAGGCTCTCGATTATGCTGTTTGCCTTTGAATTTGTTCTGGTGATGCTGTTAATCGCCGCCCAATGGGCAACAGCCCGAACTGAGCAAGAGGAGCGCTTTTCATGAATAGCCAGATCCAATTATCGGAACAGAAAGCCAGCCAAACCCTCAAACTGCAACGGGAAGCAGAGCAACAGGTTTTTAGTAGTTCAGCGACTTGGTTGGTGGCAGGCGGTGTTACTTTTCTACTGTTCAACCCCGTATCCCTTCCCTTGGCTGTGATTGCTGCAAGCCCCTTTGTTTGGTCGGCGATTAGCAGAGCCTGGAAGAATGGCGTAAATGCTGAATATCTACACGAATCCGGCAACTTTGCCCATATTTTGAATGGGAAGCAGTTGATGAGGCTGACTCGTATCCTTGGCAAAGATGAGGTGATCGCGCAATTGTTGGAAGCTCATCAGGAGCATAAGCCGATCAGTGGTGACGCTCTCGATTACCTAGAGGCAGCCGGGCACGATGTCGAAACACCCGATTTAGAGCAGTTTTTAGCGATTGAGCGAGAAACTGCTCTGCCAACGCGGGAAGATGCGGCGATCGTAAGTGTGATAGCGCAAACTATCCCACCCAGGCAATCGGAAACAGAAGGAACACCCACACGCCCCTGTAACAGATGGATTTCCGATCTTTTATTTGAAGCAGATGGGAGCCTGAGACAGCAACACATAGCCCTGAATGGCAAGACCCGATCGGGTAAGTCCACGCTGGGAAGCCATTTGATGAGTTGCATTGCTGGCAATCAGCAGCCAAAAATCTGGTTGGTCAATCCAAAGCATATAGCCAGTTCCCCTGACTGGATAGGCATCACACCCTTTTGCAAGTCGATCGGTGGCTATGTGGAGGCTTTGACCCACTTCAACGAACTCTTAAAACAGCGCGTTGACGATCGCAACTTTAACTATGCCACTGCAGAACCTTGGTTTATTTTGCTCGAAGAACTGGACTGGGCAGTTAGCGAGCACGGGAAACGGGAGGTTTTGGCACTTATCCGCCCATTGATTAAGGTAGGGAGCGCCCTGAAAATAGTGGTGATTTTGATCGGACAATCTGCCCAAGCTGATTTCTTCACGGGTTCAGATTGGCGGCAGTTCAGCCGCTTGGTGATCGGGAATGAAGCGCTAGCGTTTCTCTCCAATCCCCAATTTGCCTACTCCTCTGAAGTAAAAGATCCGCTGCGGGCTGAAGCTGAAACGTTGACCAGGCAGGAAACACGCTTTGCATTGGTCATTCCTTTTGCAGGGTTGCCTACCATTCAGTGTGTGCCCAACCTTACGATCGCCCCTGCGATCGCGATTGAGTCCGATCTTTCAGATGAAGATGAAACAATCGTTGAGGCGGTTAGAGTCAGGCAGCGGCTGGAGTCGCTATTTGAAGACCCAAAACCCGTCACACTTGGCAACCTTAAGCATCAGGCGATCGTTGCTTATTGCCAAAAAAAGGGAGGGTCGGCGACGGTGCGGGAGCTTCAACAGGCTAAGCATTGCGACCTTGTCGGACTTAACTCAGAGGGTATCCGATCGCTGATGTTGGAACTCCAAAACCTAGGCAAAGGACGGCTTAAGGACGATTGTTTTACATTGGGCTAAGTTCTTCCAACACTTGCACTCAAAGGGTTGGAGGCTTCCAACAAGCCTCCAACCTTCCAACAATTTCCAACAACATCAATCCGACAATTTTCAACACTCTGATCCAAGTGCGATCGTCCTTGCCGTTGCCTCCTTACTCAGCACTCAGCACCTACTTACTCAGCACCTTTACTCAGCACCTAATGTCGAAGCAGAGAAATTTGATATCAGATGGCAAAGCTATGTACCCTATTATCTCCCAGTCACAAAGCCGTTGGGAGACAAGGACTTGTACTTGGGATGATTTGATGGTGATGTTTGCGGTTTTGCCGCTCTTGACGGCTGAGGTGAGCAACTTCCAACCCACAACAACAGACGAAATAGACTTCTTTGAAAAGCAATGTCATTGGCAAGCTGGTGTTCAGATCTGGCTGAAATATCTTGTTTCTGGTAACAAACGGTTAGACCCGGAACTTATCGCCAATCCAACGCAAAAGAACAAAAGAAAAGCACTGAAGAAAAGGGCAGAGCTTTCTAAAAGCATTCTTGATTTAACTCATGAGTTGTACTCTCGCTACCCACTTCTACAGGAAGCGTTTAAGAGTCATGAGGAAATATGGTTTCTTTGCGAGTCTCAGGAATATCACTTTTGGCTGTCATCGTTAGGAGTATTGCCTAATTCCAAAGCTACACGTCCCAGCAGCAAAGAAGAGATGGTGAAGAGTGGTCGTAGGCTTTGCGCTTTTCTAGAAGACCCTGCGGAGGATTTTCCGTCCACCCTAGGCATGGGGCAGCTAGTTATTCTCGACATGCTAGAAAGCCTTGTGGGTAAAGGATCTGAAGCAGTGGAGATTTTGGTACTTACACACCTTTTAGTTTTGGCTGCCTATACCGCAACAGTTGATAGCAAGTTCGGCTGTAGTCCTGTCTATGAGGATGTTCAGAAAAAAATCACAGCGGATCTGCAAAGTCGCAGAACCGACCCTGACTACAAGAATCTTTTATTCAAGAATGGCAAGCGCTTACCCAGCGGACGCAATGCACCGCGTCTCAAGTAAGTTATCAGACAGATTGACTCAAATGTAAATAAATGTAAATAGTCGTTTTTTTCAACTTTCTCCTTTTGCCCTAAGCGAGGGTTAGTACATCGGATCTCACCCCATTAGTGGTGGTTGAACTCTGACTACAACTATCGAGGTCTTAACCAATGCAAGAGTTTCTGAAAGCAAAGCCTCTAGCCCAAACACTAGGGGTAGGGGTGTCTACGTTGAAGCAATGGCGTAAAGACGATCGCCTCATTGAGGGCGTTCACTTTGTCAGATATAGCTATAACCTGCTGCTCTACAACGTAGCTATGATGATCAACTACATTGCGACTCGCTCTGACCCTCAACTCCATGAGAGGCAGATTCAGGACTACCTGAAGCAATTAGAGAAGACTACCCAAAAGAAGAGAGGCTAACTGTTGCTTATGCCTCTCACTCCAAAAACAACAATTCATCCATTGACGACCAAGAAGCTGAAAACCTGGTTAGCAGACAGTTCTAAAGGAATCTCTGGCAACACGGGTAAGCGATCGTCCCCTTCGACTAACTCTGGTGCTTGCCCTGGTCGGAAGGTCAGGATACTGCGATCGTCCGGTGCCAGCAACCAACCCAAACGGGTACCCACCTTCAACGCAGACAAAATCTTGTTAATCACCTTAATGGGTGACTGGTCAGGCGATAGGACTTCAATCATCCAATCCGGTGACAGCAAGAAATCATCTGGGATTTCCCCTGAATTGGTGAAGGGAATCCGATCCCAAGTGAACACAGCAATGTCTGGGACGATCGAGCGGTTGCTAAAGGTGCAACGCAGTTCGGGTAGGGCTAAGGCAATGCGAGAGCGTTCAGCAACTTCATTAATTGCTGTCGTTAGTGAGCCTTGCAATCTGCTGTGTCGTCCCTTTGGCATTGGCTTCTTTATCACCTCTCCATCCATGAATTCGCTAGCGGGTTCCGTTTCTGGCAATGCCAAAAACTCATCCAGGCTTAACGATTTCACAACGGCTTGAGTCACTTATCTACCTACATTGGAGGTTCAAAAAATGTCTGACCTAAAAACAGAAGAGACGATCGCAATACCACCTGCGATCGTCTCTCAAACTGAAAAAACATTTCAACCCAATCTTACCAAATATGTCAACCCCTGTCTTATCTTCCTAGAGAGCTTGGGCTACAAAGAGGGCGACACAGTATATCTTCGGGCAATTAAAGCAGATGGCGCTCACAAATTTGATTTCACCTATCCAGAAATACCTAGGACAAAACTGGGACGGCTACAAGGTGACAACGGTATCTACTGTGTCGTAAACGGTGGGGGGCATTCCGACAAGGACGTTAGCTCTGGTCGAGCTATCTTTTTTGAGCATGATGACCTACCTAAAGATGTGCAGCTGGCCCTTTGGCAAACCCTCGGACTGCCAGAGCCAACCATTCAAGTTGACACGGGGGGGGGGAGATCTATTCATTCCTACTGGGTATTCGACACCCCCATCCCGATCGCTGATTGGAAGTTGCTACAATCCGACCTCTTAGATTTTGCTGATGCCGATCGCAGCATAAAAAATCTGTCCCGAATCATGCGGCTGCCGGGCTACCCTCATCAAAAGACCAAGGAACTTGCTACGATCGCCTCTCTCTCAGGAAGGCGCTACAGCTTTGAGCAGTTGAGGGCGATCGTCTCCAGTCCCGCCTCACAACCTACCCCACTCAAACCAGAACCTAAAGAGATCCCCAAGCCTCAAAGGGTGCCTTACGCGGCGATCGTCCCCCTGGAAAAGTGCATTTCAAAGGAGCACCGATCGCTTATTTCTACTGGAGTGCCCGAAGGTGGCCGTAATGTCACAGGTTCATCCTTGTCCAGAGATCTTGTTGGCACAGCCAACCATTTAAACAGTGAAGGCATCCCCTATGAGGGCGATCCTCGTGGCTTATTTGAGGAGTATTGCGATCGGTGTACTCCGCCCCTAGAAGGGCGAGAGCGGGAAACCATTTGGCGATCGGCAATCAAAAGCAACCCTACCCCAAGCCTGACTGAGGAGATGATCCAAAATTGTGTGGCCGCTTGGCAACGATCGCAGATCCCCAAGGCGGGCAAGCAGGCAACTGGCAACCCCAACGATCGTGACCAAGACGAAAATGACAAACCTCCTGACAAACTACCTGACATTCTCCTGACAAATGATCCACTTCCCACGGGTGGGACGTGTCAGGAAGAAATCAAATCAGAGGTCATCGACGCTTCGAATCCCCATTTGTCAGGAGAATGTCAGGAGAATGTCAGGAAATTTGTCAGGAGGGATGAAACCATACCCAATAAGGATTTGACCCCATTTGCCAGGACTGTCAGGATGATTTCTGAAAATAACCCTCCCTGTGTGAAAACCGGAGTCTTCAAGCACTGGACAAAAAACAACACTCTCGTAGAAGTTCTGACAACTGAGTCCGATCGCGCTCAGATTCAGGTGATGTACGAAAAACAGACAAGGTGGGTAGCTCTAGCAGAGCTACAAGAGGCAGAGGAGTGGTAATCATGAACGAATGGAAACCCCAAATCGGAGACCGCTTCATCTGGCACGATCGCGCTACCCTTATTTGCACCCGCCGCATTGTCAACCCCACAACAGGCAAGCGGTGCTTAGTCGGACGCAACGCAACAGGTAGCGGATATCTAGATGGCGAGTTCCTAGAATTTGACCAATGCCGCCCCTATTGGGAACCCCAACCCGGCGATCGGGTACTGGTGGCATCTGCTTCATGGTCAAAGCATCAGGGCAAAAAGGCGATCGTCAAAGGCTACATCATCACCCAGGAAGCAAGGCGATTTGCCGATCAGGTCTACGGCGATCGTTCCCAGGAAAAAGCGGCACTAGGTAGGGCGTACTCCTTGGCACAACTGATTTTTGAAAATGGCGGTCGGTGGGACTGCCAACATGTTTGGTTACGCGCTCTCAAAGAAGGGGCGATCGAATGAGTGAAGAGCCGGGCAATTACAGCCAAGCATTCCAGACGATCGGGGGGCTGAAGCAGGAATGCTATCGGCTCATCGATGTGGTTGCCCGGCGGCCCGGTGCTATTAAGTTGTTGTTGGGCTGTAAAAAAATGCTGACCACCTTATCTGAGTACAAAGCTAATCGGAAATTCGGACCGCGTAAATCAGGGAAGGATTGAGTCGGGATGATTCTCCAGTGCCTCAATTAGTGGCGATCGTATTTTGATTCGTATGCAGGTACCCTATGGTTGACTACGCGCTTTTTCGTAGTCAACCATGCCCTCACATGCCCGTCCCCTCACTCATGAGTTCAAGGGCGATCGATACCCCGCTCATTAATGAGCGGGGGTCAATGTGAGGAATCAGCGGGGGTGATTAGGTGGAATAATCCTCTAAATGAAGATACTCAAAATACATTTACTGAAGATCACCCTATGCCAAAACTGAAGAAGACCCAGAGAACCAAGCGGGGTAGCGTCTCCATTCTTGCTAGAGCGGGAATGCTGCGACTGAGATGGACTTATCAGGGCAAAGAATATCAAATAGCTTTGGGTCTGAGGGATAGCCCCTATCATCGGACGATCGCCCAAAAGAAGGCATCGGAGATTGAAGCGGATATCGCCTATGGGGTGTTTGATGTGACCCTGGCTAAGTACAAGCCACAGGAAGCTAGTCCTGTGCCAGAGCAACTATCAACGATTCACTTATTTGAGCGATTCATCGTCTATCGTCAGCAGCAGGGCACAAGCGGTCAGGCTATTACTAGCCGCTACAAACCATTGTGTTCAAACCTGACTCGATTCAACAGAACCATCACCACTGAGCAAGATGCTCAGGACTTCGTAAATGTGCTGCGCTCTCGCCAATCTCCCAAAATCAGCAATCAAAACCTATCCCTACTAAGAGGATTCTGTGAATGGGCTATTGAATCAGGACACCTCAAGGTCAACCCCTTCGCCACTATCAAGCCAGTGAAAGGAACCCGCAGCCGTAGACAGCCCTTCAGCCGTGATGAGATTGCCCGTATTCTCCAGACCACTAAGTTTCATTCGGCTTATAGCAGCTATCACGACTTCACCTATGTACTGCTGTCCCTTGGTTTGCGCCCATCTGAGGCGATCGGGCTACGTTGGCAACACATTGACTTGGCACGAAAACAGATCACTATCAATGAGAGCCTATCAAGGTCAACTGATGGGCGATCGTCTGGTACAGCCAGACAGCGAAAAATCACTAAAACAGGCAATATAAGAACATTGACCTTGCATGAGCAGCTAGTCCTCACCTTCGCTGGAAGAAAGCCGCTTTTGGCTAAGCCTGATGATTTAGTGTTCACCTCTTCTAGAGGGTTCCCGATCGATGATCACAACTTTAGCCAACGGGTCTGGAAACGTTTATTAACTGATGCCGGGGTAGATTACCGCCCCCCCCTACAACAGTCGTCACAGCTTCACCAGTCACCTGATTGAGCAAGGTGCTTCATTCTCTCAGGCAGCGGAAACGCTAGGACATAGCTCATCTCGCGTGGTAGCTGACACCTATGCACACATGGTTAACCGTCCGGTTATGCCTGAGTTCTAGGGCAAAAATCATTGCCCGTTAATTGCCCGTTATCTCATATCCAATCTTGACTAAAAATGTCCGATTATGTCTATCAGGGAAATGGAGTCGTACTAATGGTTCGTGCAACTCCCTTGCTGTGAAGGCTGAAACCCTTAGTACGCTTAATGGACACAACTGGACTCGAACCAGTGACCCCCACGATGTCAACGTGGTGCTCTAACCAACTGAGCTATGCGTCCGATCGGTATAT
>JARCMD010000340.1 GCA_030248885.1 Leptolyngbyaceae cyanobacterium MP9P1.79 | reverse complement strand
GGTTCCGAGCCATCCGACCCTTGGGGGTGATCCCCCAAACCCCCTTCTGGGGGACGAGAGCTTCCCCCAGACCCCCTCCAAAAGGGTTGATTATGGGAGAAAAAAAGCGCTTCGCTTTGCCGGGGATGATCGGGTCGGGACGCTAGGAAGCCGATCGTCGCCTCACCAACCTAATTTTTATCGGTATGCTAACCCGTCATGCCCTTGGCTCAACTAGCGCAGGTTCTCACAAATAACGATCCAGCACTCAACTCAGAACTCAAAACTCAAAAATTCCCTACCTAGTCAAAAACTTTTGCCAGCCTGTACTAGATATCTGTAAATGCCACCTCTCAGGCATCTTTTGAATTTGCGTGTTCAAACACCATCAAATGCTGACTGGGTAAGAAGTTTTGCGTCTGTTTCCATGCCAATCCCACAGCCTGCATTTCTTTACGGACTTGGTTTTGGGTCATTTTGTGCAACTTTTTAATTGGAACAAAGGGATTTTCGCCACGATACTCCAGTAGCACCACACGGCCATTGGGTTTCAGCGCCTTGACGATCGCTGTCATCATCTCTCTGGGGTAGGCAAATTCGTGATAGGCATCCACCATCAGCACCACATCCACACTGGCTGGAGGCAAATGGGGATCAGTGACCGTTGCCGCGATCGGTTCTACGTTATTCGCCTCTCGCTGTTGCTTCAGCAGGTTGAGAATCTCGATCATTTCGGGTTGAATATCCACCGCCAACACCTTGCCCTTGGGCACCAACGTCGCCAATCGAAACGTAAGGTAGCCTGTACCCGCCCCTACATCTGCCACCACATCTGTGGGCTTGAGGTTCAGTGCTGCGATCGTTGCGGCGGGCTGCTCCTCCGTCTCGCGGCTTCCCCGCTCTAACCAGCCTGCGCCTTGGTGTCCCATGACGTGGGCAATTTCCCTTCCCATGTAA
The DNA here is from genome assembly GCA_030248885.1 of Leptolyngbyaceae cyanobacterium MP9P1.79. Lineage (GTDB taxonomy): Bacteria > Cyanobacteriota > Cyanobacteriia > JARCMD01 > JARCMD01 > JARCMD01. The sequence continues at coordinate 7,612 of JARCMD010000340.1, read as the reverse complement.
AACTTGCCAATTCCATCGGGGCTATGGGACGATCGCATCTCATACACGGGCTGAAGTCCAGGAGACATAGCTTCTGCTCTGGCATCTGGGACAAGTCCTAGGAACCCCATGAGCAATCCGCTAAGCAGGAGCAGAATGGTTCCCAAACGCCAATTTCGTCTCATACTTTTAACGCCCCTAATTGCATTTTGTCTAATGGCTCGGTATCATGATTCATGAATGAAAACCCGGTTTTCCTACCAAATAACCGGAGAATCAAGAATTTGCCAAGGATTTTATATAGTGCATTCATTACTCTTTATTCTCAACCCGTTGAGGCGATCGGTGCAGGCTGGTTGGCTGCAAGTTTGGCAGCATCTCAAAGCGCCCTTCAAATTGCTTAAATCTGCTTCCCCTAGAGGATTTTCTGTACTGGTGCTGATTGGCGTAGCCCTCAGTGTGACACTCACCGCCTGTCTCAGCAACCCTGGCACTAGCCCCAGCGCCAAAAAAGATGTGGAACTGACCTTGGTTTCCTTTGCGGTGACCCGAACTGCCCACGAGCGAATTATTCCCAAGTTTGTGGAAAAGTGGAAGCAGGAGCAGGGGCAGAATGTCACCTTCAGTCAAAGCTATGGTGGCTCTGGCTCCCAGACTCGCGCCGTGATCGATGGCTTGGAAGCTGATGTCGTTCATTTAGCCCTGGCTCTGGACACCCAAAAGCTAGAGCAGACGGGTTTCATTCAACCAGGATGGGAGAATGAAGCACCTAATAACAGCATTGTGAGTAAATCGGTGGCGGCGTTGGTAGTGCGTGAGGGTAACCCTAAAGGCATCAAAACCTGGACAGATTTAGCTCAAGGCGGCGTAAGTCTGATTACGGCTGACCCTAAAACATCGGGCGTGGCACGGTGGAATTTTCTAGCGCTGTGGAACTCGGCGATTAAGTCTGGAAGCAACGATGGGACAGCAGTGGAATTTGTTACCAAGATCTACAAAAATGTGTTGGTGCTGACGAAAGATGCCCGTGAAGCCAGTGATGTTTTTTTCAAGCAAGGTCAAGGAGATGCCTTGATTAACTACGAAAATGAGGTTTTGTTAGCAGCACAAAATGGTCAGAAACTTCCCTATGTTGTGCCGGATGTGAATATTTCCATTGATAACCCGATCGCCGTGGTGGATAAAAATGTCGATCGTCACGGCACCCGCGAAGTCGCAGAAGCCTTTGTCAAGTACCTGTTTACCCCAGAGGCGCAGCAAGAATTTGCCAAGGTTGGATTCCGCCCCGTCGATCCAACCGTTGCCCAGACAAAGGAGTTTGTGGCGCAGTATCCTCCAGTCAAATCCTTATCTACTGTTCAAGATTATGGGGGCTGGAGCGAGATTCAGAACAAGTTCTTTGCAGATGGAGCTATTTTTGACAAAATCCAAACCACGCTGAAAAAGTAACCCTCTCACCCGAAACAAGGGACTTAGGAGACTTCCAGAAAAGATTATGTCAGCACATGTAGGGGCGAAGCATTCGGTAGATAAGCTTTGAATCGACCAGAAGGTCATTGCCCGGATGCTTCGCCCTTCCGGTGCCTGGTATAAATTTTTCTCAGAAATCTTCTTAAGTCAACAACATGCGACTGAAGCCCCTCGCCTGTTCAAGTAATTTCTGCAAAGCTCCCAACTCCTAACCCTCCCCATGGCCGTCTCTACCCTTCCCACATCCACTCGCCCTCGCCAGCAAAATCCGTTCCGTTGGCTCACCCGCATCTCTTTGCCCTGGCAAGTGACGATCGGCTATCTCAGCTTCATGTTATTCCTGCCAGTGGCTGCCCTGCTGTTGAAAGCCAGCACCGAAAAGCCAGAGGACTTTATCCGTATCGCCACAGAGCCGATCGCCCTCTCCGCCTACGAAGTCACCTTCACCACAGCCCTGATCGCCGCCCTGATTGATGGATTCTTTGGTGTACTGATTGCCTGGATCTTGGTGCGCTACACCTTTCCCTTCCGGCGAATCATTGACGCGGCGATCGACCTGCCCTTTGCCCTGCCCACCTCTGTGGCTGGTCTGACCCTGGCAACCGTTTATAGCGACACGGGCTGGCTCGGCGCTCCCCTGTCCCATCTGGGCATCAAGGTGGCGTTTACTCGGTTGGGTGTGGGAATAGCAATGGTGTTTATCTCCTTGCCCTTTGTGGTGCGAACGGTGCAACCGGTGCTAGCCGAGATGGAAAAGGAGTTTGAGGAATCTGCTTGGAGTTTGGGCGCGTCTCGGTGGCAAACTTTCTGGCGCGTTATTTTACCACCGCTGTTTCCCGCCATTTTGACCGGGGTGGCGTTGGGGTTCTCCCGTGCGGTTGGAGAGTATGGCTCCGTGGTGATCGTGGCAGCCAATGTCCCCTTCCAGGATTTAATTGCCTCAGTGTTGGTGATTCGCCAACTAGAGCAATATGAATACGCCGGGGCAACCGTGATTGGAACGGTGTTACTGGTCATTTCACTCATCATCTTGATTGGCATCAACCTACTGCAAGCCTGGGGACGACGTTATGACGTTAAGTAAAGAAGATGGCTGGGTGAAATATCTGTTAATTGGGGTGGCGATCGTCTTTCTCTCCCTTATCCTATTTATTCCCGCTCTCAACGTGTTTGTGCAAGCCTTTGAGAAAGGCATTGGGCCCTTTTTCCATAACCTCACCCGCCCCGATTTCCTCCACGCCATCAAACTAACAGTGCTGATCGCCCTCATCGTTGTCCCTGTCAACACAGTTTTTGGACTCTGTGCCGCTTGGGTCATCGCCCGCAACCAATTCCGGGGACGAGCCTTTTTAATTAGCCTGTTGGATGTCCCCTTTGCTGTTTCTCCCGTGGTGGCTGGCTTGATGGTGGTGCTGCTCTATGGACGCAATGGCTGGTTTGGCCCATTTCTGCAAGAACACGACATTAAAATTGTCTTTGCGATGCCCGCGATGGTGTTGGCCAGTGCCTTCATCACGCTGCCCTTTGTGGCGCGAGAAGTGATCCCGGTGTTGGAAGAGGCTGGCTCCGACCAAGAGGAAGCTGCAAAAATTTTGGGGGCTGGCGACTGGCAGATTTTCTGGCGCGTTACCTTGCCCAGTATTCGTTGGGGGCTGATGTATGGGGTAATTCTGACCAATGCCAGAACCATGGGTGAGTTTGGAGCAATTTCTGTTGTTTCCGGCAATATCATCGGCAAAACCCAGACGCTACCGCTGTTTGTAGAGCAAGCCTACAAGCAGTATGAGACGGAAGCGGCATTCTCGGCGGCGGTGCTGTTGGCGTTTTTGGCTGTGGTCACTCTGGTGCTGAAGGAGATTTTAGAGCGGCGAACCCAGATTAAAGAGGTCGATTAAACCTGATTTAGAAAATGTTTGTAAACACCAATTGCGCCCCGATCCGCCCCCTTTTCATGTATGCCTGAAAGGCTTTAAGGCCCCAATTCTGGGGGACTTTGAACCAGAATGGCTCGAGAGCAAGCCAGAATTGGGGGGTTGGGGGGCGAGTGCAAGACTATACGCTAATTTACAAACACCTTCTTAGGAGGTTCCAGTCATGGTGCAAGATGATTCCAACGTGAATACTGAGGTAAATGGAGATTTACCCCGGCTCAATCCATCAGATCCGCGGCCAACCCAAGTCCGCATTCGGGTTCGCATCGACAAGGACTACCATCAGGAACCTGTGATTTCACGGCTGGTTTCCCATCATGGGGTGACGGTGAATATTATGGCGGCGTTGTTGGGGGCCAATGCACGCGATGATGGCTGGTTTGACCTGGAACTGTGGGGAACAGCAGACCAAATTCGCAGCGCGTTGATTTATTTGGATGAGTTGGATCTGGAAATTTGGCAGGATTCCGATGGACAGCAGGACGGGTGGTAATCCCAAGCGCTCTATCAAAACTCCTGTTGGGTAAGTACAATGCTCTGGGTTGAGCAATGGCAAAACTATAAACCTGGTTTTACAGCCTATAGTCTTACAAGCTATTAAATTCATGATCTCAAGTTCGGATTATGGCAAGAGGATTCTGTCACAGCAGTTTCGGATCGAACTACCTACAAAAGTAAATCGTATAACAGAGTCTAGAGTTGGTTTTGAACGTTCCTATCGCTGGCGCGTTTGATGGCAATTTGCTGTAATTAAGGGGGCATCACTACGAAAATCACTAGAGAAATTAAGTGGAGAAGTCAACTGACATGCACACGCTGGAAAAGAGTCCAACTCAGCTTGTTTTAGCCAATCGATCGCACTCACCCGTATCTCGAACAATCAGGAACTATGTTGTCGCTGGGGTAGTGACAATCATAAACCTAGGGGTGGCAAGTATGGTTACCTTCTCCAACATAGGCCTTTTGACAACGCTGACCTGCAAACATCCTGAATCTGAAACAACTTGCACCTTGAAGCGGGTAGATAGCGCAAACAAGACTGTCGTAAATACCAAGATTCCTCTAATTCAGAGGGCAGAGGTGGTTCAGGAACGGATGCCCTCTAAAGAGTCAGGGGAAGATCAATATCGCTGTCAACTACAGTTGACTTCCCGAAATGAGCGGGTTGAAATTCCCCTATGGGTGTTTGCTTACATGCCAGACTGTAGTTCTATGACTAAGATTGCCGATGACATCAATGGGTTAGCCCAAAGCCGATCGCCCCTCACATGGACAGAAGATACGCGTCTGAAAAACTTAAGCGAGCCAGTTTGGTATTGGACACTTGCAAACATTTCGGTGGCATTTTTGCTGTCAACCCTTGCCAGCCTGATAACTCTAACTCCTAGCCAAGATGTGCTAACTATTGACAAAAACCTCCAACTCTTTAAATTCGATCGCCGCTATATCCGCAGCAGTCAACCTCTTGCCAACCTTCCACTGCAACAGATCACGGGCTTTCAAAATGATAGTTACGATCTTAGTGATGATCTACACCAACGACCCTTAAAAGTATGGTTACAGAAGGGCGAGCGAGCGCGGGGTGAGTGTGTAGAGGTTGTAGAACTGATGGTGTGGAATCATCAATTGGATGAGCTTAAACCCTACCTTACAAGTCCATTCAAAACAGAGAATTTTGGACATTGGATAGTAGAGCAAACTCCCACTCAGCTAACTATTTTCTATAATCCCAATCCTGTTGATGGTGAATTGGGTACCGATCGGATGATATATGCGATCGATAAATCCACAGGCTACTTCACCGATCGAAGTGACATGATGAAATCAGGTCAACCACAAGGTGGCACAGAAAAGCGCTATCTTACAAGCACAATTCAAGCGATCGAGTTGGATAGCAAAGAAGATTCTTTGGGGAGAGATGACTACGAACTCACCCGCATCTGTCTGATTTTCAAAGATGGTCAACGTCAGCCTATTTCGTCCTATAAACTGTCCCACCAATCCGCTTATGGTTCAATCCCTGAACATAAGGTGATTAACTGGCTGAATGACTTTCTCTATGTCTAAAGTTTAGGATTGATTCTGCGCCAAACTCCACCAAACTAATAGATGAGCGTTACGAAGCGGGTGACACAAAAACGAGTTAAGAGCGATTAGGGGCCGCCAAATTCCGAAATCGGGTAAATTGTGGCTCGAATAGCAACTTGATCGTCCCCGTGGGGCCGTTGCGGTGCTTTGTAATGATGATTTCAGCGATGCCGCGATCGGGCGTATCAGGGTTGTAGTATTCGTCCCGATAAATCATCATGATCAAGTCGCTGTCCTGTTCGATCGCGCCGCTTTCCCTCAGATCCGACATCATCGGGCGCTTGTTGGTGCGAGATTCCACACCACGGCTCAGTTGAGACAGCGCCATAACCGGAACTCCCAACTCCCGTGCCAGCCCCTTTAATCCCCGCGTAATCTTGGATAATTCCTGCACCCGGTTTTCGCTATTGCCTTCCATCAGTTGCAAGTAATCCACCAGCACCAGACCCAACACCTTGCCCTGCTCTGCTTGCAATCGCCGACAGCGTGATCGCATCTCCATAATCGTCACCCCAGGCGTGTCATCAATGAAAATTGGCAACTGGGACAACGCACTCATCGCGTGACCCAACGGTTCCCACTCATTTTGGCTAATGCGTCCCGATCGCAGGCGACTACTTTCAATCCCAGACTCACTGGACAGCAAGCGTTGCACCAACTGTTCCTTCGACATCTCCAAGCTAAAAACCGCCACGGGTAGCTTGTGATAGGCGGCAATATTCCGCGCGATGATCAGCGCATAGGAGGTTTTGCCCATGGATGGACGACCCGCCACAATCACCAGGTCAGAGCGTTGAAACCCTTGGGTCATCGCATCCAAGTCATAGAAACCACAGGCGAGTCCTGGCAGGCTGGTTCCCAGACTGCGGCTTTCAATATCTGAAAAAGTGTCGGTGAGGATATCAGCCGTGGGAGTCAACCCCTGTTGCGGGCGAGCCTGGGTAAGACTAAACACCTTTTGTTCCGATTCGTCTAGGATTTTCACCAAGTCTACGGAGGTTTCGTAGCCCAGTTGAGAAATTTCGCCCCCGACCCGAATCAGCCGCCGACGGAGGTGTTTATCAATGACCAAGCCAGCATACTGGTCAATGTTGACAGCGCTGATGGTGCGATCGACCAATTGCGCCAACCGACTTTGCCCCCCAATCTTTTCCAGCAGTCCGTTATCCTTCAGCCACGTTGCCAGACTCATCAAATCTGTGGGCCTGCCTTGGGAATGCAATGCCAGAGCTGCTCGATACAGATCTTGGTGGGCACTGATGTAGAAGGCTTCGGGCTGCAAGGTGTCTACAATCCGAGACATGGCTTCTGGGTCAAGCAAAATCCCCCCCAGAATGGCTTCTTCAGCATCAATGTTCTGGGGCGGGAGCCGATCGCTGATCGCTTGAAAATTAAGGTCGTACATAGCATCAACCCTCAGCGATTAGACCTGAACGACTGAAATTAAGCTTAACGTACAAATGTACTTAAAAGCTTAATTTGTTACAACTAAAATGTCAATTGTCACAGTCACATCAGGATGCAACTTAATTTCAGCCTTGTAGGTGCCAAGCTTGTTGATATCAGGTAGGGTAATGCCTCTGCGGTCTATCTCTTGTCCAGTTTTTTCTTGAATGGCGGCAGCAACTTCCCGATCGGTGACGGTACCAAAGATGGCATCTTCTTCACCCACTTGCTTCGCAATGGTGAATTGCCCCACCTGCTCGATCGCCAACTTGTTGGCTTCGGCTTGCTGTTTTTCTTCCAACAGGCGTTGCTGCATCACAGCACGACGACGTTCCACCTGCTTGAGAATGCCGGGTGTCGTGTGCAGGGCCAATCCTTGGGGGATCAGGTAGTTACGTGCATAACCAGGGGCAACGTCTACCAAGTCGCCGACTCGCCCTAGCTTATTTACATCTTTACTGAGGACAAGTTGAATTCGCTTTGCCATAATGAAGCCTAAATCGTGTTTTCTTAGTCAGGACTTCCCATAGTAGCGAAATGGGTGGTTCGATCGCAAGCTCAATGGGCAAAAAGTCTGCATCTTCCCAATTTTTGCCTCTGACATAGTCCAATAGTTCGGACATTTTTGCGATCACTAGCCCTCATCCCCCAACCCCTTCTCCCGTTCTGGGAGAAGGGGAGCCGGATTGAAGTCCCTC
>JARCMD010000339.1 GCA_030248885.1 Leptolyngbyaceae cyanobacterium MP9P1.79 | reverse complement strand
GGGGTAGGGGTAGGGGTAGGCGTGGGAGTTGGGGGGATGGGTGTTGGAATAGGAATAGGAGTAGGAGTAGGAGTAGGAGTAGGCATGGGTATTGGAGTAGGTGTAGTTGGAGGGGTGGGATTGGGAGTCACCACTTGACTACCGACAAAATTCACACTTCCTTGCACCTTAGTGGGATTAATTTGGTTCCCCACCGAAACCAAAGCCGTGGCGGTGGCATTTTGCAAGTCGAATCGACCGTTATCTCGAAAAATATTACCGCCGGGGTCTTGACTAGTGCCCAAGTCTGGTAATGAGGTGTTGACGACTGCCAATCCTTCGCTGGTGTTCTTCTCCACCACGTTATTTCGCAATACTGGACGGGCATCCCCTGAAAGTACAATCCCAGAGCGATTTCCTGTCACTTGGTTATCGGCAATCAAGGGAGCCGCATTGTCTCCGATCGCAATTCCATAGCCCGTATTCCGGCAGGTATTCCGCCGAAACTCACCCTTCGCATTACGAACGATCGACATCCCGCTGGCAGAATTTTGCACCATCACATTATCTGTGACTACAGGATTAGCGGTGCCCGTAGCAAAAACTCCCTCCCGCCCACAGTTGGTCAACGTATTGTTGGCAATAGTGGGAGTGGTGGATTCAACCCAAATTGCTGTGCCTCGTGTGGCGCGATTGGTGACGGTGACCCCACGAATTTGAGCATTGTTTGCGGGTCGTAGCGTTACATTTTGCCGCGCAAAGGTGGGGCTAAGGTATTCGCCACTACCCTCAATTAAAATTCCATCGCCTTTCGTTGCCTCGTTACCCAGAAGAGTGACTCCGCTCGGCACTACCAAGGGAAATACTTCACCAGCGCCATAGGTACCCTTCGCCAGCCGAATCACGGTTCCAGACTGGATTTGCTGTAGGGCACGGGTCAAGGTCTTATAGGGAGACGCTGAGTTACCCGTACTGGAGTCATTGCCTGTAGCGGCATCAACGTAAACTGTGGCAGATGTAGATTGAACCATGATGCAGTATTTAAACGAGTAAATCCAATGGGTATTTTTCTCTTCCACTCGATATCGTGCAGGACGGAGTAGACAAAAGACAAGTATCCTAAGAAACAGGCAGGTGAAAACCGGGTAGATAAAAGAGGGGCGATCGTGATTACGAGCCTCTACGCATTATGTCAGCAATTGGTAACCCGCTCGTTGTCAAGACTCCCAACTCACTTCTCAGATTTAACCGCAGTGTAAGCGTTTATTCAAAATGGTAATAGCTGTTATTGTCACAAATCTTGTCATTGCCCTAGGTTGCCTCTACGCTGCTTGGCAAGTTTGGCAGATTCGCGGTGCCTTGTCCAAGGCAGCAGATGCGGTATTGTCCTACGAGCGAGCCTGTCATAGCGGACTCTCTGGCTCTCCTGACGCACTTTACAAGGCCCAGCGAGGTGTAGGGGAGCTACGACAACAGTATCAAAAACTAGGGCCGCAGATGCAGCGCGTCCGGCAGGTTTTGGCGTTGGTGGGCTTAGGGCGATCGGCCTGGCAACAACGAGCCACTCTATTTCGTTCTAAAACAGCAAAAAAGAGACGCTCTCCAAGAGGTTAAGGGAGTTGCGATTTGACGAAATACTATCCTACCTATCTCGTAGGTTTTAATCGGCAATTTATTCTGGCGCAACAATGGCTCGAAAGTCCCCCAGAATTGGGGGGCGGATCGGGGCGCAATTTGTGTTTACAAAAACTTTCTTATGCATTCAGCAAAAGGTTGTGATTGGGTTCTAAAGTGTTCGCCCGTAGCTTGCTTCCCAAAGGATATGCTTCGGATTGCCCCAATCTCGAACCTGTGCAAGCCATTAGGGATCTGCGGGTTAATAGTGTCCCACTCAGACAGGTTTCGACTGCGCTCAACCCTCGACGGTTGAGGGTTGAGCGCAGTCGAAACTCGGTTTATTGGTACTTTATTTTCACGCAAGTCCCTTATTCCAACCCGGAATTAGAGATTATTTAATCCACACTCCTATGTAGGAACTAACTAGTGCAGGCTAGTAGAAATAACTGAGCAGCACTCAAAACTCAAAACTCAAAACAATCCCCCTAACTGGTTATAAACTTCTGCCAAGCTGCACTAGGTTTGCCGTAATTGACCCACCAAATGAACTAACTCCGGCAAAATTAATTGCTGCATGGCAAGCTGCACCGCAGGGGTAGAGCCAGGAATCGAGAAGATTAGTTTACTGCGGTAGGTGCCCGCGATCGCTCGTGAGGCCATTGCCCGTGAGCCAATTTCTGCATAGCTGAGTGAGCGGAATAGCTCCCCAAACCCCGGCAACGTTTTTTCAAGGACACCCACGATCGCGTCATAGGTGGTATCTCTGGGAGCAATGCCCGTTCCCCCATTGAAGATCAGCACATCTAGGTCAGATTGATTGCCCAGGGTCATCAACTGCGTGTGAATTTGGGTGGGTTCATCCTTAATTAGGGTATATAGACCGATGGTATGTCCAGCATCATTTAGCAAGGTTTGGATTAATTGTCCACTGCGATCGGTATCAGGCGATCGGGTGTCGCTGACGGTAATCACGGCACAGGTAACCACGATTCCAGGCGAATCGGGATGGGGATGTTGAGTCATAGAGAAATATAGAGCATCCTGGCTTAAATACTCATTTCCAACATCCGCTGCATAGGGCGCAGGGCAGCGGCTTGAATATCTGGGGACAGAGTGATTTCTGGAGTCCGGTGTTTCATCGCCAGGTAGAGTTTTTCCAGAGTGTTTAGGCGCATGTGGGGGCACTCGTTGCACGCACAATTATTGATCGGCGGAGCCGGAATGTAGTGCTTTTCAGGCGCTTGCTTTTGCATCTGGTGAATGATCCCAGGCTCGGTAGCGACGATGAAACGTTGTCGATCGCTCTGTTGACTATATTTTAACAGCGCTGTCGTCGAGCCAATGAAGTTAGCATGGCGCAACACCGAGGTCTCACATTCAGGATGGGCAATCACCTCTGCGTCTGGATATTGGATCTGAAGTTGCACCAGTTTTTTTTCTGAAAACGTCTCATGTACCATGCAACTACCTTGCCACAGCAAGAGTTCCCGCCCGGTTTGCTCCATCACATAGCGCCCCAGATTGCGATCGGGAGCAAAAATAATCGGTTGGTCCGCTGGAATCTGCTGCACAATCCGCACGGCATTGGAACTAGTGCAGATAATGTCACTCATGGCTTTAATTTCAGCCGTGCAATTAATGTAGGAAATCACCAAATGTCCAGGATGGTTTGCCTTGAATTGAGCAAAGGCAGCAGGAGGGCAGCTATCTGCCAAAGAACACCCAGCCGCTAAATCAGGGAGCAGGACAAGTTTGTGTGGATTCAAAATCTTAGCGGTTTCTGCCATGAAATGGACTCCCGCAAACACAATGACATCCGCACTCGTGCTAGCCGCCTGCTGAGAGAGTCCTAGGGAATCTCCAATGTAGTCAGCGATGTCCTGAATCTCCGAATCTTGGTAGTAATGAGCCAAAATGACGGCGTTGAGGTCTTGTTTGAGAGTCTGAATTGCCCCAAATAAGTCGTAGGGCAAAGCATCTAGGGAAGGACGATCGCGGCGGTCAAGTACAGGAGTCAACACGGCAATATACCTGTTAGAGTTACTAATTGAGCATGGTTTAATTATAGTTTTTTTTACCATAATTAGGGCAGGTTAAATTATGATCATTTTGTGAAGAATCGATCGCTGTAAACCTCATCCCCCCTGCTATAGTGACCCTATTCCCACCCTAAAAATTTCGACTGCTAAAAACCTGTGGCTTATCGCAATCCAGCCCCCACTGTTGACATCGTGATTGAGATGATCGATCGCCCCCATCGCCCGATCGTGCTAATCGAACGGCGCAATCCTCCCTATGGCTGGGCCATTCCCGGTGGCTTCATCGATTACAACGAATCGGCAGAAGCCGCCGCCCAACGTGAGGCTCAGGAAGAAACGGGCCTATTGATAGAACTGGTGGAACAATTCCATGTCTATTCCGATCCGGGTCGTGATCCCCGCCAACATACCCTCAGCGTCGTGTTTCTAGCGACTGCCACAGGAGAGCCTCACGCCGCAGATGATGCTAAAGATGATATTGGAGTCTTCGAGTTTTGGCGTGTGCCAGCCAAACTCTGCTTTGATCACAACGAAATCCTGCGCGACTACTGGCAGTACCGCCATCACAGCATTCGTCCCCGATTGTTTTAGGGGAGTTACTAGACTGTTGCTGGTTTAAGAAGATTTCCGAGAAAGATGTTACCCCTGTAGGGGCG
>JARCMD010000338.1 GCA_030248885.1 Leptolyngbyaceae cyanobacterium MP9P1.79 | reverse complement strand
CTATTGTGAGATCGACTTCAGACAAGATCAACTTTTAGACGGATCACCGATGCCCGGAATTTCTAGTAGTCAGGTGAAGAAGGTGGTTAATCAACACTTTCATGAGCATCCGTGGGTAGCACATTACTTAAAGACTGGTGATCTTGGAGTTTCTAAGTTGTCAGATTTTGTCAGTAAACAACAACTTCATCGCCTGAAGACATATCAAACATTTCTCCGCCCTATCGGTATGGAGGAACCAATGGGAGTCATTTTACCTCATGCAAATTCAGTCAATGCTGATGCGGTTGTCCTATTTCGGAGTGAGCGAAGCTTTACGGAACGCGATCGCGCCATTCTCAACTTGTTGCAGCCTCATCTAATGCAAGCTCGGCAAACGGCTCACCTTTTTTCTCAGATGCAGCAAGAGAACCACCAGCTACACGATTCCTTGAATGTCGCTGGTGGTGTTGTCCTCTCAAAGGATGGGCACATCCAGTTAATGACTCGCAAAGCAGAGCAGTGGTTACGGCAGTATTTCCCATTCAGGCAGATGGGACAATCATTACCAGAGCATTTGCAGCGATGGGTCAGGTATCAACAGTCCTTGCTTTCACAGAATGGATCGGTCTCAAAGCCTCGACTGCCCTTAAAGGTGGAACAGGAGGGTAAACAACTGGTTACGAGGTTTGTTCATGACCCTGCCCAAGAGCAATATGTACTACTCCTAGAGGAACAACAACAACAGCCTAAACTATCAGTTGAGTCTTTTGAGCTATTGGGTTTAAGCAAACGAGAAGCTGAGGTGTTTTACTGGATCGCTAAGGGCAAAGAGAATCTAGAGATCGCTGATATTCTGTGCGTTGGCGTTACAACGGTGAGGAAACACCTAGAGCATATCTATCAGAAATTAGATGTTAAAACTCGTACATCAGCGGTTGTGGAGGCTTTGAAGCGGCTAGGGATGCTGCACTGTGAGTAGGGGTAACAATCTACGCTCCATCATCTAGCTCTCAACAAACGGTACACATTAGCGTTGTGCTGAAAGATAAAATCGACCAGTCCTTTAACTCTTCCGTAGCGTGTGGCTACCATAGTTACCCTTCAAACCGACATCGTGGCACCAAGTCTTCACCCGTGTACTCATCGTCTCTACTGTTAGACAGCCGCGTTGCCCTGTAAAGAGATAGTCTTCCGATTTCAAGTCCCCCACCTGCAACCAAGCTTGTATGGACGCGATCGCCGTTGGATTCAAGGTCACCGGGCGATACTTATGCGTCTTCCGCTGCTTCAAGTCGAGCACATCCCCCGCCTTCAAATTCTTCACCTGTCCTACCTTGAGTGACAGCAACTCATTGGCGCGATAGGCCGTGTTAATGCCCAGTGTGAACAGACACAAATCACGGGGCTGATCGCCCAGAATTTTCTTGATGCGAGCGATCGCCTTCTTATCCCGAATTGGTTCCACCTTAATGGTCGATCCAGCAGCGGGATGATTGGGATTTTGCCCCTTGGGAAACGGCATGGCGATCGCCTTTTTAAGTGATTAACTTCTCAGCATATTACCTCAAATACTTAATGAGCGGAAAGCCACCCGTCCAGACAGTCTTCTAACTCCAACCCATCCAAACTCGCTCCCAGTAACACTTCCAGCCCCTTCCCACCCATTAACTATTGAATAGAAGTTAATGGGTGGGGGAGGGAGAACCGGCACTCACGCTTGCCAGCTTGCGGCACTACCACAATGAAAAAGCGACCCTTTTTTGAAACCCCTAGGCGATCGCAAGCACAGCCCTCACCCTAAGCTGTCCTTAATCAAGCGAAGGGGCGTCTGTGGGTTAGCATCGTGGCATGCGATCAATGCAATTACTCTTTGAAACTCCAGAGGCAGCCCGCGAGGTTGCTTTCATGCTGCAGTGCGAATACGACGGCTTCACTATGATGACGCTGCCGTCGGTTCATGACACGCTGGCGCTGAGAACCGCGATCGAACTGACCGACGCTGATTTCTGCTTTGCTGGCGATCACTGCCCACTGGTACTGGCGTTAGAGACTAACGCACTAACCCGAGTGAGTGCAAGCCAACAGGCTGAGCGGATTAGCCGGAAAGCAGAGTTGTGGGAAGATGTTGCGCCTTTCTGATGCCAAGTCGCAACATTGCCGAAAAGAATGGTTTGACCCTTGCTTGTAGCATGGCTTAAACCCTTACTGGGAAAGGAATAGGGAGAAAAACTTTTCCCAACTCAAGCATTTTCGGCAAAGATGCAAGCGCTAACGGCACAATGCAGCGGCGGCAGATGCCCTCGAACTCAGCACTAGTGGCTTTCGACCTCCGCTGCCATGATGTGTTAGCTGGCTGACGCGCAACAACCTAATCAACCTCAACCTCAGCACCATCACCAATCGCCCCCTCTACAGCAAACCGCTCTGAACCTCGAAATACACAAGCGATCGCCCTCAACACTCAACCTCTGACACTCCACCCAAAGCTGCTGGAACTTTTGTCACTCATGCGATCGCTCCCACTGACTCAACCTTCACTAACTCAACCTCTGCCACAAACAGATAACTGCTCGGTAATCGGAACCTCGAATCAAGGAAGGCAGCTAACGCCATGCCGATCAGCGGCTGCCGAAGGCCGTCCGCTGCGTCGGCTGGTTAGATGGGTCTCCAGCGTTGTCGAAACGCCAGGCGACTCTCCTTCCCCAAGGATGGTCCACCTCCTGCTCCGAATGTCCGCTTGAAGTGTAGCTGATGACCACTCTTCGCCAGAACGCGATGGCTCTCGCATGGGTGGGCCACGTCACGACCTCCCACTTGCCTCGGTGCATGTTGAATCCCTCGATGGCGGCACGCGCGGCAACACCTTTCCCACGGTAAGCGTGCAGCACAAAGAACTCGTGCACGATGAAGTCCGCCTCTATCCCGTCCGGGAGACGCGACCGCGCCGCGACCAGGTTGAACCCGGCCGGGTATCCGTCCACAAGAATGAGGTAAGGAAAAAGCGATTCCGGTTCCGTCCACCAAGGGTCTTGCCCGTCAGCCTGTCTCGCCAACGTCGTGACGCTGTCATCGACGCCGAAGAGACCGTGACGATTGGGCAAAAGGGTTCTTTCAAACTCCGATACGTCATGCTGGTAGAGAGGCCACAGGTTCTTGATGATGTAAGCGTCTTCATCATCAGACAGTTTGACTTCAATGTTCACTGCTGAGCCCTCAGTGGAGGGGAACTTATCCATCTAACGCTCGCTTGAGCGGCTGCAAGTAACTTTCAACTCAGCACCAAGATCTTTCGTCAGTCCGCTCCGAG
This sequence comes from Leptolyngbyaceae cyanobacterium MP9P1.79, assembly GCA_030248885.1. Taxonomy (GTDB): domain Bacteria; phylum Cyanobacteriota; class Cyanobacteriia; order JARCMD01; family JARCMD01; genus JARCMD01. Next base: position 909 of record JARCMD010000338.1, on the reverse strand, counting down.
CGAATTGTTATGCCGCAACGCAGATGCCTTTCAATACCTTGAACTAATCTAATGACCTAGCATTAGCTACTTCAACATGCCTAAATTGCATTCAGTACTTGAAAACAACTCGTTTCAGTAGCTGAAAATAGGTTATCGAACCTAGCAGTGATACTACCAAATAAATTACTGCATACACAACCTTTGCATAGCAAAGTATTATGAACGGCATGAGATTGATGAAAAGGAAGAAGGCTACCATAAGAGCGATAGAAGAAGTCTTGTAAACCGTCGAAATAAACTTTTTCTCACTCTTGCCTAAGTTGAAATTGAAAAGCTCCGAATCCTCTGATTCTCCTAATATTTTTTTAATTTCTATTTCATACGCTTGAAGGTTGCGAACAAAATACCATGCATAAGCGTGCTTAAGCAAACCCAAATATGAAATTATTCCAGCAATCCCTAATATGCTTAAGAAGCCTAGAAACAAAATGGCACTGGGGTCAAGCTTAGAATTTATAGGCACAAGTATCTCAGAAATGGGCTTCCATAGAACTATAGTTGCGCCTGCTGCGCCAAAGAGCTTAAAGTCATCAAGGATATCTTTTATAAGTTCATCAGCCCTTTCGTTGAGTCTCACATACTCTTTGTAAAGATATTCTAGTTTCTGGTTAGTATCTGTATCCATTTTTAGCAGTCTATGGCAGGTTTAAAACCATCCTCTCATAGACACACTCGAAGCGTTAATTTTAGATTTGGATAAAGAATCTTCAAGTCTTGTTTCTATAGCTAATCCTGCGGCATAACAATTAATAGACGGAATTTTTCCGTCTAAGAGGCTGTTTGAAAAGGGTCGGTTTGAAGGTCAAAAGCTACCTGTACGGATAATCTCGAATCTTGGAACCCTGATTCTCTCGTAGCCGTTTCTCG
>JARCMD010000337.1 GCA_030248885.1 Leptolyngbyaceae cyanobacterium MP9P1.79 | reverse complement strand
GTCAGGAGCAGAGCTAACTTTGAAAAAATAGCTCAATCCTGGAACTGCAAGCCCTGCAAGCCCTGTAGAATCGTTCAACAAACTGTCCGGACTATTGAGATATCGAACTTTCACTAAAATGCCCCCTCACCTAATTGAGTGATCCGAAGAGTATCATACTGTCGCAGCGAGTCAGAAGCAGCAACTCAGTCACAGATGTAAAATCCTCTCCTGTTCCGACAAAGAGCTTTGCCATAGCTGAACCCATAACGCCGATCGTTTGCAAATTGCGATGCGTTATACAACTTCACTATGAGAAAGCCCTTACAATTTAAAGCTATTGCATTTGTTCGATTAATTATTCACCGTAACTAATAACTGTAATGGTACTCCTCCAGCATCCCCCGATCCCCGCAGAATTACTTGCCGAGCCGATGTCTGCCTTTGACGCTGCCGAGTTCGATCGCGCCGTCATGACAACCTATGGGCGATATCCCTTAGCACTGGAACGGGGGGCTGGTTGTCGTGTATGGGATACAGAAGGACGAGAGTATCTCGATTTTGTGGCAGGCATTGCCACCTGCACCTTGGGTCATGCCCATCCTGCGATGGTCGCTGCCGTTACCCAACAAATTCAGACGCTCCACCACGTTTCTAACCTGTACTATATTCCAGAGCAGGGAGCCTTGGCCCGCTGGCTGATTGATCATTCCTGTGCCGATCGCGCCTTTTTCTGCAACTCTGGGGCAGAGGCCAACGAAGGCGCAATTAAACTAGCCCGTAAGTATGCCCATACCGTTCTGGGGATTGAGTTTCCTGTGATTTTGACTGCCCATGCCAGTTTCCACGGGCGCACCTTGGCAACAGTCACCGCCACAGGGCAACCAAAGTACCAGAAAGGATTTAGCCCGCTGGTGCCTGGTTTTCACCATGTTCCTTATAACGATATTGCAGCCTTGGAAGCAACGATCGACCACCTCGATCAAGCTGAACGTCAAGTCGCTGCCATTATGTTGGAAGCTCTGCAAGGTGAGGGCGGTGTGCGTCCTGGTGAGCGGGCTTACTTCCAGCGCATTCGAGAAATTTGTGACGAAAAGGGGATTCTGCTGATTCTGGATGAAGTCCAAGTTGGCATGGGACGGACGGGCAAAGTCTGGGGCTACGAAAATCTAGGCATTGAACCGGATATTTTCACCAGCGCCAAGGGTTTGGGCGGGGGAATTCCGATCGGGGCCCTATTGGCGAAAGAGTTCTGCTCCATCTTCCAACCAGGGGATCACGCTAGTACCTTTGGCGGCAATCCCTTCGCCTGTGCCGTAGCGCTAAGTGTTTGCCAAACTCTGGAACGGGACAACTTAATCGTCAATGCTCAGGAACGGGGAGAGCAACTCCGCCAAGGTTTGCGGGCCATCGCCCATAAGTACCCCGATTCGATCGCCGAAGTGCGGGGTTGGGGACTGATTACTGGATTGGAACTCAAAGCAGAGATCGCGTTGACAGCGGGAGAAATCGTCAAGGCGGCGATCGGAGAAGGTCTCCTTTTAGTGCCAGCCGGCCCCAAAGTTCTCCGATTTGTGCCCCCGCTCATTGTGACAGCGGCAGAAATTGAGCAAGCCCTGCAAGCTGTCGATCGGGCGATAGCAACCGTAACAGCGTGAGGCGATCGGCGCACTCAAACCTACTATTGCTCTAGTAGTCTGTCAATAATTACTTGACAGGTAGCTGAAAGCCGGGAGGTTAGTTGGAGTTAAATTTTGAGGGTCTTCGACCCCTCAAAATTTTCTTGACACAGCATTAGTAGGGGAGCATCTCACTTTTGCAACCCTCACCCTAAATCCCTCTCCCCACCTGGGAGAGGGACTTTGATCTTGCTCCCCTTCTCTCCTCTTGGGAGAAGGGGCTGGGGGATGAGGGGGTTTTGGCGTATCCTCTACAAAACTGAGATGCTCCCCATTAGTGGTTTCTCAGGTTTCATTTATTAAGTCTGGCGTAGGTAAATAGTTTGTAAAGCCAACAATTAGCTTTGTAAACCCGCTCCTAATTAAGCCATCGTCAAGTATTTCTCAAGGAAATGAAGAAATACTTGACTATTGTCTCAGTCATCATTCAAATAGCCGAAAGTAAGGGTATCGTACAGGCGCGCCCGGTTCTTTCTCTAGATCAAAGTTAATGACCTCCCAGCAGGGTTCCAAGGTTGGGTCGGGGCTAAAGTCCACAGGCAATCCATACAAGCGAGGATGGGTGCCTTCAGTTTGCCCGCGCCAAGGGGTGCTGCGCTCCAGATAAGCACTAATCAACTCCTTATAACGTTGGGCAATAATCACCCGTGTTGCCCGATATCCTTGGGTGTAGAGCCGATCGAGGGCTTCGTGAATCTCAAAGCGAATGCCATCAGGATGATTATGCTGGCGATACCACTCATTGTTCCACCGTCGCCAATGTCGTCCCGACTGGAGATGCACAAGTTCACCCGTTTTCGGATCTGCCTCAAATGCCCCGTGCCGCTGACAAAGATAGGTATCTGTCAGCGTTAACGCTTGAATGATCTGACGACAGTGAGGGCACTGAATCTCCGGACCAAAAATAGGATATTGCAAGCCTGAACTCATCATGAGGATTGCATCTGCATGGTTTCTATGTCTCAGTGCCAGTGATTTTATTATACTCCCTAGCTCTTTTGCACTCCGCTCTAGCAGTTCTCCCAGTTTGAGAAATCTGGGAAACCCGTTTTGAGGGATTTTGAGAGGTTTTCAATGCTGCGAAATCTGGGTAGGGTAATGCTAAGTAGGTAGGTGTAATTAATTGTAAGAAGGGGAATGGGGGCTTCGGCGTGAGCGCTCAGTCGAACGGCGTTGCCCCAAGGCAGGGGGTTCCACCCCAAAATCATCTTTAGTTTAATTTCACCCAGCTACTTAATACGATTCGTTAAGCCTTGAATACCACCGATGGCACCTAATTATCCTACATCAGAACAGTTTTCCATCAGTCAATTGCCCGATGTATCCCAAGCGGCCTTTGTGGCCCCCAATGCCACCGTGATCGGTCGCGTAGACATTGCTACTGGAGCCAGTATTTGGTATGGGGCAGTAGTGCGGGGCGATCTAGAGCGCATTGCGATCGGGCCCTGCACCAATGTCCAAGATGGCGCAATTTTGCACGGCGATCCTGATAAACCGACGGTGTTGGAAGCTTATGTCACCGTTGGCCATCGTGCTGTGATTCACAGTGCCTACATTGAATCCGGCTGCCTGATTGGCATTGGGGCGATCGTCCTCGACGGGGTGCGAGTTGGTACTGGAAGTATCATTGGGGCTGGCTCGGTGGTGACGAAGGATGTGCCGGCCCGATCGCTCGTAGTGGGAGTTCCCGCCAAGTTCCTCCGCGAGGTTTCCGACTCCGAAGCCGCAGACTTGATCGCCCATGCTCAGCACTATGAAAAATTGGCTTTAGTTCATGCCGGAAAGGCAACGGAAATGGATTTCAGTTAAAAGAACCCCGATTTCTCAAAGAAATGGGGTTCTGGAGAGATTAAAAGGATTTGAGGCTTAGATGCGGCGCAAGTTCATTAGCTCTTGGGGAGAAGCTAACATGTCGATCGCCACAAAAAAGATTTTACCTTGTCCATCAATTAAAAACCGCCACGAGATATTCATGCCAACGTTGACTCCAAACCAGGGAGTTTGCACAATTCCCGTAACTTTAAGCTGCTTCGACCCATCTTCCCTAGACTCAGTAATCCCTTGCTGGGGCATCATGTTGAGTCCCTGAGCCTCCGACTGCATGTATTGCTTGATGGCATCGCGGCCCACGATCGGCTTCTGGAAGGGGGGTTGCAGGGCACCGTTATCGGCAAATAGGGCCACGGCGGCATCAAAGTTATCGGTGTTCATGGCTTCGATGTAGCCCAACACGGCTGGCTCTGTCACGCCTTCGATCGCCACTTTGGTGGGGGCGGGGACAGTCCGCTCAAACAGGGGTTCGCTGGTGGGATAGCTGCTGGGAGACTGGGCAGAGACATCGTATCCCATGCCAACCACTGTGTTCCGCAACACTGTAATCTGCTGTCCGGGATCAAGCTGTTGAACAGACTCCAGAAGCGCTCTCACACCGATCGACATTTGGTAGCCAGGAGGAATCGGGGCCACAATACCTTGCTTCATAAACTCTCCCAGTTCATACCAAAAAGCCAACTTGGTGTTGACACTAAAGGCAGCGTAGGTGCGACCGCTTGGAGTATCTGCACAACTGGCGATATCACGCATTACTTGCGTTTGCTCTGGCTGAGGCATGCTCTTAATCTGACCCAGTAGACCTTCGGCAAACTGCAACCGTGCGGCTCCAGGAGCAGCAGGGGTGATCGTTTTGCCCATCTCGGTGTAAGCAAACCACAAAAACGCTAGCTGGTCATCAACATCCAGTTGCTCGAATAAGGCAATCGTGGCTGGAATCGGGCTAGGAACTTGAGTGCTAGAGAAAATAGTTTGAGCGGATGCAAGGGTTAAAGCCATAATTAAAAATCTCCATTTACCTACTTAACGATCGCCTTCAGACTGTACAGCTAAAGCGTTAGGACTAGGACAAGCTGGCCAAGAACCCAATTAATCCATGTCCTGTCAAGATTTCCAAGGCTAAAAGTGACACAAACCCAATCATTGCCAAGCGGCCGTTGAGCTTCTCAGCCTGTTCAGTAAACCCAAAGGACGCTGTTTCATCGACATACATTTTGGGTTCGACAGCAAAGTTATTAAGCCTACCTTGCTCTTCAACGGTATATCCACGGCTAGTCATAGAAGTTCTCCTGGGTGAGCGCTAACTCATGTATTAAGTTATATGAATAAATATAAGGGGTTTGTTACACGTAAGCAAGCTTATTGAAAATATAGTAAGTATTTAGTCTTATCAATCCTCTTGCCACTCAGCAATTCTCATTATGGAAATTCCTGTAATGCAAATGTATTGCTGCCATCCAATTAACTAGCTGAAACACCGATTCTACCGTTCAAGAATTTAGGTGAAAATCGCGGTTAAACCTCCGAAATTAGTGCAAATGTTTCAAAATGAGAAT
>JARCMD010000336.1 GCA_030248885.1 Leptolyngbyaceae cyanobacterium MP9P1.79 | reverse complement strand
GATTGAAGTCCCTCTCCCCTCTTGGGCTTGTCATCACCAACATTTTTGAGAAATCTTCGATTTCTCAAAAATGTGAATTCTAAACCTCTTAGAAGTCCCAAATTGTCACCCGAACCGCCCCCCTGCCCCCCAATTCTGGGGGTTCTGAGATCGAAGTTCCCCAGAATTGGGGACTTAAAGCCTTTCAGGCATACATGAAAAGGGGGCAAGTGCAAGATCTAAAGCATTTGTCAGACACTCTCTAAGCTGTTTAATAGATGTTGGTAATGACAAGCCTCTTGGGAGAGGGATTTAGGGTGAGGGTCTATACTGGCTGTACCACAGAATTTCCAGCACCTCCACAAAAACTGTCCGAAGTATTGCTCTGATAAACCAGCCCTGCTTCTCCCCACCCCGTCATTGACTGTTCATCAAACTGGAGGCTGTTGGGTTAATCTCTATCAGTGAGCAAGTTCAGGGGTGAGCGATCGACAGCCCTTGATACCTAAGTTAGGAGTGGTCTGATAGGCAACATCAGGAACCCACACGGTCACCGATCGATCGCGGGCAATTTGGTAGAGATATTTGGCATTGGAGTTGTAGTGTACTCCCACCCGCAAGTTGGAGAAGTCATCTTCGCAACTCTCAAAGCCAAATCGCACAATGATTTGCGCCACTAGGCATTCAGGAGTTTCACACATTTCTCCAGAAGTATCTCTCTCTTGCCAAAATGTGTCCAAAAATCGATCCAAAATGGGTAGAACCTTATTAGGATCGCCGCCACGACTGCCATAAACGATCGCCGGATTACCTTCTACGATGATGTGAAACGGAGTATTCATAGATGCTGCTAGGAAATTAAGAATAAGTTGTAGGAGTTCTGGAAGAGGACTTATAAGTACTAGGTCTACACCAATTGAGTGTTGAGGGCGACTAAAAAGTGTGGGGCTAGTCTCGGACTCAACAATTGACCTATTGCTTCGAGCATAGCACTCCCCTCGATCGCTATCCAGTCATCTTAACCCCTGAATCAATCAGTTCCGTTAATGGAGTAGATAGGCTCAGTTACCACCAGCCAAGGTGCTACGGTGAAGACTGAACTTTCACCCAATCCCTATGTCTTTTCCAGTCCTAAACCACGCGATCCAGTTGCCTGACGTGTTGCTGCCCGCAGCGATCGACGGACTCCCGAATATTTGTGGCTGGGAGACAGAGGTGCGGTCGGTGGTGCAACAGGATCAGCATGTGTTTTTACCCAGGACAAATCTTTCTCTGTCAGAAATGACCGCTGGGTTTACGATCGCCCTCCACATGCACCAACCCACCATTCCGGCGGGTCAAAATGGGGAGCTAATCGGCAATTTACAGCATATGTTTGAGCATCCCAATGAAGGGGATAACCACAATGCCGCAGCCTTTGCCCACTGCTACACCCGGATGGCAGACCTGATTCCAGAACTGGTATCCCAAGGATGTAACCCCCGTGTGATGTTGGATTACTCCGGGAATCTGCTCTGGGGATTGCAGCAAATGGGACGCAGCGATATTCTCGATCGCCTGCAACAAATCACCTCCAGCCCCGACTATCAGCCCTATGTGGAATGGCTGGGAACGATGTGGGGTCATGCGGTGGTTTCCTCCACGCCTATTCCTGATCTGAAGCTGCACATCCAAGCTTGGCAGCATCACTTTGCAGCGATCTTTGGCTGGGAAGCGCTGGGGCGAGTCAAGGGATTTTCTCCGCCAGAGATGCATTTGCCCAACCATCCCGACGGGTTGTATGAGTTTGTTATCGCGTTACTGGACTGTGGCTACCGCTGGGTGATGGTGCAGGAACATTCAGTGGAAACGCTGACCGGGCAACCCTTGGAATATAAGCACTTACCGCACCGTTTGGTGGCGCAGAATTCTCAGGGCGAGAGTGCTAGCATCGCGGTGCTGATTAAAACCCAGGGATCGGATACAAAACTGGTGGCGCAGATGCAGCCCTACTACGAGGCAAAAACCTTGTCACGTCAGCACTTGGGGCAGGGAGAGGTGCCCCCGATCGTCACCCAAATTGGAGATGGCGAGAATGGCGGCGTGATGATGAATGAGTTTCCGGGGGGCTTCCGCAATGCCTGGCAGGACATGGGGCAACAGCGGCGCGTTGTGGGGCTATGCGGCACGGAATATTTGGAGTTGCTGGAGGCAGCAGGCTACGGGATAGCGGACTTTCCCACCTGTCAAACGGTGGGGCAGCACAAAATTTGGCAGCAGGTGCCAGAGCCAGTGTCGCCGGAAGCCGTGGAGCGGGCGATCGTCCACCTGCAACAATCCGACCCCACGTTTCATATTGATGGAGCCTCTTGGACGAATCATTTAAGTTGGGTCAAGGGCTATGACAATGTGCTAGCCCCGATGCAGCAACTCAGCGCCCACTTTCACCAGGCGATCGGGCCATTAGTTTCTGCCAACTCAACAGATGAGCCACTGACGCGACAACCGCGTTACCGCAATGCGCTGTTGCACAATTTATTGCTGCAAACCAGTTGCTTTCGGTACTGGGGACAGGGGACGTGGACGGAGTATGCCCGTGAGATTTACCGCCGAGGCGAAGAGATTCTGCGGGCGGATTTTTAAGAAAAATCCAGGTGGCTCTAGGGCGTGTTATCAATTGGCTGGTATTCCTTACGGAGCTTGGATTCCAGCCTTAAGCCCATTTTTGGTGGATAGCCATGAAAGCCTTGCTCTGACTACGTTCCAGATTTGAATGATGACACGCCCTAGAAAATATTGCAAAAATCAAACAGGAGGTACTTGCAAGAGTGTTGTCAGGATCAACAAATGTTGATTATGAAATTGAAGGAGAGCAGAAACCTGACTATGTTAGAAAACGCGATTCCCCAGATTGGTTTTTTGCTATGGGTGGCTACACATATTGGTATACCGCACAAGTAAAGACAGGCTCTTCTCAAGTGGTAGAGGTAAAAATCCACTTTAAAGACATCTATAACTGGGATCAGAAAAAAACAACGCCCATTGAAGGAATTAGATTCTCCGACAAAGTTCTAGGTAGCTTACATCAATCAGGAGTCTCGAAAGAATATTCAATGGGTGGTTCTCTATTTTTTACTTGGAAATACTAGAGTCCATATGAAGAAGAAATTTGTTTGGATTATTTTAGCTGTCGTGGTGTTTTGGGCTGCTCAGTTTCTATTTAAGCGTGCGCTTATCCTAGTTGTGGATTATGTTTTAACCGACTCATACTTGCAAGAGAGTACTACTCCTAGTCTGAGTGAAATTGAGGCAATGACGCGAATGAAGTTGCCGAAGGGCTATCAGAATCTGAAAGCCCTATACAATGTTGAAACTAGAGATGGGACAGTAGAGTCAATGACTATAAAACTCTCAGCCAGCCGATCTGAGATCAAAGCAGCCTTGTCTGATGCCGGTATGTTAGGTAATTTAGGGCCAAATCCCAAAAGGCGAAGTATCAAAAATGGGGATATAAAAATACCTTGGTGGAACCCAGATGGAGAAAAGAATGTATTAAGTGGCTATTATCGAATAGAGCCTTCTACGGGTGAGCAGGCAGGAAAAGTTTGGGATACTAGCATACTTCTGGCACAACAAGAAAAGGGACTTGATACTCCATATCTCGATGTATCTAGGCACTGTCAAGATCCGTCTGTTTGTAAAAAATAGGTCTGATTAAATTTCGCGTCTCACTATCATCCTTATCTCCAGGAACAGAACCTCACAGTGACAGGAGATGCCTACAATAGGCTAGTGCAATCTGTCCTCGAACTAGGGTATGTCTATGCGAGTCTTGACCCCCAAGGGGGAAGTGTAGGAGTCCAGGGAGACTTCCTAGCTGAGTTGTGGCAGCAGCAAGGAGTAGAGGGAGATTTAGCAGCGAGTGGATCTGCGCTGAGTGAGTTATTAGCGGGGGTACAAGACCCAGTGAAGGCGATCTCGTTTATTAATCACTTGCTGCAAGCGGCAACGGATGTGGCAACCCTCGAGGAAATCACTCAACGAGTCAGGCAAGAAGTGCGAGAGACGATCGCCCTCAATATGCTCCGCAAACATCTGCCTCTAGAAACGATCGCTGATGTTATAGGACTCACGATCGCCCAACTCCAACAACTCCAAGCCAGTCAGCCACCTAAAGACTGCGTTGCAGCAACTTAGCCTGAGCCATTTTAGTGAGGCGCACAACCTGTTCCAGTTCCATCGGTTGCGCCAAACCATCCATCCCCAACCAGAGCAAATACTCAATATTGCCCGCCGGGCCGACCAGCGGCGACCAGGTTAAACCCTAATATTGCCAACCTTGCGTGTGGGCAGCGTCTAATACTTGGACGATCGCCCATCGCCTACAAATCGTCAAAAACCAACGTGGGCAAACCAGGGGGAACGACGAGCCGGGAGACTGTGGTTTTGCGGCTTTCGCGCTGGGTGTGCATCTCCACGGCGATCGCCTCAAACAACACTTCTAAGCTGCCGAAGGGCACGGTGAGTTGCGTCCCAACCTCCAAGTCGCCGTAGCCATTGGGGAAGAAATCGACCAGCCAGCGGGGCCCATCCAACAGGGTGCGAGTTTGCCGATCGCTAATCCACAATTTCACATAGATGCGGGGCACAAGTTGCGGCAAGCGCACCCGTACAGTTACCGTTTTACCTGACACCAATTCGCCCATGGAAACTTCCATTTCTGGGGTGGGAACTGCTTCATCTTCACGGAGAATCAGGGGCGCAGGCACATCTACAGGGGCGGCGTGACGAAAACGACTGGCTTGAACTGAGATATCGTCTTCTACCACAATTTCCTTGGCAGCCCATTCACCCTCAGCGTCCCATAGAAATGGGTTGTCTGTGGCTGAATTGTCTGTGGCTGAATTGTCTGTGGCTGTATCGCTGGGAGTTGCTCCGTCGGTGATGTCATCGAAGGTAAAGGGACTGTTGCCATTGTCATCTTTCAGCAATTCCGATAGCTCCGCATCCTGAGCCAGGGCATTTAAGCGGCTCCAGAATCGATCCTTGGAGTTCAGGGCTTGAAAGCCTGCCATGGCAATGGGGGCATCGGGGGGCGCAGGGGCGCGATCGGCAGTCGTTGCCTCAGTCGTTGCCTCAGTCGTTGCATCAATGGGTTCAGGCTTTGGCAATTCATTGGGCTGGGTATCTGCGACAACTGCAATCACTTCTGCGGCGATCGATTCATCCAGCGCAATGGATATCTCCTCCAGCAACGGTTCCAACAGGGGCATCGCCAAGCTCTCTGCCTCACTGGTTTCCCCAGGAGCAGAACTCACGGGACTCGCTGGGGTAGCCATCGCAGCAGGGATGCGGAACCTTGGGAGCCGGGGTTCCTTGGGCTTGGTGGTTGTGGGATCGGGGCGATAAATTTGGGGGGGGAGG
>JARCMD010000335.1 GCA_030248885.1 Leptolyngbyaceae cyanobacterium MP9P1.79 | reverse complement strand
GGGGGCAGGGGGGCGGTTCGGGCGACAATTTGGGACTTTTAAGAGGTTTAGAATTCACATTTTTGAGAAATCTTCGATTTCTCAAAAATGTTGGCAATGACAAGCCCAAGGGGCGAGGGGAGCCGATCCAGGTTTTGTTCCCTCTCCTTGGGGAGAGGGCTAGGGTGAGGGGGTTCGGATGGGTATGAGATAATCTCACGTTTCCACAGTGGATTCAGTAGCCTAAATGAATGTCAAATCTACTAACACTCCTGAGTGATTTCGGGCTAAGGGATGCCTATGTTGGGGTGATGAAGGGAACGATCGCGCAGATTAACCCCAATCTGACCGTGATTGACCTGACTCACCAAATTCCGCCCCAGGATATTGCCGCAGCCCGGTTTAATCTGATGGCAGCTTACTCCTATTTCCCAGCGGGTACCGTGCATGTGGCGATCGTTGATCCAGGGGTAGGGGGAAAGCGGCGGGCCGTAGCGATTCAATTTGTGGGCGGCTTTTTGGTGGGCCCCGACAATGGCCTATTCAGCGGAGTGTTGAGCCAGGCTCCAGCAATGGCAGCGGTTGAGTTAACCAATCCGCGCTACTGGCTCACACCTCGTCCCAGCCAGACTTTTCACGGGCGAGATATTTTTGCAACCGTGGGTGCCCACTTAGCCAGCGGTGTTTCCCTAGCAGAATTAGGAACACCCATTTCGCTAGAAACCTTGGTCTCTCTAGATGAAGCTCAATTAGTTTCCATCAACGGAGGAATTATTGGCTCTATTCAATACATTGATCACTTCGGCAATCTCATCACCACCCTTCCAGGAACACGGGTGGGTGAGAATTGGGCGGTAATCGTTGCCGGTCAGAGGGTTCCAGGTTGCCAAGCCTATGGCGATCGTCCTTTGAGAGAACCTATAGCGCTAGTCGGCAGTCACGGCTGGATTGAAATTAGCATCTACTGCGGCAATGCCCAAACTCAGTTGCAGCAAAAGTTGGGTGAATGTGTAACACTAATTTGTAACTTTTGATGCGGACAAAATCTGAGAAAATCTAAAAGCAAGGGTAGGGCGACGATCGGCTGTCCTTGCAGGTACACCATCCCCCTCAACCTTCAATGCCCCTCAACATCACCCTCAACGCAACTCATCTGCAAACATTAGATCTGTCGCCTGTGAAATCGACGATCGCTGCTTGGCTAGACAGGGGCACCTTATCAGAAGCGGGGGTTACCCAGGCAGGGGTGATCTCTGAGGAACAACAAATTTGTTTTACGATCGACTATCCTCAGTCCCCTGACGACCCTAGGGAGCTTCCAGAGATTCCAGAGGTGCGCCTGTGGTTCATCTACCTCGATGCCACCTATCCCTGGCTCCCTCTTTTGCTCGATTGGCAGGCGGGAGAACTCGCCCGATACGCAGCCATGCTGGTGCCCCATCAATTTAGTGCCAAAGAAGGAATCCAGTACAACCCAGAAGCACTAGAAATTTTTGTGATGCAGAAGGTGTTTGTCCTGAGTCAGTGGATGCGAACTCAAGGCATGATTAACTCATCGCGGATTAAATCTATGGCCCAGATGTTTGGCTATGACCTAGATGATGAACTGTTCAACTTATTAACTTGAACCGTTGCCCATCGCCGTAATATTGCTCTAAGCAATAATCCTTAAGTTTAAAAATGTTCCGAGGGTCACTCCAATCAAACTCTGATTGTTGAAGAGATTGCCAAGAAACACTCTAAACTCTTTCATCCCCATCAGGTGTGCCTCATTAGATGTCCTGACATAGAAGATTTTAGGCAAATGCATAGGAGTGGTTAGTGGCTGAGCATAATCCAGCAATTCAGGAGCAAGATACCTGGCTTGCTTTAATGAGCAATTTTACACCTGTGGCAATGGCGATCGTCGATCGCGATCTGCGATATCGTTTCCTGACGCAGCGCTGGCTCACGGATTATCGACTGGCACAGCAAGACATTATCGGGAAATGTCACTATGATGTATTTCCCCACTTGGATAAGCGATGGCACCTGATCTATCAAGGGTGTTTGGCAGGGGCGATCGAGCGCGGTGAGGATGAGCTATGGATTCACTCCGACGGCACGATCGATTGGATTAAGTGGGAAGTGCGTCCCTGGAACACAGGAATACCAACCGGGGTAAATACGGGGGCAGGCGCAGGACTCCTATTGATAACGGAAATTGTTACCCAAAGCAAGCAAGCAGAACTCACCCAGCAAAATGCAGAGCAAATTATGCGAGGTATTTTCAATGGTGTTTCTGATGCCGTGTTAGTTCATACCCTAGATGGCACCGTGTTAGGCGTGAATGGTCGCACCTTGGAGTTATTTGAAGTCAGCCGCGAAGCTGCAACTCAGTTCTCCTTGCAAGGGGATTACTCCAGCCCCAATAATCCGATCGCTGATTTTACCTGCTATTGGGAGGCAGCCGTGGGTGGCTCGGTGCAATGCTTTGAGTGGGAGGCAAAACGACCCCATAGCAACACCTACTTTGATGTGGAGATTGTTTTACGCCGCCTTCGGTTAGGCAGTCAAGATGTAATTCTCGCCAATGTCCATAACCTCACGAAACGCAAACGGATTGAAGCGGCCCTCCGCTACAGTGAAAGTCAATTGCGCTTAGCCCTCAATGCCGCCCGCATGAAGGTCTGGACATGGCAGCTAGAGGCAAGCAGAACGCGCCCCCACAGTGGAGAAGGAGAACAGGCGGGGACTAGCGGAGTATCTTCTGATTTCGTCGGTAGCTATGAAACATACCTAGATGGTATCCACCCCGCCGATCGCGATACTGTGACCCAGGCGATCGCCGGAGCCTTAGCCCAGGAATCTCGCTATGAGGTGGATTATCGTACAATTGAACCCGATGGCAGTGTGCGTTGGATTCGCGGCGTGGGGGATGTGCTGTGGGATGACAAGGGCAATGTCAGCGGTATGGCAGGCACGGCGATCGATGTCACTGAACGCAAACGGGCTGAGGAAGCACTGCGAGACTCGGAAGCTGATCTGCGGTATCAGACCCTTCAGCTAGAGGGAACCCTGTCTGAGTTGCGGAAGACGCAATCCCAACTGGTGCAAACCGAAAAAATGTCTAGCTTGGGGCAACTTGTAGCGGGAGTCGCCCACGAAATCAATAATCCCGTCAGCTTTATCCATGGCAATCTGATCCATACCAGGGATTATACCCAAAATCTCCTGGACTTACTCCAGCTTTATATCAAACACTACCCCCAGCCCCATCCAGACATTCAAGCCCAAGCAGAGCGAACGGATATTGAGTTTCTGATGGATGATTTGCCCCAGGTATTACTTTCTATGAAGGCAGGAACGGAGCGGATTCAGAAGATTGTCCGATCGCTCCGCACCTTTTCCCGCATGGATGAATCCGATATGAAAGTGGTTGACATCCACGAGGGCATTGAAAGTACCCTATTAATTTTGCAAAGCCGCCTCCATACCCGACCAAACTACCCTCGGATTCAAATTATTAAAGAGTATGGTCAGTTGCCCCTGATAGAATGTTACGCTGGGCAACTCAATCAGGTATTTATGAATATCTTGACCAATGCGATCGATGCCCTGGCAGAAGTTACAGAACATAGCGGATGGGAGATAGAGGATAGTTGCTCTGTCCCCCATATTCGGATTTCTACTCAGGTGGAGGACGATCGCATCACCATTCGCATTGCTGATAATGGCCCAGGTATCCCTAGTACCGTCCAACAACGCCTATTTGATCCCTTTTTTACCACTAAACCTGTCGGGCAAGGCACAGGATTGGGACTTTCGATCAGCTATCAAATTGTTACCCAGAGACACAAAGGACAATTGCACTGCCACTCAACCCCTGGAGAAGGAACAGAATTTGCGATCGTGATTCCTGTAAAGCAATGAGTGGTTTCTGATTAGGATTGAATAGGGGAGAGTTTATGTATCTAGACAAAGCCAAAACTCGATCGCCCTCATCCTTCCTAATGATTTTGCAGCCAAGCTTCGAGGTCAGCGATCGTCGTGAAGTCCAGCAGTGCTTCCCCCAATACTTCTAGTTGCTCTAGGGATAGCAAGTCGAGGGGCGATCGAAAAGAGGTTGGAATTTCCCCTACTCGGCGGGTAAGTTGACGGAGAACAAGCGCCCGCTCACGCTCCGCACCCCGCTCCATACCCCGCTCCATACCCTGCTCCATGCCTTCCCTCATCCAACTGGTGACAATCTCCATAACTCCCTCCCGCTGTGTTGCCTCTATTTTACCCAGTTCACTCTCAAACACCTGTTTTTCCTGGGAGTTTAATACCAGATATGTATCCACAAATCCCGAAATCAGTCGGGTTCGCGCAGGGTTCAACTTTAAGGTTGCCAGCAATCGCAGACACTCGGCTTTCACCTTCGGGCGATCGGCTGGGGCAATTCGCATCTTGGACATCAAGGCTGCGGCTACAGGATTCGGCTGATTAAGATAGTCGCGCCAGTTCAAGCGATTGAGTTGAATCGAGGCAAAGTTGAATTCCAGGACTTTCAGGGTGGGAAACTCGACACGATGCTGGTGCGGTTCAGCGCGATAGGGTTCGTCAAAGGAGAAAACCACGATCGGATAGACCCGTTGTAGATACCTCTGATACAGCAGAGCAAAGTAAAAAAATATGCGACGGGTGAAGTTGGCTTCGGAGGAGGCTTGGGCTTCCAGATGCACCAAAAATGCCATGTCTTCCCCTGCTTGTTTGACTTCCACGAGCAAATCAACAACCTTTTCCTCTCCAGAGGTCAAGTCCAGAAAATACTCTTGTTGCAGAAAGCGAATGGAATTTGGCTCAATGGTGTTCGCTAATTCTGGCAGGAATAGTTCTAGAAATTCGATAAAGAAGGTTGAAAGTAATTCTTTGAAGAGATGGTCGTGATCGATCATAGGTAGATATAGGGGAGTTCTATTGAACTTAGTGTAAAGACGATCGCCCTACAAAGAGGTTGAATCTTCTGAAACGTAAGTCTTCTACTCAACCTAAAGCTAGACACCGAATTTATACTGAAACTCCATTCAGTAGGAAAGTTGCTGATGCCCGCATATATCACGATCGAACGTGACAACCATCACTTTAAAGTTCAATCGCCACCCTATCTATATCTCGGCTTTATTTTTGAGTTGGCTGGTGTGAAGAGTCCAATAAACTAAGGGTCACTTGCACACTTGCCCTCTAGGAGTGGGTTATCTAATAGATATGCAGGACGTTACGAGGGTTATGACTTAACTAGGTGATAAATCCAGTCTTAAAGTCTTTCCCTATCCACATCCTAGACCTTTTCCACATTCAACCCCAGCTATTTGGAGCGTTCCATGAGTCAATTAAAAGTTTTAGTAATGGTTGCGATCGGAGCAGCAGTTGCTATCGCAAATGTCAGCCCAGCAAACGCTTTTTCGTTATCCATCGGTGGAAAGGCGGCTGCTGGCTCAGGATACGTCTCTAACGTATCTGGGTCTCAGACTATCACGTTTGAGTCGGGGGCACCTACCTCTGGATTCGCCACCTACTCCACTCCCAGCGGTACTCCTGGAGTTGTCCAGGGTAGCAAAGCTGGACACCATGCCACACCATTAGGGAATGCCACCAAATACCTAACGATCGCTCCTGTGGGAAGTGGCGTTGCTGGTTCAACAGGTTCAGTCAGCGTGAACTTTACTAAGGCAGTTGATTTCTTTGGATTGTACTGGGGATCAGTTGACACCCACAACTATGTTGACCTCTACAAAGGTAATACCCTACTCAAGACCTTCAGCGGCAAAGATGTGTCAAATACGGCTACCGGAAACTGGACTGGATCGAGTGATAACGTCTTTGTTGACATCTTTGCTGGCAAAGGTGAATCCTTTGACAAGGTTGTCCTCCGCGCAAATGGCCTTGCCTTTGAAACTGACAACCATGCCTACCGCGTTGCTTCTACCCCAGAACCCGGCTCTATGCTAGGTCTGCTAGCAGTGGGTCTGCTTGCCACGCCTTTGCTAAAGCGCCAAGTTGCTAAAGCTGTGAAGTCTGAAGCTTAAGCCTAGACCTTGCATCAGTTGTAATTTGCCTGTTATCTATATACCCCCCTTTCCTGATGGAAGGAGGGGTATATTTTTTTTAAACTAGGAGGTTAGAGGCTAAGCCTTGATTTGATTTGTTGCACGATCGCCTCTGGGGACTGGTCTATATCAACACCCAACCCTTCCGTAGGTTCCTCCAATGCCTCAAATTGGCTCTTGAGCAAGTCCAGGTTCATAAAGTGCTGCTGGCGGTGGGCAAGGCGATCGGCAATCATGGTAAACGAGCCTTTGAGGTAAACCACCTTAACGTGCGATCGGTCTAGTTCTAGCATCTGGCGGTAGGACTGCTTCAATGCAGAACAGGCTAGCACTACGTTTTTATGCTCCTGTAGCCAAATGCCGATCGCGCGGCGCAATGCTTCTAACCAGGGCGATCGATCGTCATCCGTCAATGGCATCCCTTGGCGCATTTTGATAATGTTAGCTGGGGAATGAAACGAGTCTGCATCACTGAACTCCCACTCCAGCACATCCGCCAGTAGCCTACCTACGGTCGATTTTCCTGACCCAGAGACACCCATAAGCAAAATAACCATAAACATTAGTGGTAGATTAGAGTCCTAAAACCTTGAGAGTATGTAGTGATTGAAACATCTGTTGTTCTCTCATACTACTTTTAGAACAAGCTAATATAAAGCCATGCCAATATGTATTAGTGGCGATAAATTAGTGTGGCAAATAAGATTTAGTCAGGACTGAAGGCATGATTGCGATTTGTTTAAGCAATAAGCCTCCTATTCTAGAAATCGAAATTGAGTTAGCAGGTTTGCCCAAAGATCTAAGAGATGTCCAGCAATTAATTCTTAATCTTATTCAAAATGAAGATGCCCAAGTTTGTGCTGTTAGAGCAGCAGCGATCGATCCATCTCCCTATGACGGTTGTCTAGATTCTTTGTCTATTCGCAAAGGTAATAGTTCTATCAAGGTTTCGGTATCTGCGAATTCTTTACAGATTGAAGGAGAACCAAAGAAGTTAGAAATATTTGCAGATTGGTTCAATTTTAGTGATGATACTCGGTCTGGCTATCATGTTCACTTTGATTATTTTGAAAATGAGAAGTTAGTTGATGCTAATTCAAACTCATTGGTAATTGCAGTCAGAAGTTCAGTCAAGTATCTAGATACGGTATAACGATCGAGCTGAGCGGATGTAAGTAATCTTTACATATACATAGAAAGTATTGGTCAGTCCGCTCCAGCCGAATTGTTAGGTGGCATTGGATCGGATGGGAAATAGCTTTGCAAATATTTTAGAGTGAGTCGTTTCGTTTCTGTCACCAGGCGCTCCCGGAACAGTTTCTCTTGACCGAGGGATAGCCATAGTAACGTTCCGATCGCTTTGACCAGCACAAAGGCAATCGCTTCACAATCCGCTGGGGTTAATCTGGCATCGCGCTTGGCTAAGGAGTTGGCTAAATCCTGAATTAACTTGGCATCCGTTATCTCATCGATTTCTGCCAATTCGTGGATCGTTCCCTGAACCTCCATAAAAATGGCATAGTAGCTGGGATTTTCGGTAAAGAAGCGATCGGTAGTATCAATCAACCGATCCACGTAATCCGATAAGGAGAGGGCGACTAGCTCTGTCTCATTAATGGCTGCTAACTCTTGATGTAGCATTTCCGCATAACGCAGGGCTAAAGCTCGTAGAATCGCGGTCTTGTCTGGAAAGAACTGATAGAGCGACCCGATCGACACTTGGGCACGGGCAGCGATCGCGTTGGTCGTCGTTGCGCTGTAACCTTGGCTGGCAAACAGGTCTTCTGCCACATCCAAAATGCGATTGACTCGCTCCTGACTGCGAGCCTGTCGCGGTTTACGGCGCATTCCGCCTGCGGTTAGTGGGCTTTCAGACATGAGCGTTCTCCCTGGCTTTCAGAAATAAATGAGGGTTACTCACATTTTGCTTGACAAAACACGAGGACTGCTCATATTGTAAAAACATGAGCAATGCTCATATACTAACTCAGTTTGCTCCAGAGAGTCATGTTATGTCCCAGACTTTGCTAATTCCGGACGCTGGCTCTGTCAGTGCCAGTATGCGCTCTCGCTGTCTTCTGCAATACGTCCACGTTGGGTTTCGTTTTATGCGCTACCAGTGTGCTCCCTGGTTGGTGTTGGCGATCGCACCGCTCAAGTTGCTCTTTGCATCGAGAGTGGAACGGATTCATGCACAGGTTCGTTATTTCAGCGCGAACACCTACGGTGCGCTGGAAGCGAACGCCCGGATTGATTTTGTCAGAGTCTATGGGCTGCTCAATGACTTGCTCTGGTAGAAGTGCCTGAGTGTTTTTGATGTGTTCAATTTGTCAATATTTAAGTTTTTTTGGAGTGATTTCCTATGCAACTGCTCAATCCAGCTACGTCCAATGCATCTGTTAACTCTCATGTGCAACAGCAGATACAGAATCCGATCCTCAAGGGTTTTAATTCATTTCTGGCAAAGCTGGCTATTGTTAAATCATCGGTCTCGATGCTATTTGGAGACTATAGCCTGCAAACGGTTGGCGATCTCACCTATGGATTGTTGGCAACTCCTGCCTACGATTTAGTGGCTCACCACTTAAACCAAGATCCCGATTGTGCTGCCCTGATCCGCGATCGCTACATTCCACCTGCCCACGACCTGGAAACCTTACTGACCTTGCCCCCCGATTCTCTAGGTTACATCTACGCAGCCCAGATGAAGAAAGCAGGGTTCGATCCCAATCTCCATGCTGGAATGACAGCAACATCGGATGCTGAATATGTTGAGCTACGACTGAGCCAGACTCATGATCTCTGGCATATTGTGACTGGATTTGACACTTCCGAAATCGATGAAATTGGCTTGCAGGCATTCCATTTGCCGCAGTTTCCCTATCCACTGGGAACCATGTTGGTTGCGAATAATTTGATATCCACCACCATGAGGGAGCCAGACATGTTGCCCAAATTGCTGGCAGCGATCGCCCAAGGTTTTCAAATGGGTAAAACTACCAAACCACTCTTTGCCCAGAAGTGGGAAGAGGGTTGGGAAAAGCCCCTGACTCAGTGGCAGATGGAGTTGAATATTCAACCGATCAATAATCAGTAATGTCTAGAGGATGCTGTTTCGGGATCATGCCTCAATCCAAAAGCATGGGGCCGATCTCAAAAACAGTCAGGTAGATCTTTGACTCTATGGTATGTCTGTTTCTTGACATTAATCTTCGCGATCGTCCTGTCAATTAGCTCTTCCTAAAGTAGCCAACCTAAGCAATCTTTTCATGAGATCAGTGACAAATTATGCTGAAATCTCCTCTACAACTCCCCAATTTTCGCTGGCTATGGTTTGGACAGACCTTCATTTTTTGTGCCGCTCAATTCTGGTTTGTGGCACTAACCTGGTTGGTACTGCAAAAAACAGGCTCAGGTGTTGCTCTAGGAACAGTATTAATGGCAGCGGCAATTCCCCGTGGCTTGCTCATGCTGGTGGGCGGTGTCATCAGCGATCGCCTGCCACCCAACACCATTGCGGCGATCGCCACTATCATAAACACCATGCTTTCGGGGTTGATGACAATTATGTTGCTGACCAACACCTTTCATCTTCAGGTCGCGGTTGTGGTTTCCGCTATATTCGGCATCTCCGATGCCTTTTTATACCCAGCAACGCTTGCCTTGCTGCCCCGACTGATTCGCAAATCTCGCTTAGGGCAAGCCAACGCTTGGATGCAAGGGAGTGAGCAGATTACCAATGTGATCGGTCCAGCAGGGGCAGGGTTAGCAATAGGGAGTCTGGGTTTAACAGCCGCTTTTGCCTTCAATACCATCCTATTTGCGATCGGTGCAGGATGTATCTATCTGGTGCGAATCCGCGACAACAAGGCGATTGTGACCCTAAAACCGCAGGCACTCACCACTGGTATTGTAGAAGGTCTGAACCATGCATGGAAACATAATGGAATTCGGATCAGTTTGCTACTGATCGCTATGATTAATTTCGCCATTTTAGGACCCATTGTGGTTGGCGTTGCCGAGTTGGTCACGGTGCGGTTTGATGGCGATGCAACAACATTTGGCTACTTGCAATCGGCTTACGGCATTGGGGCATTACTGGGAGTCTGGATTGCTAGTCAGATGAGTGCGATTAAGCAGATCAAAACACCCTTGGTGTTACTGGCGGGTGTGCTGGGTTTTGGACTAATTGCGCTAGGTTTTGCCGCTCATCCCTGGATCGCTGCAACTATCATGATCATGATGGGAATTGGTGGTGGCATTGTCGGCGTGCTGGGAATCACTTGGTTGCAACAGGAAACTGTCATCGGGTGCATCTCAACTTTGCAACCACCCGATCCACCCTCACCCTAAATCCCTCTCCCTAGGGAGAGGGACTTTGAATTCCGGCTCCCTTCTCCC
>JARCMD010000334.1 GCA_030248885.1 Leptolyngbyaceae cyanobacterium MP9P1.79 | reverse complement strand
GTACCCGCGTATAAACCTTGCACGGGCGAAGCATTCGGGCGAAAGTCTTTGTAACTCAATCAGAACCTTTGACCGAATGCTTCGCCCCTACGCAGACTTCGGAATGATTTATTAGTTGGAAGTCCCTAAGGAAGCAGGACTAAGCCAAAACTTAGCCAACTGTCGATCGCGCTTAACGTGAATATGAACAGGTTCACCTCCATCAGAACTGAAAAAGATGAAGCTGTAAGAACCAATCCGAACTTAATTTTGGCGGCTGCGAGTCAATTCGATCGTGATTCTGCCACCGAAGTCAGGGATGGGGGCAGCGGGTTTTGAGAGATGGACTTGCACTTGTTGTACTTGGTCTTGTTGCAAAATGGCCTCGGCGATCGTGTGCGCTAGTTTTTCAATTAGGGCAAATTTTTGGGTTTTCACAATCTGTTACACGGTGCTGATGACCATGCGGTAGTCAAGGGTGTCATCTATCCGATCGCTCTCCCCCGCCCTAGCCAAATCCAGCCACAGCGTCAAATCCACTTCAAACCATTGTCCCAAGGTCTGCTCTTCTGGCAAGTAGCCCGTGTAGCCGTAGCAACGAATTCCCGTTAGTTGAATACTATCCATGATTTCTTGGTATTAGATCAATGTTTTCCGGTGCTAGTCCCGTTGGGGTCGGAATCAATCTTTCCACATGCTGACGCAAATCCGCACAAATTTCATCCAAGGGCAAGTCATTGAGATCGTGACCAAAGGGATTTTCAATCTCAATTCCAATTTCCTCTAACCCCAACAGGGTGAAACTCACCAAGGCAGCAACTAATCCTGTCCACCAGCCTAAATCCGCCACAATCTGAAAGGGCAAGGACAGGCAGTAAATGAGCATGAGTTGCTTGAGGTGAATGGCATAGGCGATCGGCATAGGCGTTGTCAGCACTCGCTCGCAGCCGCTAAATGCTGCAACTAAATGATCCAACAGTTCATTCATCGCGGTTAGCTGCGACATGTGCAACCGATGTTGTTGCTGTTGTCGCTGCAAATAATCGCTAATCCACAGGGTAATTTCTAGGGACATTGGGGTGTCAGGAGTTTGGGGCAGTTGTGCCTGACGGATGAGGGGGGCTAGCTCTGGGGCGATCGGTTCTCGGCGCAGATGTTGCTTAGTGACGATCGCAAAAACTCCCAATAGGCGTAGGGCTAGGGCTTGTTCTTCGCGCTCGATCGGTGACTGCACAGAGACCGATCGCAGGTGTCGGGACAGGTTCCGCACCGCGACAATCAACGTCTCCACGCACTTCCGCCCTTCCCAAAATCGCTCATAGGCGGTATTTGTCCGAAATACCAACAGCAGTCCCAGCACCAAGTTAAAGACAACATTGGGAATAATGCTCCCCAAAATTGGCAACGCTACAGGGGAATTGAAATAGTCAAGCACAGAGACCACAATGCCCAAGGTGGCATAGAAAAAAACGCGCGGCAACACCGTAGGAATCACCGACCCCCGCAGTTGAAATGCGACTTGCAACCAAGGCAAATGTTCAGCGTTCAGATTTGACTGCTTGGGTTCTGGCTGCTTGGGTTCGGGCGTTTGGGGTACCGTAGCGATTTCCTGAACTTCCATACTTCCCATTTTCTCTTCCACTATTAGTCATACCAATTCTCTATCAAGTTGCATGGAATCCAGCACTTTGCGTGACTCATTGCTGCGGTGGACCTGTGAAAAGTAATCTCATAATGAGTTGCTAGAGCATAGCATTGCCCTACTTTTTAGTAATTCACAACGTTTGTAGGATTAGACAGGAATTCTACATAACTCAGTGCCTTACGATCACCCATTTCCTTATAACCACGATCGCCTTAGGAGATTTCTGAGAAAGATGCTACCGCTGTAGGGGCGTTCGCGTAGCATGTGCTTTGCACTTAGCATCCAGCAGACAATCCCTTGAATCGACCAGAAGGTCATTGCCCGGATGCTTCGCCCTTCCGGTGCCTGGTATAAACTTTTCTAGAAATCGCCTGAGTTCAAAGCTTATTCAACGCCGCTTGCGCCATTTTACGCACGATCGAACTTTCATCTTCCAAGCATTGATTCAGGGCTTCTTTGGCTCTTGGATCTCCAAGATTGCCTATATCTATCTGATAGTATAATTTCGCTTTGAGCTATGGTATGTCAAGATATACTGTCCTCATACCAATAGTAATGCACCGTATCTTCTGCGGCAGCGGTGAAGTATTGTAATCCAGTTTGCGGCATGATACTAGAGCTTTGACATTCACATTGCTGTAAAGTCCGCCAATTTTGATCCCTCTGAGACCCTTGATATTTCTGTACATTGAGTGGAATGATTTGAATTTATTTTTGTTGGTGCTTAAATAAACACTCCTGATTAGCACCAACCGTTGCTAAAGGAAACTGAAGTTGTACATGATCATCTTCCCAACCGCATACGGCACAGATTTCGTAACTTCCTGGAGGCTCACAGAAGGTTAAAAAACCACATGTAGGGCATGGATAATATGGCATGTCGTTTATCATCGTGGTTACTTCTCTACTTGAAACGCTTCAATATTCGCTGTATTTTCTGAATGTATGTTCATAGACAGCTTTTTGGATATTACGGGATGGATTTTAATCAACGATCGCAAGCAACTAAGCACACAAACAAAAGTCGGATGGATTAGCTGTAGCCTCACCCATCCGACTTTAAGTTGTATTGGTTAAATCCAAGTTGCCCAGTTCTACCGCTTCGCCAGTTTCTTAGCAATCTTGCGGAGACGAATCGATTCTGGAGTCACTTCCACCAGTTCATCGGGGCCGATATATTCCAAAGCGCGCTCCAAACTCATATCCACCGGAGCTTGCAACTGCACTAATTCCTCACCGCCAGAAGCACGGTGGTTTGTGAGTTGTTTTGTCTTGCAGACATTGAGTTCCAAATCTTGCGATCGGTTATGTTCTCCAACGATCATGCCCTTGTAGACCTTGGTGCCAGGAGTGATGAAAAATACACCCCGGTCTTCAGCATTTTGCATCGCATAGTAAGTCGCCACGCCTTCTTCAAAGGAAGTCAGCACACCGTTCCGTCGCGCCTCAATGTCGCCACCGAGAGGACGGTAGTCCAGGAAGCTGTGGTTCATAATCCCATCGCCTCTAGTCATCCGCATGAAATCGCCCCGGAAGCCAACCAAGCCCCGCGCTGGAATCGTGAACTCTAGCTGAGTCCGACCATTGCCACCGACCAGCATATCCTGCATTTCGCCCCGGCGTTGGCCCAGACGCTCAATGCAACTGCCCACCCCCGATTCCGGCACATCCAGCACTAGGGTTTCGTAGGGTTCACAGGGCTGACCATTGATTTCGCGGTAGATCACCTTGGGTTGGGAAACCTGGAACTCGTATCCTTCCCGACGCATCGTTTCGATCAAAATGCCCAGGTGCAATTCTCCCCGACCCGAAACCAGGAATTTATCTGGGGTGTCGCCTTCTTCGACGCGCAGGGCAACGTTGGTTTCCAACTCACGCATCAACCGATCGCGCACCTGCCGCGAGGTGACAAAGGTGCCTTCCTGTCCCGCAAAGGGCGAATCGTTCACCGAGAACGTCATCTGCAACGTCGGCTCATCGACCTTGATCAAAGGCAGTGCTTGGGGATCATTGGGGTCAGTGATCGTTTCGCCAATGTTGGCATCCGCGAAGCCAGCCATCGCCACAATGTTGCCCGCCGAAGCCGACTCGATTTCCACGCGCTTCAGTCCATCAAAGCCCAACAGCTTCGTGACCTTACCCTTGACGATCGCCCCACTTTCCGTGATCAACGCCGCCTGCTGGCCCATTCTGATCGTGCCATTGTGAATTTTGCCAATCACAATGCGCCCCAGATATTCGGAGTAGTCCAGCGTCGTCACCTGCAACTGAAGCGATTTTTCGGGATCACCAACGGGGGGTGGCACATGCTCCAAAATGGCATTGAACAAGGGCAGCAAGTCTGTCCCTTCGCCCTCGATCGTGTTTTTGGCGTAACCCGACAAGCCAGAGCCAAACAGGTAAGGGAAGTCGCACTGGTCATCGTCTGCGCCCAGTTCTAAAAATAAATCCAGCACCTTATCGACGGCACCGTGGGGATTGGCTTGAGGACGATCGATTTTGTTCACAAACACGATCGGGCGCAACCCTTTTTCCAACGCTTTTTTCAGCACAAAACGGGTTTGGGGCATGGGGCCTTCGTTCGCATCCACAATCAGCAGGCAGCCATCCACCATGCCCAGCACCCGCTCCACTTCGCCGCCAAAGTCAGCGTGGCCCGGCGTATCGACAATATTGATCAGAGTTTCTTTGTAATGAACGGCTGTATTCTTCGACAAAATCGTGATGCCACGTTCGCGTTCTAGGGCGTTGGAGTCCATTACACAGTCAGGGACTTCCTCCCCCTCACGAAAGGTCCCAGATTGTTTGAGAAGAGCATCAACTAGCGTTGTTTTGCCGTGGTCAACGTGGGCAATGATGGCAACGTTACGAATGGGGAGAGACATAGGGAAAACTCGTTATGAAGGAGAGCGGAGGTGTAATAATTCCTTAACAATTCTAGCTTACTCGATCGCCAGAACTCGCTTAATTTGCCTAAGCTAAACTAAAGTAGTACATACGTATATACTATTCGCAGGAGATTGCTAACTTCTGATGGAATAAATTATGTTGAGATAAATACACTGCTTGGAGGAATATATTTTAAGGAGGTGTCAGCCGTTTGAAAGATTACCCAATCACTCTAGAGGTATTTGCCTAACCTATTTCTGTCCCTTAGCATTTGGGCAAAGATTCCCTGAAATGACTGAAAATATCTGCGGTACGCTTCACTCTGGCTCAGGGCCGTTATGGCAAAATATCATTCCTGCGAAGGTAAAAGTGCCAGGATGTAATCGACGAATTCTTGGTGGTCAACTACGGGTTTAGAGATGTAGCCATTGGCACCACTCTGATTGAGAAAGTTTTCCCGATCGCCCTGCATGGCGTGAGCCGTCACCAAGATGATCGGAAGATGGGCCGTATTTGGGTCAGATTTCAGCATCTGGGTAATCTTAATTCCATCTACTGATTTCCCCTCATACACGCTGCGAGACAGGGAAACATCCATCAAAATCAGTTCGACTTCGCCCGCCTGAGCAATTTTGAGGACTTCTTCCACATTCTCGGTGTGTTTCACTTCCAGCCCACCCCGTTTAGTCAAAATCTTGGAAAAGACACGAGCATTAATCAAGTCATCTTCCACAATTAAAACGGTTCTCATCACGATTTCCTTAATATTTGATCTGATTGAATTTAAGAGCTAATCACCTACTCAAGCCATGTTCATCCATACTGGAGTTCAATTGTAGACCCGTGTTTGATACTACTGTGAAAGTGGAAAAGCGACTTATAAAAGTAGAAGAGGCGATCGATCGCCCCGGCTTCCATACTAAGCATCCTTCCTCAAATTAAATGCGGACAAGGACACATCTGCCAAGATTTGCCAAGATTTTGATCAGCAACCCATTTGCGTCACGTAATCTCTACAACTCTAAGTCAATTCATTTTGAAGTCAATTCATTTTTATCGCTATTAATTTTATTCAGTTGGACAAGGAACAGAAAGCATGGCTAAACAGTTGAATCTACTGGCGAAAGGGCAGGTTGTCCCCACTGCTCTTCATACAGAGATGCAGCAGTCATACCTGGAATACGCCATGAGCGTCATTGTGGGGAGGGCCCTGCCCGATGTCCGCGATGGCTTAAAACCAGTGCATCGGCGGATTGTGTATGCCATGCATGAACTGGGACTCACCCCCGATCGCCCCTACCGAAAGTGTGCCCGTGTTGTCGGGGACGTGCTGGGGAAATACCATCCCCACGGGGATCAGTCGGTTTACGATGCCCTAGTGCGGCTGGTGCAAGACTTTTCCAGCCGTTATCCTCTTTTGGGAGGGCATGGAAATTTTGGCTCTGTGGATGACGACCCCCCCGCTGCCATGCGCTACACCGAAACTCGGTTGTCCGCGATCGGCAACGAAGTACTGCTGAATGAAATTGGCGAAGCCACCGTAGATTTTGTGGGCAACTTCGACAACTCCCAGCAAGAACCCACGGTTCTGCCCGCCCAACTGCCCATCCTGCTGCTGAATGGGAGTTCTGGCATTGCTGTGGGCATGGCCACAAATATTCCGCCCCACAATTTGGGGGAAATTGTGGATGGACTGGTAGCGCTGATCGATCGCCCTACCATGACAGATGAGCAACTCTTTGAACTGATCCCCGGCCCCGATTTCCCTACGGGTGGGGAGATTATGGAGCAGTCGGGAATTCACGAGGCCTACCGAACCGGACGGGGCAGCATTGTCGTGCGGGGCATTTCGCAGCTTGAAGACGTTCCCATTGGGCGCGGCAAGCATCGGCGCACCGCCATTATCGTCACTGAGTTGCCCTTCCAGGTGAATAAAGCCGCCTGGATTGAGAAAATTGCGGAACTGGTGAATCAAGGACGTTTAGACGGGATCGCAGACATTCGTGACGAGAGCGATCGGGACGGAATGCGGGTCGTGATTGAAATCAAGCGGGAGGCAAATCCCCAAGCCGTTCTGAACTACCTCTATAAGCAAACAGCGCTTCAGTCTACCTTTGGGGCGATTCTTCTGGCTCTGGTGGATGGGCAACCCCGCCAGTTGACCCTGCGGCAGTTGCTAGAGCAATTTCTCCAATTTCGAGAAGAGACGTTGACCCGGCGCTACAACCACCAACTGAGTCAGGCAGAAAACCGAATTCACCTGCTGGAAGGGTTGCTCACGGCGCTCACTAATTTGGATGCAGTTATCGACATCTTGCGAAATGCCCCCGATGGCACCACAGCCAAAGTCACACTGCAAGAGCGGTTCCAGTTGAGCGATCGGCAATCAGATGCCGTGTTGTCCATGCCCTTGCGTCGGCTCACGGGGCTGGAGCGGCAAAACTTGCAAACCGAGTTTGAGGAACTGAGGACTCAGGTGCAGGAGTTGCGTCGCTTACTGGGCGATCGGCACGAACTGCTCAAAGCCTTGAAGAAAGACCTCCGATCGCTGAAGCGTAAGTACAGCGATCCCCGTCGTACCCGCATCGCCAACCCTGCCACGAATCCGCGATCGGGCCCGCGATCGGGGGACAGCACAGGGGGAACGATCGCCGACGAGCCTGGAACCCAATCCGCTTCCCTCCAGGAGCTAGAATTTACACTCCCCGTAGAAGAAGTAGTCTTGGAGTTCACCCAGCGGGGATATGTGCGGCGGCTGACTCCCAAAGCCTTTCAACGCCAACGCCCCAAGGAAACGACAGCCGCAACAGCAACGGTAACCCTGGCGGCTGCGGATGACCTAGTGACCCATACCCAGACTGCGACAACGGCTCAAGACCTGATCGTCCTCACCCGTGAAGGCAAGGCCTACACGGTCAAAGTCAAAGACATTCCCCCCAGCACTGGACGCGCCACGAAGGGCACGCCCCTGTTTAGCCTGCTGCCGATCGCTGCCCAAAGCAATCCCCAGGCAATCATCACCCAGTTTCTACTAATAAATTCCGATGCTGCGTCGAGCCTACTGCTTGTGAGTCGGCAGGGCAAGATTAAGCGCATTGCCTTAACGGAACTCTCTGGAATCACAGGGCGCGGCTTAGTCATCATGAAGTTCAAAGACGATGATGAGTTGCAGTATGGCAGTGTCATTCAAGACCGTGATGTGCTGTGTCTAGCCACCTCTGGGGGCAGGCTGTTGAAGAGTGAAATCAACGAAGCTCAATTGCCCCTAGCCACTCGCACCACTCAAGGCATCCAGGCGCTACGGCTCCGTAAGCAGGAGCAATTGGTGGGCTATGGCATCGGGATCGCAAATGAGGCGATCGTCTTTATTTCAGAGCAGGGTTACGCCAAACGCGTGCTACTCAATGCAGTGAAATCGGCAACTCTGGGGGGGATTGGAGTCCAAACCTTCCAATTTGT
>JARCMD010000333.1 GCA_030248885.1 Leptolyngbyaceae cyanobacterium MP9P1.79 | reverse complement strand
TGCAAGCGCTTGATCCCCTTGTTAGTTTGTGCGTGTTCACTCCAAATCTGAATCACATTCACGCTTAAGGGAGGATTTTATGTTGACAGTATTTACCGTGCTCGTTTTGGGCTGGCTGTTAGCTGCGGCGATCGGCACATTTGCTTATATGGCTGGTGAGTCGAAGGTTTAAGCAGAAGCTGATTAGGTCTCAATGTTACGAGATGTTCCATTTGATTAAGGATGATAGGGTTCTTCAGTTTTACGAGGCTGAAGAACCTTTTTTTTGGTCAGCTTTCACCTTGGCAGCGATCGTCTCTCCTCATTCTCTTCCTGAGAAGCGTCGTAAGCTTTATACTGACTAGCAAAAGCCAAAAAGAAAAAATGCTAGCTAGAGTCTGGAGTGCATCGCTAGTCGGAATTGATGCGGTTAAGGTTGGGGTAGAAGTTGACGTTTCGGGTGGGTTGCCCGGCATTGTGATTGTGGGGCTGCCTGATATTGCCGTGCAGGAGTCGCGGGAGCGGGTGAAAGCGGCCTTGAAGAATGCAGGGTATGCGTTTCCGATGCGGAAGATTGTCGTTAACTTGACCCCTGCGGATTTACGCAAAGAGGGTCCGAGCTTTGATCTGCCGATTAGTGTGGGCGTTCTTGCGGCTTCGGAGCAAATTGATCTCACGCTTTTAGGGAGTTGTCTATTTTTAGGGGAATTGTCCCTGGATGGCACGTTGCGATCGGTGGCTGGCGTGTTGCCGATCGCCGCTGCTGCAAAACGCATGGGCATCACCACCCTCGTTGTGCCCATCGGTAATGTGGGAGAAGCAGCCGTGGTGCAAGGCTTGGCGGTCTACGGGTTTAAGCATGTATCGGAAGTAGCCGATTTTCTCAGCCATCCTGCTAGCTACTCTCCGGCTGAAGTGAATGGCAGAGAGGAACTGTCCCGATCGCAGTTTACAGGGCTGGATTTGAAGGATGTCAAAGGACAAGCCCATGCGCGGCGGGCGTTGGAGATTGCAGCGGCAGGTGGACACAACCTCGTCTTTGTGGGCCCGCCGGGGAGCGGCAAGACAATGTTGGCGCGCCGATTGCCGGGAATTCTGCCCCCATTATCATTTGAAGAAGCGCTAGAAGTCACCCAGATTCACTCCGTTGCCGGATTGCTGAAGGATAAAGGCTCCCTTATCAGTGCCCGTCCCTTTCGGAGTCCCCATCATTCGGCATCGGGACCATCTTTGGTGGGCGGCGGCAGTTTTCCACGTCCGGGGGAGATCTCCCTGGCTCACCGAGGAATATTGTTTCTCGATGAATTGACGGAATTTAAGCGAGATGTACTGGAATTTCTGCGGCAACCGCTTGAGGACGGTCAGGTAACAATTTCTCGAACGCGCCAATCTGTGATGTTCCCCGCTCAATTCACCTTGGTTGCCAGTACGAATCCCTGTCCTTGCGGCTATTTCGGGGATACGTTGCAGGCGTGTAGTTGCTCTCCGCGCCAACGAGAGCAGTATTGGGCCCGATTGTCTGGGCCGTTGATGGATCGAATTGATTTGCAGGTAGCCGTGAATCGCCTGAAGCCAGAGGAAATTACGCAACATCCGGCTGGGGAGCATTCAGAAAGTGTGCGGGAGCGGGTGCAAGCTGCCCGCGATCGAGCCACTGCTAGGTTTCAGGCAGAATCCAGTCTGCGATCGAATGCTGAGATGCAAAGTCGACATCTGAAACAATGGTGCCATCTAGATGATGTGACCCGCAATTTGCTGGAAGGAGCCATTCGGAAGCTGGGACTTTCGGCCCGAGCAACAGACCGGATTTTGAAGGTGGGGCTGACGATCGCAGATTTGGCAGGGGATGATAGCTTGCAGACTCACCATATTGCTGAGGCAATTCAATACCGCACGATCGATCGGATGCAGTAATCCATGTGGCTCAGGCGGGGATCAATTTTTACAGAACCCGCTCATTTCATGCTTAGAGCAGTAGCATGTAGGGGTGATGAATATCTACCGACCTCTACGATCCCTGCGAGAGGGGCGCTGGTTTAAGCTAATCTGCGGAGCCAGTTTTCACCACCTCCCGGCAGTTCGGAATCTCACATTGGCCTATGCGCTTGCAGGTGCCGATTGCATTGATGTCGCCGCAGATGTTGCTGTGGTCGCTGCGGTGCGTGAAGCCTTACAAGTGGCAGAGCGGCTGTCTGCCTCAAGCCCCGATCGGAGATTCAGCTACATGGGTTCTCCCTGGTTGATGGTGAGCTTGAATGATGGCGAAGACCTGCATTTTCGCAAGGCAGAATTTAGTGCAGCAGAGTGTCCGACGAATTGTCCCCGGCCCTGTGAATCCATCTGCCCTGCTCAGGCGATCGTCTTTGATCAATCAAACACTCATTTGGGATACGCCAACCAGGGCAACTTTTCTGGAGTGATTGCCGATCACTGTTATGGATGCGGTCGTTGCATTCCCATTTGCCCGTTCCAGCGCATTTCTGCTCGTTCCTACCCGTTTATTCCAGAGACTGCGGCTGCGTCAGTATTGCCCTTGGTCGATGCGATCGAAATTCATACTCAAGTAGGACGGCTGGAGGCATTTCAACAGTTGTGGCAGTCGATCGCTCCTTGGGTTGCCTCGTTGAAACTGGTGGCAATCAGTTGCCCCGATGGACAGGGCTTGATTGAGTATCTGCGGTCTCTTTATGAAATTATTTCTCCCCTAGCGGGTGTGGTGGTTTGGCAGACCGATGGTCGCCCCATGAGCGGTGACATTGGCGATGGCACGACCCATGCAGCTATCAAGTTGGGTCAAAAGGTGCTGGCAGCGGGTTTGCCGGGCTATGTGCAACTTGCTGGGGGCACCAATGGCTACACCGTAGAAAAGCTGAGAACGTTGGGCTTGCTTAGTCCTGAGGTGCCGATCGCCTGCTCAGTCCTGTCTCATAAATTTAAGGATTTCGATCGCTACCCGCCTCTCCCCACTTCTGGCTTAGCGATACAAAGTGTCCCTTCAACGTCCTATATTGCCGGAGTTGCCTACGGCAGTTATGCCCGTGTCCTGCTGTCCCCCGTTTTAGAGTCTTTAGAACAAGGAGTGACCATGTTGCACGATCGTCCCACCCCCCTTTCCCAGCCACCTTTAGCGCACCTTGAAACCGTTCCAGAGTTGCTTTGGCAGGCAGTTGACCTCGCCAGTTCTCTGGTTTCTCCCCTCAAGGTCAGGGGCTAAAAAGCGTCGCTTGTCTTAACCTCTGCTTCTTTGTTCACCCTTCATCAATTTATTTTTACCTATGGATTCCAACGGTACCGCTGCATTTGAGTATCCGTCGAGTTCTCCTAGCTCTGCCCCTGTCGCTGAGTTCAACTTGGCAGAAACCGGACAAATCACCGACGATCTCCATAAGCTGTTGCACATCCTGCCGCCTGAGATCCGATCGCAATTGGAGCAACATCCTCTACAAAGCACCTTAATTGAAGTTGTGATGGATCTGGGTCGTCGCCCGGAAGTTCGCTTTCCCGGACGGGCTGAGTATTTGTCTGACAATCCAATTTCTCTGGCAGATTTACAGTGTTGCATTGAGCAAGTGGGTAGCTTCGGGGACGATAACCGAGCTGGCATTGAACGCACCCTGCACCGGATTAGCGCTCTGCGTAATCGTCGGGGTGAAATTATTGGGCTAACGTGCCGTGTGGGGCGGGCGGTGTTTGGCACGATCGGCATGATTCGAGATTTGGTGGAAAGTGGCCGATCGATCCTGATGTTGGGTCGTCCAGGAGTGGGCAAGACTACCGCCCTGCGAGAAATTGCCCGTGTCCTAGCTGATGAGCTAGAGAAGCGCGTGGTGATCATCGATACATCCAATGAAATTGCCGGGGATGGTGATGTGCCCCACCCCGCGATCGGTCGCGCCCGCCGCATGCAAGTCTCCCGCCCCGAACTCCAGCATCAGGTGATGATTGAAGCGGTGGAAAACCACATGCCAGAGGTGATCGTGATTGATGAAATTGGCACAGAGTTGGAAGCTTTGGCAGCCCGGACGATCGCTGAGCGCGGGGTGCAATTGGTGGGGACTGCCCACGGAAACCGCATCGAAAACTTGATTAAAAATCCTACCCTGTCCGACTTGGTGGGCGGCATCCAAACCGTCACTTTGGGCGATGAGGAAGCAAGGCGGCGGGGGAGCCAAAAAAGTGTGCTGGAACGCAAAGCCCCGCCGACTTTCGACATTGCTGTGGAAATGCTAGAACGGGAGAAATGGGTCGTCCATGAGCAGGTTGCTGAAACAGTGGACACCTTGCTGCGGGGACGGCAACCCGCTTTGCAGACGAGATCGCTGAATGAGTTCGGCAAAGTTGTCGTGACCCACGAACTCTCTAACACATTGAGTGAATCAACCCTGGCTCCGGCTTCGAGCCGTCGGTGGCGCACCTCTGGACAGATGGCACCTCTGCCTACCCAAGGTCGGGGGGATTTCCGACGGAGAACGGGTGGAGAGCGGGAGACCACTAATGCGACTAGTGATGCACCTCGATCGCTGCTGAGTTCCCCTAATGCCATTCCATTGCTAGAGCGCGTTGCCGAAGAGCAAGAGTTTGAACGGTTGTTGGATGAATCTCTCCCGCCTTCCTCGGCTGCGATCGGGGTAGAGCCTATCTTTTCCCTGGATACGATCGGAGATGACCTGCCCCGCACCTTCAGCCCCAACGGAGAAGACCCCATGCGGATCTATCCCTATGGGGTGAGTCGGCATCAGTTGGATCAGGTGATTCATACGTTGAACTTGCCTGTGGTTGTGATTAAGGAGATCGATAGTGCAGAGGCGATTTTGGCGCTCCGATCGCACGTCAAAAACCATGCCAAGCTCAGGCAAATTGCCAAGTCCAGACACATTCCCATCCACACGCTGAAGGCAAATACCCTGTCGCAAATTGCCCATGCCCTGCGGCGGCTGCTGGATATGGATGACCTCAGCACTCCAGAAACGGCTGACTTAGGGAATTTACTCTACAGAGGAGATGGAGATGAGGATGAGGTTGAAGCCCTGGAGGAAGCGCGCCTTGCCGTGGAACAAATTGTGATTCCCAAGGGACAACCTGTGGAATTGTTGCCCCGCTCTGGACCCGTTCGCAAGATGCAGCACGAATTGGTAGAACACTATCGCCTCAAGTCCCGCAGCTTTGGCGAAGAACCCAATCGCCGCATCAGAATTTATCCTGCTTAAGAAGTTTGACTCTTGGGAGATCAGAGGATAAATTTTACAGCGTTTTTAGGCGGGCTTCTAACCTGAATGGGCTAGGGTGCATCCCAGTTTTGCAACCGCCCGATCCACCCTCACCCTAAATCCCTCTCCCTAGGGAGAGGGACTTTGAATTCCGGCTCCCTTCTCCCTAGGCAGGGGCGATTCATTGAAAAACGAAAAAGCTCGAAAGCCTCATTCTTTCGTTCTACTTCGCGTTATGCCTAATCTAAACCAAACGAGATAGTAG
>JARCMD010000332.1 GCA_030248885.1 Leptolyngbyaceae cyanobacterium MP9P1.79 | reverse complement strand
CGAGCAAAGTAGAAGAAGATGCGACGGGGGAAGTTGGTTTCTGGGGAGGCTTGAGCTTCGATATGCACGATGAAGCCGATGTCTTCGCCAGCTTGTTTCACTTCGACCAAGAGGTCAACAATTTTATCTTCTCCTGTCGTCAGGTCAGCGAAATGTTCCTGCTGTAAAAATCGCACTGAGTTGCGATCGAGGGTGCTGGCAACTTGGGGCAGAAATAGTTCTAAGAATTCAATGAAGAAGGTGCTAAGGAGTTCTTTGAACAGGCGATCGTGGTCAACCATAGAGGGACTTAAGTTAGTTCATATGATCTTACTATGAGTACGATCGTCCCTCACCCTTCCTGATAAGTTTGTAGCCAGTGTTGTAGGTCAGCGATTGCACTGAAATCCAGCAATCGTTTCCTCATATTTCTAATGCAACGCGGTAGAAATTTCTGACCTGTGAGGAGGCTTGGTTTGAGTTTTAAGTTTTGAGGTGAGTGCTGGATCGTTATTGCTGAAAACCTGCACTAGTTATTCTAAAGATAATGAATTGAATCTGTTCTCGTAATTCACTCAATCTGCGAGTAAATTGTTGGCGTAGAACCTACAGCGATCGTCTTCCACGAAATTAACCCATGCAGATTCTGATGCTCTCTGCCACCTTTCCCTACCCGCCAACGCGGGGCGGCACCCAAGTACGCACCTTTAACTTGTTGCACTATCTCAGCCAGCGGCACAACTTAACCTTGATTACTCAGCGGGCCGCCGATGTCACGGATGGAGAAGTGGCAGAACTCAAACAGGTTGTGGCAGAACTGGTCGTCTTTCCCAAGCCCGCCCAACGATCGCCCAGCCTTTCCGCCAAGGTGCAGCGCTTTGGGCAATTCCTTTGGGAAGGCACCCCGCCCAGCGTCCTCTCCTCCTATTCGCCTGAGATGCAGGACTGGGTAGATCAGGCAGTGCAAACGCAAAAATTCCAGGTGGTGACCTGTGAACATAGCGTGAATGAAATTTATGTGCGTCCTGAGTGGCAGCAGCGACTGCGAACGATCGTCAACATTCATAGTTCTGTGTATGGATCGTGCCGCAATCAATTGGAAACAGGCACCTCGGAAAATGCGTGGCGCGATCGGCTCAACCTGCCACTGCTGAGTCGTTATGAGCAGCGCTACTGTGCCAAGTTCTCGCGCATCGTGGTGACGACTGAAGAAGACCAGCGGCAAATTCAGGCATTTCATCCCACCAGTCAAATTGCTGTGATCCCCAATGGGGTGGATTTCGATCGCTTTCCCTACCGCGCTGCCGATCCCGGCGGACAGCAGATCATTTTCTGTGGAGCGATGGATAACCTGGCAAACATTGATGC
The DNA here is from genome assembly GCA_030248885.1 of Leptolyngbyaceae cyanobacterium MP9P1.79. Taxonomy (GTDB): domain Bacteria; phylum Cyanobacteriota; class Cyanobacteriia; order JARCMD01; family JARCMD01; genus JARCMD01. The sequence continues at coordinate 21,629 of JARCMD010000332.1, read as the reverse complement.
GGCTAAATTTCTCAGTCTAGAAATTCTGCCCCTGTTGCACCAACATTATCCCGATGCCACAGTGCAACTCGTGGGGGCGCGACCTACCCCGGATGTGATGGCGCTGGGCGATCGTCCCGGCATTACTGTCACGGGGCAAGTTGCGTCCATGGCAGACTACCTGCACCAAGCGACGGTGTGCGTTGTGCCGATGCGAACAGGCTTTGGAATTAAGAACAAAACTTTGGAGGCAATGGCGGCGGGTACGCCTGTGGTAGGGAGCGATCGGGGCTTAGAAGGACTGGCGATCGATGGTTCCACGGTTCCGCTACGGGCCCTGCGCGCCGATCGAGCCGAGGACTATGTGGCGCAAATTATCCGTTTGCTCGAAAATTCCCAACTGCGACAAGACATTTCCCACAACGCCCGTACATTCGTGGAAATAGAATACACCTGGGATTACGCTGGACAGTGCTACGAACAAATGATGCTTTAGAAATCTTGTAACTAGAACTGAAACAAAAGGGTTTGAGGTAAATGTTGCTTACTTTAAACCTGGTTGCTCCCGCTGACAAGCTCCCAGATTGTGGAACAAATTCTCTGGCAAGATTCCTGGCTTCTGCGAGAATCCGAGCAGCTAAATTGTTAGAGCAGTGTCATTGAATTTAAACTGCTTGTTCAGAGAGTTTGGTGGCGGGGAATCCTAAATTTCAGGGTGTATTAAAACAGGTAGGTTAAACCTGGCAGGTTAAAAACGAAAGGATATAATTCTGACAACGGCACTCAACGGCATTCTCACCTTTGTTCACGCATCACGTCACATCCCATTCTTGTAGATAAATCAGGCAAACGAGGCAAGGCAGCTATGAACCCTCAGTACAACCCAGAAGAAGAGCTACGGCGACGGGAAAAGGAGCTGCAAGCACGGGAACATGCGTTGCGGCTGCGGGAACTGGAGGCGGAAGTTAATCTACCCGTATTGATGCCGACTGAGAAGCATCAGGAACCAGCAGGGAAGTTGCAACGCTGGAAACGCAATGTAATCGTTGCGGCCAAGTTTTTTGGGATCGTCGTCGCCACCTTTGTCGCTGTCCAGGTTGCCTCTGTCCTAGCTGGTGTGGTTTTGGTGGGCGTTGTTGCCTGGGTAATTTACAAGGTGTATTTTGAAGAACGCTTCAAGCGCAAAGGTTAACTTCCCAAGTCTTCCCACTCAAACGATAAAATGGGGAAAATTGAGTCAATGGGAAGCCTTCATGATTCCAACCGTAATTGAAACCTCTGGTCGGGGCGAACGCGCCTTTGATATCTATTCCCGCTTGCTTCGAGAGCGGACTGTTTTTCTGGGACAGGCGATCGACTCAGATGTGGCCAATCTGGTCGTGGCGCAACTGCTCTTTTTAGAAGCAGAAGATCCAGAAAAAGACATCTATCTCTACATCAATTCACCGGGAGGCTCCGTCAGTGCGGGGATGGGCATCTTCGATACCATGAAGCACATCCATCCCAATGTCTGCACCGTTTGCTTTGGCTTAGCGGCCAGCATGGGAGCGTTTTTGCTGAGTGCAGGTACAAAGGGCAAGCGCATGAGCTTAGCCCACTCCCGGATCATGATTCACCAGCCCTTGGGAGGCGCGCAGGGACAGGCAACAGATATTGCAATCCAAGCTAGAGAAATCCTGTATCACAAACAACGCCTGAATCAACTACTGGCAGACCACACAGGGCAACCATTGGAGCGCATCGAACAAGACACCGATCGCGACTTCTTCATGTCCGCCACCGAATCCAAGGCTTACGGGTTGATCGATCAGGTCATCGATCGTCGCCCTTCTGCCACTCAACCCCTGACCGCCGTGGCCAGTGAGTTATAAGTCATCCTTTTCAGCAATGTAAGAAGTTGTCTGAAAAGGTATGAATTGTTGCCCGAACCGTCCCCTTTTCATGTATGCCTGAAAGGCTTTAAGGCCCCAATTCTGGGGGACTTTGAACCAAAACGGCTCGAGAGCAAGCCAGAATTGGGGGGTTGGGGGGCGAGTGCAAAACTACACGCTAATTTACAAACACTTTCTAAGGGAGCCTGTAAGGATGGGTTACGTTATCGCTAACCCATCCTCTCGCTTGGTAATACTGGTGGGCAAGGATAGGCTCGACTAAAAACCCACAAACATTTTTCTAATCCAGTTCCTATTTTTAGCGTTTTGGGGCTAGGTTGGTAGAACCATTTATGTTGTAGAGGGCAGATGTTTAACCAGATGCCTTTGCTGCTTCATTTCTCCCAACGGTCATGATTGAGAAAGCATGAAAAAAGTAGCCCCGATCGCGTTCCTGCTGAGTCTTTTGCTCGTCATCACTCCAGCGTTTTTTCATCAATGGATACCGGGGACTGTCTCTGCTCAGCCCCAGACAGCCCTCTCAGTTCCAGAAGGTTCAGCCACTAAAAAGCCTGCCACCCCAGCAGCAGAAGAGGCAGCCGACAACAAGGATGAGCCGAAATCATCCTTCGATCGACTGGTCAAAGGCAGCAAGAAAATGAACGGGTTGTTTACGCTCTATCGGAATGCTAAAACTGGGCGGGTTCTCGCTGAAATTCGGCCTGATCAACTCAATCAAAACTACTTAAACACGGTCACTCTGGAGTCAGGGATCGGTGAAAGTGGGCTTTACAGCGGTCTGCCCTTGGGGGATTTTCTATTTTACTTTCAACGCATCAACAATAACTTGCAGTTGACCGTGCGAAATGTGAACTTCCGTACGAATCCAGGTGACCCGATCCAACGATCGCTCAGCCGCTCTTTCAGTGACTCAGTGCTATCTGCTTTGCCGATTCGGGGCATCCATCCCCAGCGTAAAACTCTGCTGATAGATTTAAGTCCGCTGTTACTGGGGGACTTCCCCGGCATTGGCTCCTACGTATCAGCAACGCTACGGGGCAGCTACACGCTTGATTCCAGCAAATCCTACCTGGGCCCAGCGAAAGCCTTTCCGCAGAATGTCGAGTTGGAGTCGGTTTACAACTTTTCCGGTAGCGGTGCTAATGTGGAGACCCTCCCGGACAATCGGGCCTTGACGCTCAGGGTTCGCTACAGCTTTTCGCAGTTGCCCGCAAATAAGAGTTATCGTCCACGCCTGGCCGACGATCGCGTTGGTTACTTCATCACCGCCTACCAGGACTTTTCCAATGACAATCAACGGGAACCCTTTGTTCGCTACCTCAACCGCTGGCAGCTAGAAAAGCAAGATCCGAGTGCGGCGTTGTCGCCCCCGAAGCAGCCGATCGTGTTTTGGATTGAAAACACCGTACCCTTGGAGTATCGCCAGACGGTGCGGGAAGGCGTGTTGATGTGGAATCGGGCTTTTGAAAAAATTGGCTTTAAGGATGCGATCGAGGTGAAGCAAATGCCCGATCGGGTCGAGTGGGACCCCGCCGACGTGCGCTACAACGTCATCCGCTGGTTCAACTCCTTTGATGCCACCTTTGCCATGGGGCCGTCACGGGTGAATCCGCTAACCGGGCAGATTCTCGACGCAGATATTATCGTCAGCGCTGATTTTGTGCGATCGATTAAGCAGGAGTACCGCATCTTTGCCGAGCAAAATCAGTCACAGTCCGGCCCTAGCTTTGCTCAGAAACTCGACCAGCAAGGACTGTGTACCTACCGTCGCTTCAATCCTGAAACCTTCAAGCAACAAGCCGCCAATCCAGAGGTGCTGCAATCTAGAGCCGCCACCGCCAAATTGCTAAAAGGCACCGATCTTTGTTATGGCATGGAATCGATGAAGCAACTCTCGGCAGGGGCTGTGACGCTGTCATTCTTGCAAAATGCCACCCCCAATGGTGCGGATATGAAAGAGTATGTGCGTCAGTTTTTGCGGCAACTCATTGCCCACGAGGTTGGGCACACCTTGGGTTTGCGGCACAATTTCCATGCCAGCGCCATGCTGATGCCCCAGGATTTGAACAACACTGAAATTACCCACACCAAAGGATTAGTCAGTTCGGTGATGGACTACAATCCTCCCAACCTGGCTCCCAAGGGAGTCAAACAGGGGGATTATTTCACCACTGTGGTTGGCCCCTACGATGAATGGGCCATTGCCTACGGCTACACTCCTGTGAAAGCGACGGGTTCCCGTGGTGAGTTACGCTCCCTGGAAAAAATTGCCGCTCGATCGCCAGAACCAGACTTAGCCTACGCCACCGATGAAGACCTTTATTCCTTCCTTGACCCAGAGGTGAACGCCTTTGACCTCAGTGGCGATGTGTTGACCTACTCTCAAACCCAGATGGATATTGCCCGCAGTATGTGGGATCGCCTGGAAAAGCGCTATCCAATTCAGGGGGAAAGCTACAGCGAAGCGCGGGATGTGTTTGACACGATCTTTTTCTCTTACTTTATGAATGCGACGAATTTGCCCCAATACATCGGGGGGCAGTCTTTTAGTCGCGATCGAAAGGGGGATGTGGGGGGAAAGCTACCGTTTGAACTGGTACCCGCAGAAAAACAGCGCCAAGCATTAGTCGCGTTGCAAAAGTATGTCTTCGATGAAGCCGCCTTTCAGTTTTCGCCCAACTTGCTGAACCGTTTGGCCCCGTCCCGCTGGAGGCATTGGGGGAGCTACATTCCCATTTTTCGGCTGGATTATCCCATTCACGATCGCATCTTCCTGCTGCAAAGCCTGGTGTTGGCAGATGTGCTGTCGGGCGATCGGCTCAATCGGTTGCGAGATGCCGAACTCAAGTCCCAACCAGGACAGGCGCTCACCATTCCAGAACTGTTTGACACGGTGCAAGCAGGCATCTGGAAGGAAGTTGTCAAGCCAGATGGTAAGCCGATTCAGTCCTCTAGCCTCCGTCGCGCCCTGCAACGGGACTACATGAACACCCTGACAACGATGGTGTTGCGCCTGGGCAATGCCCCGGAGGATGCCAGGACGATCGCCCGCTACAAGCTGCGGCAACTCCGCGATGCCCTCAACACCTCCCTGCGTCGCCCAGACCTGGATACCTACACCCGCGCCCATTTTGAAGAAAGCCGCGATCGTATCTCCAAAGCCCTCGATGCTCAGTTGCAGTCGGGTTAAGGGACTTGCCTCGTGAGGGCGATCGGACAAGCCAGTGGGTACATCTCACTTTGGCAGATCTCCGATCCGCCCACCATTCGGGAAGCAAGCTACATCCCCAACCCTTCTCCCTAAGGAGAAGGGAGCCGGAATTCAAAGTCCTTCTCCCTAGGGAGAGGGATTTAGGGTGAGGGTGGATCGGGCGGTTGCAAAACTGGGATGCACCCCAAGCCAGTTCTGGGGTAGGGGCGAAGCATTGGGCTAATAATCCCTGCAAATGACCCAAAATCCTTGCCCCAATGCTTCGCCCTCAGCGCAACGCCACACAACACAAGATGGTCAGGGCGAAGAGTGTGAGGGCGATCGAAATTTAATCTTGAAAGAGTAAGATGCCCGGAAGGGCGAAGCATTGGGGCGATCACCTCCGTCACTGTCTAGAATCTTTGACCCAATGCTTCGCCCCTACAGTGCTACAAACAAAAGGTTAGATGTTATTCCTCAACGACTCAGATGACTGAATTCTCACAGAATCCGGTCATCTTGCCAGAGTCCTTACCCGATCCCAGTTAAAAAGCCGAGAAACGTTCAAACTTGACGGTAAGCTAAAGGCGGAATGCCACGATCGCCCTTGAAAAGCGACTCCAAGGAGCTACCTATGCTATCTCGTACCTTTCCCTCCCGCGAGGCACTCCGTCGCCTCCCCTTCGGTTTAGCAGATGTTGCTGTCATTCTAGGCACGCTGGTACTCCTAGCTCTCATCGCCCGTGTGGGTGCAGGAACGCTAGTCAGCTTCGTTCCCCCCAATGTCTTGCCGAGTGTCAGCCTCGATCCCTGGCAATTGCCTTACTATGCGGGGCGATCGACCCTCCGTATGTTTATCGGGCTATTTATCTCTACATCATTTACGTTGATTTATGGGTATGTTGCTGCCTACAATCGTCGGGCAGAGAGGGTTCTCATTCCCTTACTAGATATTTTGCAATCCATTCCGGTACTGGGTTTCTTATCGATTACTGTGACTGGATTTATTGCTCTGTTTCCAGGTAGCTTGCTGGGGTTAGAAGCCGCTTCAATTTTTGCCATTTTCACCAGTCAAGCCTGGAACATGACCTTCTCCTTCTACCACTCCCTGAGAACCGTTCCCCCAGAACTCTCGGAAGCCGTGACGCTTTATCGGCTGTCGAGTTGGCAGCGATTCACGAAGTTAGAAGTTCCCTCCGCCATGATTGGGTTGGTGTGGAATGCCATGATGAGTTTTGGGGGTGGGTGGTTCTTTGTGGCAGCCAGTGAAGCGATTAGCGTTTTGAATCAGAAATACACGCTACCGGGAATTGGCTCTTATGTGGCGGCGGCGATCACCGCCCAAAATCTACCCGCTCTAGGCTGGGCATTGCTGGCGATCGTCACGGTGATTGTGCTGGTGGATCAACTGTTTTGGCGACCTCTAATCGCGTGGTCAGACAAATTCCGGTTAGAACAAAGTGCTGGCGCAGATGCGCCCCAATCTTGGCTCTATGACCTGTTCAAAGCAGCCCGCGTTCCTAAGCTGCTGGGACAGGCCCTGAGTCCTATTGGCGAAGCAATTAATCGCCTATCTACCTCGCTCATTCCCCAGCCAAATAAATACACCGGATCAGAAAAACCGGATGGGAGCGATCGGCTCTACACCTTCGTGCTGCTAACGATTATTGGGGGATTGATCATCGCTGGGCTGCACTTTGTTTTGACTACCGTGGGACTCAATGAGGTGATGAGAGCCTTTGGGCTGGGATTACTCACCCTAGGGCGTGTCTTAATTTTGCTGGTCTTTGCCACCGTAATTTGGACTCCCGTGGGCGTGGCGATCGGGTTCAACCCCAAGCTAGCCCGCTTGCTGCAACCCGTCGTGCAATTCTTAGCTTCCTTTCCCGCCAACTTCATTTTCCCCTTCGCCACCCTCTTCTTTATCTATGCTCACATCAGCATTAATTGGGGCAGCATCTTACTGATGGCGCTAGGGTCGCAGTGGTATATCCTGTTTAACTCGATCGCCGGAGCCATGAGCATTCCCACCGACCTACGGGAAATGGGCGTAGCCATGGGTCTACGGAAGTGGCATCTCTGGCGCACCCTCATTATTCCTGGCATTTTCTCTGCGTGGGTAACGGGTGGAGTGACCGCTAGTGGAGGAGCCTGGAACGCCAGCATCGTCTCAGAAATTGTCTCATGGGGAGATAAAAACCTTGCGGCAACTGGGTTGGGAGCTTACATCGCCAATGCTACTCAGGACGGGGACTGGCCTCGCATTACCTTGGGCATCGGGATGATGAGTTTATTCGTGGTGGGTGCAAATCGCCTGTTTTGGCGACGACTATATCATTTGGCAGAAACAAAATATCGGCTGTGAACGGAGGTCAAAGCATGGCGACTACCCAGGTCAACGATGAACGCGCAGGAAATGAGGTTCTCATCTCTGTAGAGCAGGTTAATAAAAGCTTTCCCTTGCCGGACGGCAAAGGCGAATTCAAAGTTCTCCTCAACGTCAATGTCAATGTGCGATCGGGAGAAGTCTTGGCTCTATTGGGTCGTAGCGGCAGTGGCAAAAGTACGCTATTACGCATCATGGCCGGCTTACTCCCTCCTACCGAGGGACAGGTGATCACCAATGGCCAGCGGTTGCGGGGGGCGAATCATGATGTGGCGATGGTGTTTCAAAGCTTTGCCCTGTTGCCTTGGTTAACGGTGCAGGAAAATGTGGAGTTGGGACTTGAGGCCCAAGGCATGGGGCGGCATGAACGCTGGAAACGGGCCCTGAAGGCGATCGACCTCGTGGGGTTGGATGGCTTCGAGAATGCCTACCCCAAGGAGCTATCCGGTGGGATGAAGCAACGGGTTGGCTTTGCCCGCGCTTTTGTGCTGGAACCCAAGGTGCTGTTTATGGATGAGCCATTCAGCGCCCTGGATGTGCTGACTTCGGAAAACCTGCGGGGGGAAATCGACGACCTGTGGAATGCGGGCACCTTCCCCTCAAAGAGCATTGTGATCGTGACCCACAACATTGAAGAAGCGGTTTACCTAGCCGATCGGGTGATCATTTTGGGGGCAAATCCGGGGCGCATTCGGGGCGAGGTTGTCGTGGATTTACCCCGCTCCCACGATCGCACCAGCGATCGGTTCAAAGCCTTGGTGGACTACATCTACACCGTGATGACCAACCCAGAAGCCGAAGTTACGGGCGAAGTCGCCATGACACCCCCGAAAGTACGATCGCGCTCTCCCTATGCCCAACCCTTGCCCCATGCTAGGGTCGGCGGCATCAGCGGTTTGCTAGAACTGATTGCAGAGCAACCTGAGGGCACTGACGATCTGCCCCGGTTAGCGGAGCGGATTCAGCTAGAAGTGGATGATCTGCTGCCCATTTTGGATGCAGCCGTCTTGCTAGGCTTCGTGGAAGTCAATCAGGGCGATGTGAAACTGACGGAAATCGGGCAAGATTTCGCTACCACGACTATTCTGCGAAGCAAAGATTTATTCCGGCAACAGGTCTTAAAACACGTCCCCATTATGGTCAGCATGGTGCAAACGCTTCGAGAAAAACGCAGCGGCTCGATGCGAGAAGATTTCTTTACCGATTTGCTGGATGAATACTTCCCTCGCGAAGAAGTAGAGCGCCAATTCGCCACAGCGATCGATTGGGGACGCTATGCAGAATTGTTTGAATACGATGCGAACGAAGCTCGCCTCTATCTGCCCCAGCCTGCTGCGACCACTGCCAGTGAGCCAGTCTAATTAATTCCTAAACTAAGACCGTTGAGAATGCTCTATGACAGTGTGGTTAAGCGATTGGCGATAGCTTTTGCATATTCCCCGACCCTGTTGAGCCGTTCCAGTCTGACGCGGCCATTGGATGACGATAACTTGATCATTCAATAATTACTTTATCACTCAATAATATATCCAGGGTTCAAGTACAACGCATATCGTGAGCCGTCGTAACTCAAAGCTGCCCATTCAGGAAATCCTGAAATATCTAGATATAGCGAAATAACTTGGTCACGCTCTGTGCGTCTACGGAGGATAGCTGGACGATCGGCTATTAATAATGTGTTAATTAAGGAAATTAACTCAGAAGTTTGCTCCATAAAATTCCCTTCAGATGAAGCAATGACGATATCCATGCAGAGTTTAGGGGGATATAAGATATGACCAAGAACCCGATTTGGGGCTTCAAGCTGAAAAATCTTGGATGCTGCCCAAGTGGATAGTGGAGATAGGGTTTCAAAGGTTGGGAAAGGAGCAAGACAAAGCATACTCTTGTAGCTTTCCTGTTCAATATAAATAGCTCCTCTCTCTAAAAGATAGTGTGGAGGTAGATATTCATTTTCCAGGCTTTTAGGAGCCTCTTCGAGCCTCATAAAGGCTGGCGTAATGATTGCGATCGAACCCGTTCGTCTTATTTCAACCCAATCTTGAGATTTACATCCTGCAAATCCACATGATTCGCAGATCATAAATTGATGGTCTGAATCGCTCCAGTTTACACACTCAACTGCATTAACAAGCTCAATATCACTCTCCCATAACTGAGTTACATCAGCTTGAGGCTGTCCACTGGATGAGAAGTCCAATCTTGCTTTTCTGGTTGTAAGATGATTTAATTTCCACATCTAAGAATATGAAAGTTATTTGACGTTATAACTGTTGGCAACATCAAGCCAACCTGCAATGGCATCTTGCAGATTAGCCAAGACCTTCTCCATCGTGTCACCTTCAGTCACACAACCGGGAAACGCAGGAACCTCTGCCCAATAACCACCTTCTTTTGCGGGTCTTCTGATGCTTTAAACTGTCCAATCTTCGATCAGCAATCCCACCACCTTACCAAAATCCCGATGATTACGGGTTAGCAAAATTAATCCACGGAACAATGCAATTGCCGCGATCCGTGCATCCATCTTTGCCAATTGAATTCGTTGTGATTGTAATTGATCAAATGTTGTAGCTGCTCCTGCATCGAATGAGATAAGCGGCAGCACCTTAAAGTCACTAATGAGCCGCGTCATTATTTCATACCCCTTCACTACGCCATCCAAGTTACGAGCGCGATTAATATAGGCGTGACAGCCCAGTACCTGTTCGTGAAATGTCACAGTGGATACAGCAAAATCTGATGGCAGATTATCTGCCATCCGAAAGGGAATGTTTGGTTTGGGCAGGGTTTGAAATTCAAGATGCAGGACAATCTCCTCAGATTGGAGCAGGATCAAGGCATCGGCACGAATCGGTTCTAGAGAAAGCTCAGCCGGACTTAGTTCAGTTAGGATAATGGGTTCTCCTAGGAGCCAAGTGGCAAAGTCACAGGGGAAGGTTTCGGACAGAAACTTACAAGTGTTATCAAACATAGTTCGTTCACGTAGCTGGGCTGCTCAAGGCGCGATGTCACGAAGAATCAATTTCTCCTACGCAACAGTATGTTAGATGCTCCACATTTACTTTCTATCAAGCACTGAAGTATTTTGCAGCGGGATGGTGCGCCACGATCGCCGTGGTGGATTGTTCTGGATATAGCTGTTCACTTTCATCCATGTGTAGGTGAATCCGATCGCTGCCCAACAACTCTAGCAACTGATACTGATCGTGCATATTGGGGCAAGCTGGATAGCCAAAGCTAAAACGGGAACCCCGATAGCGTTGTGCCAAAATATCACGGAGGTTATCGGGTTCCTCGCTGGCGAATCCTAGTTCTCGACGAATGCGAACATGCACCCACTCGGATAAGGCCTCTGCCATTTGTACCGCGAGTCCGTGGAAGTAGAGATAGTCGGTATATTCGTTAGCTTCAAATAACTTTTTGGCATTTTCCGTGGCAACTTCACCCATTGTCACGGCTTGCATAGGGAATATATCCACCTGTCCCGATGCCACAGGTGCATAGAAGTCAGCGATACAGAGGCGACGGAGCGATCGTTGCCGGGGGAAGGTGAAGGTGGCGATCGGGCTATCAGGGGCGACTGCCCGAATCAGGTCATGATCATAGATGTGGAGGGAATTTCCATCGGATTGGCAGGGAAAATACCCATAGACTGCGTGGGGATGGAGTAGATTTCCGTCGATAATCTGCTGTTTCCATTTCTCCAGTACCGGATACACCTTTTCTGCTAGGAAGTCATCATACTCTTCTCGTGATTGCTCACGGGGCTTGCGAAACTGCCACTGCCCAGCGATCAGGGCTTGCAAGTCTAGATAGGCAAACACCTCTTCCAAGGGAATATCCGCTGGTTGCAAGACTCGGCTCCCCCAGAACGGGGGTGTAGGACAGGGAAGAATCTGCACTGCTTCAGAGCGCTGGGTATCTTCAACTTCAGGAGTGAGGGATTGGGGGGTGGAGGGCAGTACAATCTCTTCCTGCTTAACTTCTATATCCTCACTGACTTCATTTAAAAATCCCTGCACATTATCCCACTCGTGCTGCGCCTTTGCTGGCATCAATTTATCCATAAAGTGCAAGTCGGAAAAGGCATCTTTGCCATAGATGACCCGACCTTTATAGACCCTTTGGCAATCTTCATGGACAAATTTAGAGGTTAATGCTGCGCCGCCCAGAATCACCGGCACCGTAATGCCGCGATCGTTGAAGACCTCTAGGTTCTCTTTCATAAAGGCAGTGGATTTCACCAATAATCCACTCATAGCAATACAATCGGCATGGTGTTGGTTATAGGCATCTAGGATGTTATCAACGGGTTGCTTGATACCCAAGTTGATCACCTTATACCCATTGTTCGACAAGATGATATCGACGAGATTTTTTCCAATGTCATGGACATCCCCTTTAACCGTGGCAATAATCACTGTCCCTTTAGCCTGCTGGGAGTCAGCTTTCTCCATAAACGGCTCTAGATACGCAACAGCAGCTTTCATAGTTTCTGCCGATTGCAAGACAAAGGGCAGTTGCATTTGCCCAGAGCCAAAGAGTTCACCCACTACCTTCATGCCATCCAACAGAAAGGTATTAATGATGTGCAGAGGCAGGTATGTTTCTAGCGCCTTAGTCAATTGCCCTTCTAAACCGATGCGTTCGCCATCGATGATATGTTGCTTCAGGCGCTCTTCTACAGGGCGGGTTTCATCTTGTGTTCGATCGCGCTTCGTCGTGGCTCCTTCAAATAACGTGGTTAATTCTGTCAGCGGATCATAGGTGCAGATAGGGCCATCAAACTGCCGCTGGTCATAGATTAACTGCTGACAAACTTCTTGCTGTCGCGCTTCAATCTTGGACAAGGGCAGGATTTTGTTGGCTCCAATGATGGCGGAATCCATCCCGGCTTGAGTGGCTTCGTGCAGGAACATCGAATTCAGCACAATCCGAGCCGCAGGATTTAATCCAAAGGAAACGTTGGACACGCCTAAGACAACATGGCATCCGGGCAATTCTGTGCGAATGCGGCGAATGGCTTCGATCGTCGCCCGTCCATTAGCCCGGTCTTCTTCAATGCCAGTGGAGATGGGCAACGCTAGGGGATCGAAGAAGATTTCGTGGGCGGGGATGCCGAAGGCAATCGCTTGGTGGTAAGCGCGGTGGGCGATCGAAAACTTCTGCTCCGCCGTGCGGGCCATCCCATCTTCATCGATCGTCCCAATAACAACCCCTGCTCCATAGGTTTGCGCCAATTCCAGCACCTTCAGGAATCGAGCTTCGCCATCTTCGTAGTTGGTGGAATTGAGCAAACACTTGCCCCCCGCCACCTTCAGCCCCGCTTCCATCTTCTCCCACTCGGTGGAATCCAGCATCAGCGGCAAGGTGACATTGGTCACCAACCGCGATACCAATTCCCGCATATCGCGCACGCCATCCCGCCCCACATAATCCACATTCACGTCCAAGATGTGCGCCCCTTCTCGCACTTGGGCTTTGGCCAGGGCCACTAGCCCATCCCAATCCTCTGCATTTAGCAGATCCCGGCACTTCTTAGACCCACTGGCATTCAAGCGCTCTCCTACAATCAGGAAGGAATTGTCTTGGTCATAGGCTTGGGCTGAATAAATCGAGGCGGCCGAGGGTACATAGCTCAAGAGGGGACGGGGATCGGCGCTCACCACTCCTCGAACGCCCACCCTGACTGGACGCGCCTTGGGGGTCAAGGTTGGAGCCAGTTCTGCCAATTGCTGAATGTGATCGGGTCGCGTGCCGCAGCAACCGCCGATGACTTGTACTCCCAGGTCTTCGACAAAGTGCATCAGCGCCATCCGCAATTCCATGGGCGTGAGTTTGTAGTGAGCATGACCACCCACGTTTTCGGGCAAGCCTGCGTTGGGAATGCAGGACACCACAAAGGGCGAGTTGGCAGACAGATAGCGAATGTGATCCGCCATGCGATCGGGCCCTGTAGCACAGTTCAACCCCAAAATGTCGATCGGGTACGGCTCCAGAATCGTCAACACCGCGCCGATATCTGACCCCACGAGCATCGTGCCCGTGGTTTCCATCGTTACGGACACCATCAAGGGCAACCGAGACCCTTTACGCTGAAACACCTCCTCGATCGCGTTCAACGCCGCCTTAATTTGCAACACATCCTGGCAGGTCTCCACCAACAACAAATCTGCGCCGCCGTCGTACAGCCCTTCCACTTGCTCCACAAAAGCATCCCGCAGCGTGTCGTAATCGATGTGTCCCAAGGTGGGCAGTTTGGTGCCAGGGCCGATCGATCCCGCCACAAATCGTGGCTTCTCTGGGGTGGAAAACTCAGCCGTGAGCCGTTTTGCCAATTGCGTCGCTGTCTTGTTCAAGTCGTAGGCTTTGTCAGCCAAATCATATTCAGCTAGGACGATCGAGGTGCCGCCAAAGGTATCTGTCTCGATCACATCCGCCCCCGCTGCCAGGAAATCGCGATGCACCGTGGCCACAGCTTCGGGCTTGGTGTAGACCAGATATTCGTTGCATCCTTCATACTCTGCTCCGCCAAAGTCTGCCGCTGTCAGGTTTTGCACTTGCAGACTTGTGCCCATCGCTCCATCAAAAACGATCACGGGATGGCTGGGACTGTGGAGACGCGCTAGGAAAGGGTGAGTCATAGGTAACCGCTAGGGAATGCAGACCTGAGTTAGTCTGGGGATAGATACTAATATAATCTGTGAACTTTCCAGAGGTTGGGGGCAACAATGACAAACTTGCAAACGACCGTAATTCCGGCGATCGAGGCGACAGCATCCCCCGCTGCAATTCCAGTTGCATCAGTCGTGCCAGAGGTAGTACCTCAGCAAAATAAAATTGCACTGCCAGGTATCAGTTGGCAAACCTACAAAGCAATCATGGCAGAGGTGGGAGACGATCGCGCCTGGAGGATTGCTTACAGTGAAGGAGTATTGGAAATCAGGATGCCATCACAGAATCCTGAAGTCCCCAAGCGGCTTCTGGAAGATTTCATCACAGCTTTGGCAGATGCGTTGGAGATTGAAGTGATGGGTGTGGGTGCTTTATTGCTGGAGCGAGAAGATTTAACCCGTGCTGCGGAACCGGATAGCTGTTTTTATGTGCAAAATGAAGCGATCGTCCGGGGTAAAAGCATTAAACTTCCTGGCGATCCGCCCTCTGATCTCGTCATTGAATCGGACTACACTAGTTCTTCCCTCAATAAATTCACGCTCTACGCCTCTTTGGGAGTGCCTGAGTTGTGGCGATACCATCAGCAAAAGTTGGAAATCTATCACTTGATAGAAGGAAACTATCAGCCAGCGGAGCAAAGTTTGGCGTTTCCTCTGTTGCCTGTAGCTGAAGTGCCTGGATTCATTGCCCAAAGTTTAGCGATCGGGCAACGGGCGGCTGTGCGGCTCTTCCGGGAACGAATGCAAGAAATTCTGGGTTAGATGCGATGCAAACATTTTATAGAAGCTGATAAAACATAGGCTAATATAAGTGCTGCTGAATGTTCGGCAATCCATTAATTAAGGGAAAGTTAGGTAAATAGCAGTTCTCTAGATTCTGAGACAGAGCATCTGAGATTAGGATCAGAAAATAGGCGATGTGCAGCTCAAAGTCTGCCCTCATCCCCCAGCCCCTTCTCCCACTGGGAAAAGGGGAGCCGATCCAAATCTTAGCCCCTCTCCCCTTTTGGGAGAGGGGTTGGGGTGAGGGCGGTTCATGAAAGTTGCACATCACCTGAAAATGTAAGTAAGGATAACTTTGTGAGTGTCATTCCGTTAACCAGTCCAACTGTGTCGTCTGTTCCTGTAGCCATCGAAAATTTACTAGACCCGCCTGTCCCAGACGGCGTGTGTCCCCGGCGGGCCCGGCAGCAAATCGATCTGATTTTGCTGGCGATCGAAGCTTTGGACTTAAAAGGCTCAGAAGCCATCTTGAGCATGGCAGAGGAACTAGACCTCAAAGGAATTATTAAGAATCGGGTCTCCCTTTGGCGCATTCGCAGCACCAATCCTCTGCGCCGCTACAGCCAACGATCGCCCCTCACCCTCACTCAAGCCAAAGCGCTCGTTGTCATCGCCTGTCACCTCACCCGTCGCCTCACAGTGATGATTCGCGAATTGCTTATGGTGTCTCACCAATTACACGAAAAGCAGATGCCGTTCGACCAGCACTTCCGGCTCTCCGATTACCTCGAACGGTTTCGGGCCCATTTTCGCTCCCGCATGAACCCCCGCCGCATGGCTGTCGTTGCCTACACCAGCGATGACAAACTCAATGAACTCGCCCTGAGTTTACTGGAGCAACTATTATTCTGCACCGGGACAAATGGAATGCAACGCCTGTGGACTAGCCTATTTGATGGAGAAGTGGAATGACGATTCAGCGTCAATATAGCTTGCCCAACTGCACCCTGATTCTGGAGGGACTGAGTACCACGTCTGCTCCGGTCGATGCACGGCCACTGCTCTCAATTTTGATCAATGCCGAGTGCCATTTGGCGGGCCAAGCCGCTCCCCTGATGGGTGGACGGGATTTCTTTGAAAACTTGGTGAATGCCGTCAACCACTATGCCCAGGAATTTCTCAGCGGGGTACATGTGCCGATCGCTGGCGATCGTCCCTCCCTAGTGAAATTGCAAAAAATCAATCCCCACTTGCACCGCCTGACCGTCCAGCAGCCCGCAGACGCAATTCAAGATCACACTTCGGCAATGGAAAATGGCAGGCGGACAAATCAGGCAGCCCCCACGGAAATTGATCTGACGACCGTCCAGTTGTTCGACTTGGTGGAAGCGGTTGATCAGTTTTTTGCGGATACTCGGACGTTGGGCGATTTGTCCTTGCAGCTTGCCCCTGCGTCTAAGCGTTACACTACAAGGCAGGAATCGATCGCGAAACAAGCCGTGCCAGCGGCGATCGGAGTCTCCAGTCTAGCTTTGGCCGCAGTCGCCTTTTTCTTCATTCCGGTGCCACCAGTCCGTCGGCCTCAGCCTGTTGCGAAACCCGCATCTACCACCTCAGTCAGCCCCTCACCGGCTCCCAGTCCAGGGACTCAGCCCAGTTCCTCTCCTAGTCCAGTGAGTGCTAGTGCTACCCCTAGCCCTATTGTCGTTGCTGTCAGTCCTACTCCCAGTCCTGTTGCCACCAGTCCTAGTCCGGCCTCTAGCCCCATTCCTTCTCCCAGGACTGACGTGAACCAGATTCAAACTGCACTCAACACGCCCATCGAAATCACTGACCCCACGCAAGTTGAAGCGTTGCAGAAGCAGCTATACGACAAGCTCGATCGGGCGATTCAGACTCCTAACTTTGACCAAAGTTTGGTGTATCGCGTCAGTGTGGGCAAGGATGCGGCGATCGTTAACTATAAACCGGCGAACGCTGCTGCTAGAGATAACGCGAAGCAAACCCCGCTGCCCGCACTAGTTTACACCCCGGTGGCGGGTAGTACCGCTTCCTCAGAACCCACAGCACAATTTCGGGTTGTATTCAAACCAACTGGAGCGTTAGAGGTTAGTCCCTGGCATGGCTATTTAACGCCCTCAACTCCCGCCCCCGTTGCCTCGCCCATCTCCAGCCCAGAGATTGCTGACCCTGCTCGACTAGAAAGCTTGACTCCCAAACTTTACAAACAAGTCGTTGAAAGTTGGAATGATAAACCAGCGCCTACCTTTCGCCAAGATTTAGTCTATCGAGTCAAGGTAAATCAGGTCGGGGCGATCGTGGGTTACGAAGCCCTCAATCGACCGGCAACAGACTCGCTCAAGGAAATTCCATTGCCTGGCCTCACAAAGGCTCCTAGCTCCACTCAACCCACCACTGCCAAGGAGGAACCTGTGGCGCTCTTCAAGGTGGTGTTCAAACCCAGCGGTGTACTTGAAGTCAGCCCGTGGCGTGGCTACTAGCGCAGCTTGACAGAAGTTTCTGAGCAGTTAGGGGATTGTTTTGAGTTTTGAGTGCTGCTCAGTTATTTCTACTAGCTTGCAGTAGACAATTTCCCAAAAAGGTTCTACTGATGTAAGGCACATCATCAATTGGCTGGTATTCCTTACGGAGCCTGGATTCTAGCCTTAGGTGCATTTTTAATGGGTAGCCATGAAAGCCTTGCTCTGACTACATGCCAGATTTGAATGAAGACACGCCCTAAACATCCGCTGAAACTGTTTCACGTAGTTTTGCACTCACCCTTAAAATTTCGTCGCGGTTCTTGCCAGATTGCATCCATTTTGGCAGGCGAGAGAACAGACTCCGATTCGACAACCGAATTTGCTGTCAGGTCTTCGTTCTCTTAACTCCGCTCTGACAAAGGACTCAATAAACTCTAAATGTTGCAGATTGCAAGCCCAAAGCACTTCACCACAGCAGGGAGCTTGCAACCACAAGGCATAGTGGAAGTAATCATCTGTGGGTTCGTTGTGCGAGGAGCGCCTAATTTCTTTCTCAGCCCAATCTTTTGAAGCGCCACAACCCTTGCAAGAAAACCTGCGAGGCGCAAATAAAGGAGCAAACAAGTCGGTGGTATGGGGATCAAGGCGGCGGACGATCGCGCAAGCTTGGCAGCGAGGACATTGCACTAGAAATTCGTCTTGGAACGAGTAGATCGTCTCGCCGCTATCTTTGAATCGCTCCATCCGCTATTCCCTGCTTTTCAGTTTAGTAAGCTTGTTTCAATACTTCGGACAGTTTTTGTGGAGGTGCCGGAAATCCTGTTGTACAGCCAGTATAGACCCTCACCCTAAATCCCTCTCCTAAAAGGGGAGAGGGACTTCAATCCGGCTCCCCTTCTCCCCTTTTGGGAGAAGGGGTTGGGGGATGAGGGCTAGGTGTAGGTTGGTTTGAGGAACGAAACCCAAAGCCCGCATGGGTTACACTATCGCTTTTCTGGTATGCCGGAACGGCTTTACCCATCCTACAAATAATTGCGCCTTCTTACTTACCAGCCCGCTACAGATAAGCTTGGGGCCCTGTCCAGATACTACTGACCGTGTGACCAAAGACTTGGGGTCGGTCTTCAGGGGCAGTGATCGTTTGTCCGCTGAGATCTACCGTCCACAGCGGCCATTGTTCTTCGCCGATGTTTCCGGCGCGGAAGAGAATCCGATCGGGGTAGGACTGGCTCCAACCCAGCAGGACAGCATTGGTGTATTGAATCCGGGTTGGGGCAACGGTACTGGTGCGATCGAGGCGACGATCCCACACCACTGCGTAATCTGAGGCCAGATCAGAGCCGAATAATGACTCAAATTCCCTGGAGAGAATCCGATCGCCCGTTTCAGACCAAGCAACCGGGATCAAAATCGCCACAGTCCCCGACATATCGTCATCCCTGGTGGTCATAAAGGGATGATCAGACAAGGGAGCGGCGGCTGTAATGGCTCTCAAGTCTCCAGTTCGCAAATTTTCCAAAAATAAAACACTACTGACCCGCGATCGAAAAAACTCTGGCTGCACCTGCATTTGAATGCGGCTGTAGGCGGCATATTGTCCATCGGGAGACATGAGGGCTTGCGATCGGTAGTAGCGCAGGCTGGGATGATTGGAGGCAGTTACTTCGGCAATATTTGCCATTACCCAATTCCACGGTACCGGATGGGGGCTGTCGAGGGGATCGACTTGGACGAATTGTTGAGTCATAGCAACACCAGGGACAAACGATGGGGGCTTAATTTATGCAGGGACGTTATGCAGTGAAATTGCGATGCGATCGATGAATTTAGGCACAGGAAAGCCACCTCAGTGCTGCGACCTTCAACTCTGCAACCCGCTAAGGGATGGAGAGGTGGCGAAACAGCATGAGGTATCCTGCATCTTTATGGAGAAACAGGCTGAAGATAACGTAATTTTGAGCAGGAAAATATTTTTTGCAGCGCTGCCTTTGGTGTGAGAAGCAACGCTCGAAGGAGTAGCCAACCTTCTCCTCTATATATAACAAGTCGATGCAGATCCCAGGAGAAATCCATTAAAGTCTTCACTTGATTTAATCTTTCTTTTCTGCACTGCAAACGCCGATCGGGGAAGTTTGGCAGAGAAATATAAATCACGAGCGATGAATCACAAGATTGGCTCAGATCTTGTAGATGGAGTAGCAGTCTTGTTTCTGAGGGTGCATCCCAGTTTTGTAACCGCCTAATCCACCCTCACCCTAAATCCCTCTCCCTAGGGAGAGGGACTTTGAATTCCGGCTCCCTTATATCCCTAGGGAGAAGGGTTAGGGATGTAGCTTGCTTCCCGAAGGGTGTGCGGCTCGTAGATCTGCAAAAGTGAGATGCACCCAGTTTCTGAGTCCCTGTTGAGAATCGCGTCAGACGTTGGACAACCTGGCTGAAAATAGTTAGGTTGAGTGGTGGGCTTGCCCCCGCACACCTTTTGCCTAGCCTGGATTCTCCTCAGCCCCCACGTTATCCATATGACTACCCGGAATATGACTGCATGGAATTTTCTCTCGATCGCCCGTCGTCGCCTGTTGCCGATCGCCTTGTCCTTGTTCACGCTAGTTTCGGTGATTTTATTCCAGGCAGGTAGCGTTCCCGCCACATCGTCAGCTTCCTTGCCCATAGAGACGGTAGAAGCGATCCCCACCAGCACAGCGGCTGAGCCTGTGCCCGCTCCCAGTCCTGATGGAACTAGCAAGCCCACCGAAACTCCCAAGGCTGAGGCATCTGATCCCGCTGCGGAACCGGAACTCAGTCCTGAAGCATTGAAACGCCAGAAAACCTTCATTGAAGCCGATCAGCTTTACTTAGGGGGACAATTTGCAGCGGCTGAAAAGCTCTATCGACAAGTGAAACCGCCGTTTGCCAATGCTGTAGACAAGACAGACGATCGCCCGCAACCCTTTTCTGACCCAGCCCAGCTTTCCCCCGGTGGCAAGGTTTATTGGCGGGAGGCGCAGGCGGGGATCGCCCAAAAATTGGAAACGAAAATCCTCGTGCCGCTGCGATTGTTGGTAGAAAAGCAACCGGAATTTATTCCGGGGCAAATCGCCTTGGCCCAAGCGCTGAAGCAGTACAAAAAGCCAGAGGAGGGACTGAGCATCCTAGAACGAGCGAGTGGAGACTATCCCAATGAGCCGGAGTTGCTGAAAGCCAGGGTGGTGGCGTTGGCAGAGGCAAAACAGTGGATGGAAGCGTCGATCGCCGCCCGTCAGTTTGCGTTGATGAATCCCAATCATCCCCAAGCCCCCGAACTTTTAAAACTAGCAGACGATAATCTGGGGCGGTTCCAGGGTGATTTGAATCAACGCTTGACAGGAAACTTAATTGGAAACGTACTCACGGGTGCCTTGGGCTATGCCTTGACTGGCAGCCTATTTGGCCCCTTTTCCGCCGTGCAAACAACGGCTCTGTTGCTGCAAGGTGAGTCGGGGGTGGGTGCCTCCTATGCCTCGGAAGTGCGCCAGCTATTGGAGATGGTGGATGATCCTGATCTGGTTGGTTATGTGAATGAGTTGGGCAAACGGATGGCGATCGTGGCGGGACGAAAGGACTTCCAGTATGAATTCTATGTTGTGGCAGATAAGAAGCTGAATGCCTTCGCGCTTCCAGGGGGCAAGGTGTTTGTGAATGCGGGGGCGATCGCCAATTTGGAGTCGGAAGCACAACTGGCAGGATTAATGGGCCATGAACTCTCCCATGCGGTGCTGTCCCACGCCTTTCAACTGGTAACCCAGGATGGCTTAATCGGTAACCTAACTCAGTTCCTGCCTCTGGGTGGCATTATCAGTAATTTGGCCATTCTCAGCTACAGCCGGGATATGGAACAGCAAGCAGATATGTTGGGGACGCGGATGTTAGTTTCCGCAGGCTATGCAGCGGATGGGATGCGAAATCTGATGCTGGCGCTGGAGAAAGAGAAAACCTCTGTCCCGGTTAGCTGGTTGTCTACCCACCCCGTAACTGGCGATCGGGTCGGCTATTTAGAAGAAGTCATCCAGCGCAATGGCTACAATCGCTATGCCTATGAAGGGGTGGCACGGCACAGCGCAATGCAAGCAAAAGCAAAGAAAATCTTGGCGGAGAAACTAGATGAGAAATCAGACGATCGTCCTTTGTAACGGGTGCATCTCACTTTTGCAAATCTCCGAGCTACCCACCCTTCGGGAAGCAAGCTACATCCCCAACCCTTCTCCCTAGGGAGAAGGGAGCCGGAATTCAAAGTCCCTCTCCCTAGGGAGAGGGATTTAGGCT
>JARCMD010000331.1 GCA_030248885.1 Leptolyngbyaceae cyanobacterium MP9P1.79 | reverse complement strand
GTGGAATTTGAATATTTTCGAGCCAGCAGATTTAAGGGGCAGTGGGATTTGAACGTGAGGAGGATCAGCCCTTCCAGGCAGACAAAGCCATACCCGATCCAGAGCCAGATATTGAGTTTATTCGCGATCGCGGCATACAGCATATAAAAAATCACAACATTGAAGAATAGCCAGATCAACGTGTGAATGCTTTTAATCAGCGTTAATTTGGTTTTACTTTTCATGTTGTGCTGAGCAGTCATTTTGCTGCCTTTTTCGGCGTTTCTACAAGCACAGAGATCAGGAGCAAACTTAGCCCCATGATTTTGACAAAAGCATTGACTGCGTGTGCATACTCCCATTGATCGCGATACCGCGTCCAATCTGCTGGAATGGGAGTGGTCAACCATTTGGCGAATTCAGCATTCATTGGCGCAACAAACATGATCCAACTCACAAACGCCAGCACCAAGAGAATCGCTCCGCCCAACGTCCAGTAAAACGTTGAACCACGCTTGCGAACCAAAAATGCCAGTCCAATTGCCGTCAGAATTGCTGTAATTTCAAAGACTGCGCCGACTGAGCCAAACAACTTATAAAGATTTTCAAAAACGGTTACTTTCACCCAAAGCTGTTGATCAAACCGCATTCTTTGCGGCAACTCTAATAAATGAGTCATCGACAAACTAAGGCTAAACGAAGCCAACATCAGTGTAATGAATCGCCACGTTCGTATGAATGTCATTTTGCTTTACCTCACAATAATTATCCTGGCGAGAATACGTCACTGCCAGACGCTACCGTTTCTTGACCGTCCCCACGCCCTGCACAGATTCTTTAACTTGGGGAGAACCGATATACTCTACAGACCCCACACCGGATAGAGTCGCATCCAACTGCTCACTCACATTTACCACAGCACTCCCTACGCCGCTGTTGCGAACGGTTGCCTGCTTCGTCTTCAACTTCTCGCCTTGAAAACTGCCGACTCCAGCAAGAGTGAGATCCAGCACATCCACACTGCCAGCGATCGCCGTGCTGCCCACCCCATCCTGGGAAACCGACACCCGTTTACCTTGGAGATCCTTCACGTCAACACTGCCGACACCTTTTATGTTCAAGCTCTCCAAGCTTTTAACCTCCACAACAAACTCAATGGTCTTAGTCGGGTTGATGTCGGTATTGTTCACGGTGCCAAGATAAAGAGTGCGGTCAGCCACACGACTCTCTAAGAGTGGCAGAAGGTTGTCTTCGGCGCTGATCGTGAGGGACTCTTTTCCTGTCTGCTGCACCGTAACTCGCCCTTCGGATTGAAAGGAGATCGATGAGAAGCCAGCGACCGATCGGGATTCAGTCTTGACGATGCCCGATCCTCGCACCCCACTACTACCCAGATTGAAATAACAGCCTGAAAACAGGCTCAAAGCTACCAGGCAAGTCACTAACCAGTGTCGCTTCAATTTCATTGTTTTGCCTCCCTTCGAGCATTCATGCTGCCTGTTCACTCAATCGCTATTTCAGGTCTTGCTGTACCAAATTTCCACAGTAAGATGACACCCAAGCCGAACAGATTGACCAGGAAAACGACTAACCCTCCAAAAAATGGAATGAGTGTTAGAACGGTCAGGATCGCCAAGCCCACCAAGAACTGCTGCTGTAATGATCGATTGCCATCACGAACCAGGCATTGACCAACAAAAAGCGCTACGCCCAATGAGCCGACTAGAGCCGTGATCACCGCAGTGAGACTTAGAAGTGGAATCAGAGGAATACCAATGAGCGTAATCGCTAGAAAGATGGTGGCAAAAACAAAAGAGACGATCGCTCCGATCCCCCATAGAGCGCTTAGACCAGAGTGTTGACGCAATTTTCTTGCCAAATTTGGCAAGAACTGTGGGCTGGTATGCAAAATAATCAGCCCGAGAATAGCGGCTACTACGGCGGCACTAATTCTAAAAAGGGCACTGAAGAAATACTGAGCGAAGAAGCTACTTCTGCCTCGATTCGCACCATACATCATGCCATGTCGATCGCTGAATGTGGCGCGTTCACCAGTAATGGTCGCACCAGGTTCCTGCACGATTTTTCCACCAAAGGAGTAAGCATCGCCCTCTACCTGCGCTCCTTTTTTCAGTACGACATCGCCGCCAAACGCGATCGCGGTATCCAAAACTTTGGCATTCGGGGATACCGTCACACTTCCGCCAAAAGCAAGGGCATTTTCGACAGCTTGATTTTCTGGTACGATTACGCTGCCGCCAAAGCGAATGAGGTTGGTATTGTTGATATTGACATCAGTCTGAGCCAGGGCATTGCCTGCAAAGATTAAGCAAATGGTGGCTATAAAAGCCAGCATTAATTGTCGCCATTTCATAGTTTTCATCCTCGTTAACGACAAGATTATCGGCAAGTTCTCATGATCTTGAAAAAATGGTATTGAAAAAAGTTGAGGAAACTGCAAGGAGGATATGAATGAGACGACTCGTGATAAATTCCTCATTATTGCCGTAGAAACCACTCAACAGGGCGGCGGAGTGATACGGGCGGTGGATAATCCTTCACGTAGCCTGTACGCAAGATGAATTGAATGTTTTCGCTGATCCCAATGGATTGATGCAGCGTTTGCTTTGTTGATGCTTCTTCCAAGATCTGTGTCATCGGATGAATGGCGATCGTTCTTTCCCATACTTTCAGGAAAAGTCGTTGCATTCGTTTACCAGTTTCCAACAATGTCGCCACCGCAGTATCCTTACTGGTGATGAGAAGCCAACCTGCCGATGCCGACACTTCCTTTTTAATGTTGTCAATACCTTTCTCTCGAAAATCCTTTTTCATCACATCGCTTTTGCCATAAAAATTCCGCACCACCCAGCCAGAAAAGCCGTCGATTTCCATACCTGCCGTTGTCAGTCCATCACGATGTTGTTTAGCATCTTGACTAGAGAATCTAATCCAGTCGGCTAACTCTTGCTGTGCGGGGTTGCGACCGGCTTGGAGGCGGTTGGCTTCAATAGTTTGTTCATTAACAAATTGACTTTCCTTGCTGGTGCCAGATAGATAGTGAATAAATTCTGGTTCTGCATTGACCAGAAATGCTACATCTTCCTTTTTCAGTACATCACTTGAAAAACCAGCACGAACAGTCCGACGGGTTTTAATTTTTGCGGTATCAAAGGTCTTGCTCGATGCTTGCTTGATCAGTTTTACGTCCATCACTCGCTCGTCCTGATTGGTCGTCGCGAGTAACGTCCAATCACAGACATAGCCAAACGAGTTGGCGGCGTACTCCAGATTTTGCAGGAATGCACCGATCGATAGCATCGTTTCGCGTTGCGTCGGGTCAACGGCAGGCAGCCATTTGTGGCGATCGTTGCCGATCATCCAGTGATACGGTTCGAGATATTGAACAAACCACGGCTGGGTATTATGACCGCTCGGCGCAAGCGACGCGAGAAACAAAATCTCTTTTTCGTCTGGTTTGAGTTTGGTGCTGCTATTGTCAGTCGGTTTTAGATCTGCTCTAACCAGATTG
>JARCMD010000049.1 GCA_030248885.1 Leptolyngbyaceae cyanobacterium MP9P1.79 | reverse complement strand
CTCGCAGATAGATATCATTTCGCTCCCTCACCATGGTCTTCAATAACTCTTCGGCTTTACCTTTAACTTTCGAGCGGCGATCTCCTCCTTGCGGCTTGGTGTTATTGGTGGCGTTTCGATTTTACGCCGCCAGCAGAAACAAGCTGCTTAAAGCTAGTAATCTGCAGCTATTCAGATTAAGTCCTAAACAATCTTGAATGAGTCATTAGGGCTAGCTAAAGGGAGAGTTTCACCGTTGGTGAGGCTCTTTTTTCTTTAACCACATTCTCATCCCAAAGATCGCTCGCCCTACTCTGCACCAAGCGAGATTCGATCGCCCCATTAGCCCCAGCGATTACAGCCCACCAAACCACTCATAGCCTTGGTCTTCCCAGTAGCCCTTCATAGGCATCAACTGGTTCACGAAGGTGATTTGAGTGACCCACTTGCTCTGCTTATAGCCCAATTTGACGGGGGATGCTAGGCGGAGGGGTGCGCCGTTCTCGGCGGAGAGGGGTTGCCCATTTTTCTGGTAGGCCATCAATGTTTGGGGATGTAGAGAGGAGGCAAGATCCCAGCTTTCGTAGTAGCCATCCGCCGATTGGAAGTAGACATAGCGAACTCCTGGCTTCGGTTGCGCCAAGGCGATTAAGTCCCGCAGTCGCACTCCTCCCCACTGCACGATCGCCGCCCACCCTTCCACACACACATGCTGAATCACCATAGAAGTTAGGGGCAGTTTTTGCAGGTCAGCGAAGCTCAATTGCATCGGACGATTCACATCGCCATCTAAGGTCAGGCTAAATTGAGCGGGATCAATCTGCGGTGTGAGGTCGAAAGTGTTGATGAGCAGCTTGTCTGGCTCGATCGCACTCACAGGATATTCAGGAACCGGTCTTTGGGAAAGCATCAGGCTCTCCAAGCTCTGGTTCAGGGGTTCAGAAATTTGCCCGACCTGGTTGGAGAGCAAATTTGTGCCACAGCCCCCTAACAGCAAGCTAGCACCGGATAAGCCAGACCATTGAAGCAATTTACGACGAGAGAAGCCGCGCTGGGGAAGCATGATCATGGGTGACCTCTACAAGAACATCGATTTAACGAGGCGGAAGCTGCCGGCTTTGAGGGCAAGCAGAGAGTGAACCAGGGTAAACAGCAGCACGATCGGCACAGTGATGAAGTGAACCACCCGCAGATTTTGCCAGTTACCAAAGAGTCCTGAAAGCCAATGGAGTTGGGCAGGCTTATACATAGATAGCCCAGAGACGATCGCCAACAGCAAAATAGGAATAATAGCGGTATATACCAGCCGATGCCAGGCATAATTCTTACGCTTTTCGTTTTGGCTCACCTGCACCGCTTTCAGGTCGCCACCACTGGCAAATCGATGCTGCCACCGCCGCGTCACAAAGATATAAATGCCATATCCCAGCAGATTCAGTGAGTAAACCCACATAAAGGCAAAATGCCAATCGCGTCCCCCTGCAAGCCAACCACCGAGGGTGAGGAATGGCGGAAAATGCCAGCCGCCACGGCCGCCAAAGACTGGATTGGCGTTGTAGATTTGCAAGCCACTGGTCAGCATCAGGAGTAGACTGATAATGTTTATCCAATGGAACGCCTTGGCGAGAAAAGCCTGACTAGGCAGTTTTGCTTTACGTTTACTAGGAGTTGAGGCGGTCATAGGTTCCTTGGGATCGCAAATTTAAGCAGATTTAACGTTATAGAAGTGCTGAGGATACCATTGGAAAACTGGTTTGATCGTGGTTGAATTCTTGAACCTTAGAGTGGTAGAGGAGGAAATAGGGGAGCTAGCCAAAGCTGCACTTGCACATCCCAACCGAGCAGGATAGCGATCGATGTCATCACAATCATTACACCACCGATTCGTTGTAACGTTGCAGTATGGGTGCGTAAACTTAAGATTCGTCGGCTAAAGGCTCGTCCTCCATAGGCGATCGTTAGCAATGGTATCCCCGCCCCCAATCCATAAACGACTAGCAGACCCAATGCGCCAATGACCTGATGATGAACGGCCGCGAGTACCAGAATCCCTCCCAACACTGGCCCGGCGCAAGGAGTCCAGAGGAGTCCAAGCTGAG
Organism: Leptolyngbyaceae cyanobacterium MP9P1.79; assembly: GCA_030248885.1. GTDB lineage: Bacteria > Cyanobacteriota > Cyanobacteriia > JARCMD01 > JARCMD01 > JARCMD01. The sequence continues at coordinate 3,164 of JARCMD010000049.1, read as the reverse complement.
TTCCCAACCAAAATTCACCGAGTAATCCTACTCGTGTTCGTTCTTTTGTCCATCTACCAATGGGAAGATAGCTGAATAATCGGTAGCTCCAGGTTGGAAAGATGGCTAATAATCCCAGGATTAACAGGAGGACAATTGCCCCAGAGCGGAGCAGGGTCGCCAAACCAGTTAGCCAGCTTGCGGTGATACCCAGCAAACTACCAGCTACAGCAAATCCACTGATGAGTCCAATGACGAGAGCAACAGGCCCATAGCGGTGGGATTGGAGCGATCGTCCCACCAAGATAGGCAGAATGGGTAAGACGCAGGGTGAAAGGACGGTTAAAACACCTGCCAGGAAGGCTAGCCCAGTCGATAGGGTGGATACTGCCATCACGGTCTACCCTAATAGCTGACGGATGGTTTTCTCCGTCTGATCATAGGCTCCCTCGCCGATATGATCATACCGAATCAGTCCTTGACGATCTGCTAGAAATAGGTGGGGCCAATACCCATTATTGTAGGCATTCCAGGTCTTGTAGTCGTTATCGACAGGCACTGGATAGGTGATTTTATGGTGCTGCAAGGCTCGTTTGATGTTGTTAGCATCTCGTTCAAAGGCAAACTCTGGGGTATGAATGCCAATGACCTTAAGCCCTTTTTTGGCGTAGCGTGTATGCCATTGGACAATGTAGGGCAACGTTCGCTGGCAGTTGATACAGGAAAACGTCCAAAACTGCACAAGTACGACGCTGCCTTTGAGGTTGGCGATCGACAATGGCGCAGAATTTAGCCACTGACTAATCCCCTGAAATTCTGGCAAAGCCTTGCCAGCGGAGGCTACAGCAACTTCTGTGAACGTTGGTGAGGATGTTGTATTGGTGGGAGTAGGAGTGAGTGTGGCGATCGAAGTGGAACTGGCTTCTTTACTGGAAGCACATCCTGCGACAGTTGCAACACTAGCTCCCACAATTCCTAACCCAAGGTAATAGAGAAATCGTCGCCTTTCCTGTGATTTAGACATTTGTTGATCTCCTGGTTTATGGGAGTTTATAGCAGGTTTTATAGCAGAGATATTGCAAGCCCTTGTTCTTGGCTCTCAGGACACTTCACAAAACTCATATACTGCCACGAGGACTGTGGATTAAATCAGTTCAAGATATTGAAGATTTTGTGAGGGCGAAGCATACCCTTTGAGAAGCAAGCTACGGGCAAAAACCCATGAAACTCGATTAAAGCTTTTGCCCAGTGCTTCACCTCACAGGAAGATAGTTTGATGTTATTTAATTCACGATCCTAATGAGCAGAAGGTGAGGGTGATGAAGGTGGGGGAGCAGAAACCGAAGGTGCAGGAGTGGAGGGGGGCTGAACCGTGCAGGGTTGTTTATCGCACTTTAGCTCATAAAGCTTTTGGACATAGGGTTTCTGCCAGTTTAGAGGAACTTCCAATAAGGACTGTGTTCCAGTAATTCCTTGACCTACGAAGAGCAAGAGGGCAAAACAATTGAGAATAATATGGACATTGCGCCAGCGGTTTGTCCTGTCCTGATAGATGTCCCGCACGATCGCCAAGGCAAAAATCATCAACAATGCAGCCGCCATGCCGTAGTAGTAATGGGAAACATACCACTCAGATGTTTTGCGATATACACCGTCTTGACATCCCAAGATGACTAAGCCAGTTCCAGTTAGGGTGGCAAATACACCCCGCCACAATCGGGCAGTTGCTCGATAGAGCAGCGCTAGGGAGGCGATCGTCACCCCAAATAGGATGACAATCAACACAAATTTAAATTGACTTTTAGTCCAAGCTTGCTGATCCACAAGGTTACCGATCACATCTTTTGCCAGGGCTAGCAGCACAATTTCCATAACAGATCCTGTGAGCCAGCGACCGAATTGAACGTGTTCCTGCCCAACGCTGGGAGGAATTTTACTCTTTCCTTCACCGGCAGTTTGCACCCGGTGTTGACGAGTTTGTGCTGCTCGGTCAACCACAATACCGATTAAAGGAAACATAACAATTACTGCGATCGTTGGATGCAACAGCAGGATCATGTCCCTGAAATCCATACTAAACCTCTACCCTAGAGCGTGAGATTGACACCAACTCACACTATAAGGATTGTGAATTTACTAAGCTGGAGATGGGGTAAGAGTGAAACAGCCGAGTAGAAAACGTTGAATCTTAACCATAGCTATTTACTACCTGGTTCAACCCTCCAGTGGAACTGTTTTAGGTTCTTCAATTTAGTTATTCAATTCACAATCCAATAGCTGTAATTTATAGAACTAAGCGAGGAGTCGGGGTGTAGAATTGTCTTTCTGTCTCCCACTCCAACTCCTGCATTAAGTTCTCGATCGTTCTACTTCACTTCGCTGGCCAAAAATGCAGTCACCTTACCACTCTTCACTGCCACAACTACGTCGAAGGTTGCACAGTAGGCAAAGGTGACATTGTTGGCTTTGTTGTAAAGGTTGACCACCATGCCAGCGCCCCCTGGTTGAACGGCGATCGGCTCCAAATCACCCAGGAAGAAGCGGCGCAGTTGCTCACCATTGCCCTTCTGTCCTTTGTTCTTCGTCAGTAAAGCAATCTTCTGTTTGGCAGTCATGCTCGTTGAGGCAGGCTTACTCATCGAATCGCCAGGTTTGCTCATCGAATCGCCAGGTTTGCTCATCGAATCGCCAGGCTTGCTCATTGAATCGGTAGGTTTCATTTCTGCTGCATTAGCTTGAACGAGTTGAGGATTGATTGCTTTCAAAGGTGCATCCCAAACAGTGACCAAACCAAGTAAAGCAACACTGGCAACTAGAGAGGTAAATTTCATATCGTTTCGTGACTCCAATCTATTAATTCCTTGACTATTTGGAGTATCTCCCTCAACCCTGAATCCTATCTGAAGTTCAACTGCAAATTTTCTAAGTTTCTGTGTTCAATTCATTCAGGCAAAACTCAGCATTTTTTCAGGTTAGTGTGCTGGAGGTGCGAAGTGCAGGACATAAAGAGGCTAGTACAGCTTGGCAGAAGGTTCTGACCAGTTAGGGGGATGGTTTTGAGTTTTGAGTTTTGAGTTTTGAGTTTTGAGTTTTGAGTTTTGAGTGCTACCCACTTACTTCTGCCAGCCTGCACTAGTAGATAATGGCGCAAGTCTAGATGTCCTATAACAAGGGGCTAACAAGGG
>JARCMD010000330.1 GCA_030248885.1 Leptolyngbyaceae cyanobacterium MP9P1.79 | reverse complement strand
TTCCCCCCTCCACCCATCCACCCCTTCACCCCTTCACCACAGGACTCAAAATCATCTGATGCAAATGCCGACGGAATTCTAGATTTAGGTATTTTTGTCGCAACGGTTCCCAGTCCGCCAGCGCCGCCTGCTGTTGGCGATCGATCGCCCGTTGCAAATCCAATTGTTGTCCATCGTGGCCCTCGTGGGAGAGGCGATGGGAAAGCAATTCTAGCAACACCTGACCATCCTGTACCTGACCCAGATTGTCTTGCAGCGATCGGACTTCCTCAATCCAGCCCTGGAACGCTTCGTCATAAAAAGCCGTGAAAAACTCCCCCTGGTAACGCACATGCTTACAGAGTTTGCGGAGATCGTGGAGGCAGGTCGCGTTGGCATGGGCAGCGTCTGCTGGCACCAACCAACCGGGATGCATCAACAGGCTAGAGAGGAGAGGCGTGAGCAAATCGGGGAGGAGAGTGAGCAAGGGCAATTCGGCTAGAGCCGTGAACTTGGGCTGCTCCAACCAGTGGGTGTAAAATGTTTTCAGCCGTTGGTAGCGGGAACGGGTTAAAACAGATTCGACCTTGACGAAGGCCCGGCGGCGTTTTCTCCGCAACCCGTCGATCGCCTCATCCAGATAGGCTTGCTCCGTAGCATTCAGTTGGGGACGGTAATTCTCTTGCAAAGATTCTATTTGCACATCCAGGTCACGAAGTTTACCCAGGACACGTCTCAAACCGCTCAAATGCTTCAGGTTGGCAGCTTTGGGCAGTTCGATCGCCCCGCCAAATACACACAATGCCGTTTCTAGCCGCCGACTGCCCACCCGCATTTGATGCAGCGGTTCGGCACTTTTGTCAGCCAATACTTTTTTATCCTGCTTGACCAGGTGGCGATACTGCTCCTGGATCACAGCTTGGGCATGGTGTCCCAAGGTGGGCAATTCTGCGATCGATGCAGCACCTTTCGCTTTAATCTCAGACTTGATGGAAGATACAGTTTTCATAGGAACAGGGGAGTCATTCGAGTGCAGCTTGGCAGAAGTTTCTGACCAGTTAGGGGGATAGTTTTGAGTTTTGAGTGCTGCTCAGTTATTTCTACCAGCCTGCATTAGTCTCAGTATAAATTTGTCTCGCACAATCTTAACTTAAACTTAGTTTTTTCTTAACTAAAAACGGTTGAGATTTCTAGAAAAGTTTATGCCAGGCACCGGAAGGGCGTTCGCGTAGCGTGTGCTTTGCACTTAGCATCCGGGCAATGACCTTCTGGTTAATTCAAGGCTCTATCTGCCGGATGCTTCGCCCCTACAGGGGTAACATCTTTCTCGGAAATCTCCTAAAGCTAACGGTAGAGAGGTGTGTGGTGATGAGTTTCAACGTTAAGGTTTACCCCCGATTAAGACTGGATATTAGCTTCCCAGACCTCATCCTGAGCTACGGGTCTGTTTTCGATCGTCCCAGACACTCTCCTAGCGCCGCGCAAATTGCCGCCATCCAATCGATTTGGCTCAATGAGTTTTGTCCCACTGAGGTGAAAAGGAATGAGTTGAAGAAGTTCGATCGCGCTGAAACTCGCCCTGCAAGAAGCATCGACAACGTTTTAGTGACGCTCTCGGTGCGAACTGCCTTTGACTTACTGTTGCAGTCCCTAGCGCTGCCACCAGGCTCAGAAGTGTTGATGAGCGCCGTGACGATTCGACATATGGTGGAAATCGTGGAGTGCCATGATTTAATCCCTATTCCCGTAGACATTGATTTGGCAACCCTGGCCCCGGCGATCGGCTCCCTAGAAGCCTTGATTTCGGGCAACAGTAAGGTTTTGGTCATTGCCCATCTCTTCGGTGCCATCATCAACCTAGACCCCTATATAGAAATCTGTCGGCAACACAACATCCTCCTTGTAGAAGACTGCGCCCAAGCCTTTGCTGGCTCCAAATACCCAGGACACACAGAAGCAGATGTTAGTTTTTTTAGCTTTGGACTCATCAAGTCCTGCACGGCTCTGGGTGGTGCAGTTTCCATCATTAAAGACACCCAACTAGCCACCAAAATGCACGCCCTTGAACAAACCTATCCTCTGAAACGTGAGGACTGGTTTTATGGACGGGTGAGCAAATCCATCTGGCTGAAACTGCTTACCCTTCCCTGGATTTATGGATTGTTGCTTATCCTCATTCAGGCATTGGGCAAAGACTTGGATGCCACCATTAATGGCACAGCCCGTGGGTTTTCCCAAGGAGATATCCTCACCAAAATTAGATATCGTCCTCCCGCTGCACTGATGGCATTGCTGCACCGTAGACTGCAAGGGGGCGATCGGCTTTCACAAACGTTTGCCACACGAGCTTCGATCGCCCGCCAGTTTCTCACACTCCTGAAACCAGGGATTATTTGTCCCGGAAACCTAGCTGATTTCCACTCATTTTGGCTAGTTCATATCTTAACGGAACATCCTAAAATACTAATGGTGAAACTAAGGGAACATGGCTTTGATGCAACTAGGGGAACCACAAGTTTAGTTGTTGTGACTCCCTCCACTGATAGAGATATCCCTTTGCCCACAAACTCAGCGTATCTCCTCCAACACTGTTTATGTTTGCCCGTCTCCCCCGCGCTCCCAAAAACCGAACTCAAGCGCTTAGCAGGCTTGATTAATGAGTTCGCAGGATGTTGATTAGGACACCCAGTATAAGGAAGACCTACAATCCATAAACATTCTATAAACTAGAAGATAGTCCATTAAGGCAATCTAGCCCTCATCCCCCAACCCCTTCTCCCAGAACGGGAGAAGGGGAGCCGGATTGAAGTCCCTCTCCCCTTTTGGGAGAGGGATTTAGGGTGAGGGTCTATAC
>JARCMD010000329.1 GCA_030248885.1 Leptolyngbyaceae cyanobacterium MP9P1.79 | reverse complement strand
GGGAGAAGGGGCTGGGGGATGAGGGCAGGCTCGACACTGAGCTAGCAGCCTGAGTAGTTACGACCTAGCCTTCATAAATTTTGCCATCAGGCATGGTTGCCCCCGTCAAATTAGCACCCTGGAGATTCGCTCTCCCAAGATTGGCCCCAAGTAGCACCGCCTCTGTGAGGTCTGTCCCGCTGAGATTAGACCAACTCAACTTGGCTCGATACAAATTTACTGCATGGAGGTTGGCTCCGGCTAAATTAGCTTCACTGAGCTTTGCAGACCCTAAATTTGCATCGCTTAGGTTCACACCCCGCAACAGTGCCCCGCCGAGATTCGCCCGACTCAAATTCGCACCTTGCAACAGTGCCCCATCGCCATTAACACTGGTTAAATTGGCTCCCTCTAGGTTTGCCTCCATCAGGTTTGCCTGTTTTAGGTTCACTCTGCCCAAATTTGCTAGGCGGAGACTGGCTCGACTGAGGTCTGCCTCCATCAGATTAGTTTCCGTTAAAAAGGCTCCGTTGAGGTTAGCATCGCTTAAGTTTGTGTCGCTCAAGTCGGCTCCTTTCAGGACGGCTTCTCTTAAGTTGACCTGAGTCAAGTCGGCTCCTCCCAGAATGGCCCCACTTAAGTTAGCCTCGTATAAATTCGCTTTAACCAATTTAGTATTTCTGAGGGATGCGCCACGTAGGTTAGCACCAATTAAAGTCGATCGGCTCAAGTCAGTTCCCCGGAGATCAGCATCAACCAAGTTGGCTTCACTCAAATCTGCTTCAGTGAAATTTGCTTTGCTCAGATTGGCTCCGCTCAGATCAGCCCCTACCAGGTTTGCTTTTTGAAAGTCCCGATCGCCTGCTGCGTAACGTTTGAGAAGCTCACCCGCATCCATATTTATTACAAGTAGTCTGTCAATTGAGTCGATCAATTAATGATTGATGGATAACTGAAAGCTAGAAGGTTGCTTGAGGCTGAATTTCGGGGTTCTTCGAGCCAACAGAATCTTCTTGCCAGAACACTGAGGCACTGAGGAATTGACAGTATGACGTTTAGAGAGGAAACTCGTCATCCTCAAAGGATGGTTGCTCAGAGCGACTATAGGTGGAGTCACTGGCATAGGAGGGCTGATGCATTTTTCGCCCCAATGATAACTTTTTAACAAAAGGGTTGACACCAAACAGCCCTGGACGACCGCTCAACCGCAGGTACAGCAAGTAGAGAAGTGCTGTACCTTGAACTGGCAACATGAATACATACCCTTTCAAGAAAAAGTTAACATCTAAACTGGACATCGTAGTGCAGTAGCCGCAGCCTAGGAGGGCTAAGACACCTAGAGTAAGTAACTTTTTACGCTTGAAGGTTGGCATAGGGGAAAGATACAGAGCTTTTGAATTGATTATAGTCTAGGAGATAGAAACCTTCCTTAGAGGCTGTTTGAAAAGGTACAAATCGTTGCCCGAACCGCCAGCCCCCAATTCTGGGGGGTTCTGAGGTTGAAGTCCCCCAGAATTGGGGCCTTAAAGCCTTTCAGGCATACATGAAAAGGGGGCAAGTGCAAGGTCTCCAGCACTTTTAAAACACCCTCTTACGAATCATTACGTTAGGGAGAAAGGGAAAAAGGCAGCCCTTAGCTCTTCTGAGCTAAACCAGTAGGAGAGCCGCAGGAGGTAGTAACCCAAGTACAGAGCAAACCCCGCTACTCTGAACCCACGACTGCCTAACCAACGTCCATAGAATGCCTGAATTTGCCGTCCCTTAGCCAGTTCCACAGCCGTGTGAATTGCAGCAATCACAAAGATGGCGAATAGAACGGGGCCAAACAGATGCTCAACCATCGCCTGGTGCAGATCTCCACGACCGATCGCCATAAAGGAACGAGTCATGCCACAGGTCGGGCAGGGAATCCCTGTCAGATGTTTGATGGGGCAGACCAGAAACCCTAGCTTGTGACCGTGGTTGTAAAAATAGGTGCCCCCAAGGGGGGCGAGACAAATCCCTAAAATGAGTCCTCGAACTGCCCGCCCTCGACGAGATAGTCGGGAAGACAATTTCAGCATTCTAATTACATCCAGCCCTTCTTATTGTTGATGTAGGTGCTGACAAACTCATCATCAGTTTTTGTCAGATACATAATGCCTTCCACCAAGCCAAGGATGCTCATGAAAGGAGCGCCTAAACCACAGGTCAAAAGGCTAACGCACAGCATGATGACACCTTCTTGGGTGTAACCCAAAATAAATTTGTGAACACCAAAAGCCCCGACTAAAATTCCACAAATGCCTGCGGCCATTTTTTTGCTGGCATCGCCCGAACTTCCCATTGTCATTGGTCAACCTCTCTATATGATCGATTACGTTCCCATACCGCAGTCAGTATACCCGTGGGTAGAAGGTGAGTACCAATAAACTGCAACTTTTCTATATCTTTTGACAGATGTCTTTTTTGGTGATTATTGGTTAAGTAATAAATTAATTTGAACCTCTGCCCAGTAGAAATAAGCTCAGTAGGGTGCCGCTATTCCAAAGGCTGTGAAGGAGCATTGATGCTAACAGGCTGCGCGATCGGGTGTACACAAAGCCCATGACGATACCCAGCACGGCCAGGGGCAAGATTTCTGACACGTTTAAGTGGGCGACGGCAAAGACGAATCCACTGAGGACGATCGCTCCCCACACGGGTAGATAGCGGGTGAGGGAGGGGAGCAGAAAGCCGCGAAACATCACTTCTTCGTAGAGGGGAGCGGCGATCGAAGCGGTGAAGCAAAAAATCGCCAAGGCTACGGGGTCTTTTCCTTCCAAAGCAATTTGCAAAATGGGGTTGCTGCCGCCCTGCCCTTGCCAAAGTTGCTGATTGACCCAAGACACCAATATCACTAGGGGCAATGCTACAAGGTAACCTCCCAGCCCCCAGAGCCACCACCTGCTGCGCCAGTTGAGGTTAAACCACTCCAGCTTGGGTAAGGGGAAGAAGGGGGCGATCGATGTGTAGAGGACTCCCAAACCGCCCATAGACAGGAGGGCGTAACTCGCCAAAACGTAGTAACCTTGCCCTCTTTCACCCAAGGCGGCGGGGTTAAGACGGAGACTCTGAAAAACCACGGAAAACACCAGAGGTAGTAAAATCTGTCCTACCAGAAAAAATCCTAGAACGACTTGCCAGATAGTTTCTCCATCCCAAGGCACCGACCATTTGGTGTCGCTATGGATGGCTAAGAGGGCTGTGTCTCGTTGGATGGCAAATTGCACCAGCAACACCAGGAGCAAGACCACGCCTGCCAATCCCCCTAGTAGAGGAATGGTGCTGACGATCGCCAACTTGCCTGCTGCTTGTTGAGCCACCGTTTGTTCTGTTGCTTGCAGGGCAACCAGGGCTTGTTGGCGCTCTTGAAGTTGATAAAGTTGGGACAAAGCCTGATAGCGAAACCAGCCATCCAGTTGCCCTTTGAGTTGCACTTCTGCATTGGGCAAGAGCTGAGCTGGGTTGCTCCATAGTCCAATCAGGGTTTCTGCGGTTTTAACGAGGGTGGTTGGCTGTCCTGGGCGATCGAGCATATCTTGCCAAGTTTTCACCGCTGCTGCGGGTTTGTTCTGGTGTGCTTGCAAGATGCCGAGCCGGAGATCGAGTTCGGTTTGTAGTTGTGTCAGTTGCTCAACCGATCGCCGCAATTCCTGTTGCTGTAATTCCCTTTGCGGCAATTCCTCAGGGGTGATTCCAGGGGTTGGCTGGGCTTGCTGAAGTCTGTTTTTGGCTTTGGAGAGATTCTTTTGGGCGGAGTCTCGTAATTCCTGATACTGTTCGATCGCTGCTTCGGTGGAGCCGCCAAAGAGGGCACTGGGATTTCCCCCCCCGCTTTCACTCCCGTTCCATTCTGCTGCGTGGAGAATGAGGTTGGCTTGGCATAGCTCTAACCGACTCTGGACTTGAGGTTCATTCCAGCTTTGGGCTAAGGACGTGCCAATGAGAACGATCGCCACAAATGTCAGCGCCGAAAGAATTAACCGCTTGATCGTCATGCCCCACTCCGTAAAACAGCACTCTTTGCATTATGGCACTCGGTGTTTTGTGGTTTATTGACAAGTGATGTGCAATTTTCCCGAACCGCCCTCACCCCAACCCCTCTCCCAAAAGGGGAGAGGGGCTAAGATTTGGATCGGCTCCCCTTCTCCC
>JARCMD010000328.1 GCA_030248885.1 Leptolyngbyaceae cyanobacterium MP9P1.79 | reverse complement strand
TGAGATTGTTGTGCTCAATCAGAAGTCTCTGGGTCTGTGTATGAGATATGCGCTGGACTTGGTTCGCAAAGAGTCGGAGACTGAATTCTTAATCTAAGGCGAGTTCTGTTGCTTGATCCATGGCTGCTTCCTGCGACCCAACATGGGTCAAAACTGTGAACCTGTCAACAGAAGTGAAGCGAGGCTCTCTTTCATTGCGCTGTGTGAATTATTATAACAAGCCATTTACATGAATTGACGAATTGGAAGAAGTATAAGTGAATCTATATCTTTCGACTGACCTCAGTTACCTTAAGAACGAGATACTTAGATCTGCTATGTATCAAACTGACCCTCCTCGCCCTGCCTGGGAAACACTCCCTACCATGTACGATCTCCCGATCTAAGATCCGGAGGAGTCCAGTTCACGATCGCTCCCTTTTTTGTGGGTAAATATCCCATTACGCAAGCCCAGTGGAGAGTCGTGGCAGCCATGCCCTTTGTGAAGCAGGAACTTGACTCAGATCCTTTAGTCACACTCCACTCATCCAAACTTTAGCCGTGATTGCCCCTATCAATACAACAAGACCCAACGCCCTGCGAAAATAGTTCACGCCCTGAAACACCTCTAGCCACGCCCAAGTGAACAAAGCGCCAAAAGCGATCCAGACCAAGCCAGTGTGGAGCTTGCCACTGGTTATGATCAGTTGCAATAAACTTGCCGCCCCCCAAACTAGGATGGGCAGGTTTGGCGGTTGAGCCAGTACGATATTGCCTTCGCCATCCCGAAACGTGCGATCGAATAGTGTGGTTTCCATTGCTTCCTAATCCTCCTGATCCGGTTGATAATATTCTGCTAGAGACAATACTCCGCTAGAACGGAGTTCCATGCTGACTCCGATGTTGTTGTAGCGCCGTTTGATACCACTCCAACTCATCCAAGAACTTTCCCACCTTCTTCGTTAGCGATTCATCCTGCGGCAGCCCTGCCTGATCGAAAGCACTACCGAGCTTGGGAATCGAAAAGATCGTCGAGATTGTTGCCATCCCCATCTCCGCCAGAAACGCGCGCAACTGCATCGCCGCCCGCATTCCACCTACGCCCCCCGGCGAGTAAGCCACAATCCCCGCCGGACGGAAAAAGTACTCCTCCAGAAAGTGATCCATTAGATTGCTCAATCCTGGTTGGATCGAATGGTTATATTCCCCCGCCACCACCACAAAGCCATCTGCGTCTTTAATGTGACCCGCAAGTTCCGCCATTTTCGCCGGAGCCTGCCCCGGTTCAAACTCCTTGTACATCCGATCAAGGATACCAAAGTCGTATTCCATCGCATCTGCAAAGACCACTGTATGACCTCGTTGCTGAAGCTGGTCAATCAAAAACCGCGCCACCTTAATGCCCTGGCGATCGCGCCGATAGGAACCATAGAAAACCACCGTTTTGAAAGCCATGCAGAACACTCCTCTTACAACTCGAAACCTAATGCTGCTCCGCTAACAGATGGACTGCCATCCCGTTTCCATCACTCAATCGGTCTAACTTAGATTGTAAAGCAGTCCAGTGAATGCCCATCAGGTTGGGTAGAACAATGTGGGCAGCGCCAACGCGATCGCGAGGTCCAAGTCCGATCGCCCACATACCAGCCGCGATCGCCGCTTCAATGCCCACGGTTGCATCTTCTACCACCACACAGTGGGCGGGTTCGAGTCCTAACTGTTTAGCAGCGTACAAAAACACGTCTGGGTCTGGCTTGGGGCGTGTGACGCTATCACCATCAGCGATCGCATCCACGCGATCGGCAATCCCTAGCTTTTCAATCACGGTTTTGGCATTCTTGCTGGCAGAGCCGATCGCGATTTTTATGCCCGCTTGTCTCAGTTCATCTAAGAGCGCCACAGCACCGGGCAGTAGATCCTGCGGTGTGATGGTCTGGATCGACTCTACGTAGTAACGATTTTTGCGCTCCATCATTTCCTGTAGCTGGGCTTCTGAGTAGGAGCGATCGCCCACAATCAGCAGCAACGAGTCTCGTCGAGCCACGCCTCGCAGTGCCTCATTGGCTTGGCGATCGAAGGGTAAGTTTTCTTCATCAGCCAATTGTTGCCAAGCACGGTAGTGAAATTCAGCCGTGTTCGTGAGAACCCCATCAAGATCGAAAATGAAGCCCTGAATGTCAGGGTTGTGTGAGTCAGGCGCTTGAGGAAGCGAGGGTGCTAGATCGAAGTTGTGCCAGATGCCGCGCCAGTGCAGTTTGAATTTGAGCCGAGTCCAAGTGGGAGGGAGTTGGGGCGTGGCAACGGGACCGCTATCCTTCAGTTGAATGCCGCCGAAACCGAACACCACTGCTTGCCAGACCCCGCCTGCTGACGCTGCATGAATGCCGTCTTCTGTATTGCCGCGATTATCTTCAAGATCAACCATTGCTGCCCGCATAAACTGCTGGTAGGCATCGGCTGGGGCACCCAGATTGGCAGCGAGGATGGCGTGAATGGCTGGAGTCAGGGATGATCCGTAGGTGCTGTCGGTGCGGTGAGCGTAGTAGTCCCAGTTCTTTTGCAGTGTGTCAGGGTGATCGGTGACTGCTTGCGTGTCTCGCATCAGGTAGAGGAGCATCAATACATCGGGTTGTTTGAGCACCTGCCGCTGATTGGTTTCGTCAATGCCGAGTACTGCTTGAATCGAGCGATCGCGAGGTTCGTAGTCGTTCAAGTCGATATCCTGAAGCTGAAAAAACCCTTCAAACTGCTCGATCAACCCTGTTTCGACATCGTAGGGAATGTACAACTTCGCAATCATTGCCTGCCAACTGAGTCGATGTTCTGAAGTGAGTTGCAGCTTTTGTGCCAGGGCAGTCGCATGATTCTCATTCTGAGAGGCTTCGCCAACGGGAAACCTGTGTTGCAGCCAATCATAGACAGCCACAGCCTTTTCGAGATGCCACTGCACCATACGATTGGTAAAGGCATTGTTATTCACTTGTTCGTGGTATTCATCGGCTCCAATCACCCCGCACAGTTCATATCGATCTTGCTTCGGATTCCACTCCAATCGACTCATCCAAAACAGCGCCGTGTCCAGGATGATTTCGGCTCCATAGTCACGCAGCCAATCGTCGTCGCCTGTTGCTTGCCAGTAGTGCCAGGCGGCATAGGCAATGTCGGCGCTCAGATGAATTTCGCGATCGCGAACCCAGATACGCACCGCTTCCGCATAGGGATCAGTCGGGATCGATGTTTTGGGCGTTACCTCGTCGCCAGTGGCGGCACTTTCCCAAGCAAACATTGCTCCCTGATACCCCCTGTGCGCGGCTTTACGACGTGCGCCTTCCAGAGTGTGATATCGGTAAGTCAGCAGGTTGCGGGCGATCGCGGGTTGAGTCAGGGTGAAAAAAGGCAGCATGAAAATTTCGGTATCCCAAAAAATGTGCCCCCGATAGCCAAACCCCGACAGCGTTTTAGCAGGAATGCTGACCCGATCGTGGTGTGAGGAAGCACTGATGAAAAGTTGAAACAGGTTGTAGCGCACAGCCAATTGAGCCGTGCGATCGCCCTCAATCTCGATATCGCTATGCTGCCAAACGGCATCCCACGCCTGCTGATGTGCCTCGAGCAGCAGCGCATAGGAGGACAGAGCCGCCAATTTGGTTTGAGCCGCCTGCACTGGCATCTCCGTCTCCTGAGACGTAAACACCGTCACCACCTTTTCCACGCTGAT
>JARCMD010000327.1 GCA_030248885.1 Leptolyngbyaceae cyanobacterium MP9P1.79 | reverse complement strand
TCTTAGAAGTCCCAAATTGTCGCCCGAACTGCCCCCCAATTCTGGGGGGTTCTGAGATCGAAGTCCCCCAGAATTGGGGCCTTAAAGCCTTTCAGGCATCTATGAAAAGGGGGCAAGTGCAAGATCTAAAGCATTTGTCAGACACTCTCCAAGCTTTTTAATAGATGTTGGTAATGACAAGCCCAAGAGGGGAGAGGGATTTAAGCTTGGACGTGAGCGCTCAGCCGAACGGTGAGGGTCTATACGGGCTGTAAAACAGGGTTTCCAGCACCTCCACAAAAACTGTCCGAAGTATTGAATTAGGCAGTTCCAAAATCATTGAACTGATTTCTGCGATCGGGCTTTATAGAATGTTTCCAAACTAGTTCGATCGCCCACAAAACGCCAATGCCAGGGTTCGTAATTCACCCCTTGGGGATTGTTCTTGAAGAACGATAATTCAAAACTATGTTGCGCTGCATGGGACTCTAACCACTTAAAGGCCGCTGTTTTCTCAAAATTAGGATTAAGGTCAGTGGCAGGGACATCGCCATCCCCAATATCCACAGCATAGCCAGTGTGATGCTCACTGTAGCCAGGAGGAGCGCTGACCTCTGCCCGTTTCGTCGCCACCTGCCCCCGTTGTTCCTTGACATCAAAAAACAAGCCTTGCTGCTGATCGATCGACCGAAATCCAGAAATGGGCACCAAAATCACCCCGTCTGCGGCCGCAGCATTGACCATATCCCGAAATTTCTTAGCGGCGGCGGCTCTCAATTGAATACTGCCATCCGCCACGATCGGTTCCAGTTCTGCTTCAGGGGACTCCTTGTAGGGATAGTGCCCTAAGAGAGTATCGGTTGGGGCAGAATTTGGGAGGGGCGAGCCAGATGGATTAGCGACGATCGTAGGCTGAACTGACCTTGGCTCAGAGGTTTGTTGCGCTCGTAGGGCTAAGCCAAGGGTGATTGCTAGCCCGGCTGCCCCCAGTCCAATGCCACTCCAAATCAACCAGCGTCCTTGCAATGGAGTTTGAGGAGACGGATCGGACGCTTCCCGAACTGCTTCAGGAATATCATCGATCGGCTCGGAAGGCTTTCTGGGTTTTCCAGGCAATTCAGCATTATTCAAGGCTTGGTTCCCACAGGTACTCAGACCTCCAAATTTTAAACTGGAGCGTAACCTTTAGGGAAAGGGAAACGATTCAACATTTTCCAGGGAGTCCCAACCGTTCTTCAGCCAACCCACTTCACCTCATCATCTAGAGTAGTGGGGAGAATAGCTGACTCAGCGATCGGGCGACAACGGCGTAGCACAGCATTCTGCAAATCTGAAGCCGCATTCTTCCCAGGGTTTGGCTTATGCAAAGGCAATGCATTGGCAGCAGGGGCTGCATCATCCTGAAACTGAGCTACCTGAGCCACCTGAGCCATGAAGCGATCGATCATTTCCTGCTCAACCCAGCCCCTAGCTGCCAAAATCTCTCCAAACCGCATTCCTGTACGCTGCTGGTCGTATAACACAACCTCAACTTGGGCGGGGGCAATCAAGCCAGCCTCAACCAAATGCGTACCAATATACTTTTTGCCCAGTTTTTGGGTGGAATGCCTAGTGGGAATGCTGCGGAGGGCTGCACCTGGATGACGATCGCTCATATCTAAAAACCCTGCTATCGACTACAAATAATTTGATTGCTAAATCTATAACTGCTAGAAAATAGAAACTAGCTTGTTTTTTAGGTTGTCTAGTGTTTGCACTGAGTAAGATCTGGCATAGTCCAACCTGTCCCGTGAGATGTGGCACTTGAACTTTCAGTAAGTGAGCTTTCTAGCACTTAGATTTCATCAAATATACTAGCTAATTCACCAGATCTTTATAAACTTGACAGATACATATGAGAAACTACTTAGACATAAGACAACTGAGTATTTTCTAAAGTTCCCTGATCCGTAACAATACGACCTCTAACTTCAGATACAATTCACATTCCCTTGTTTCTCTGACTAAGAGATGATTTCAAGCCTAGTGCAGGCTGGTAACAGCAAGTGAGCAGCACTCAAAACTCAAAACTATCCCCCTAACGGGTCAGGAACGTCTGCCACGCTGCACTCGTCCCTTGAAGCAGTGTGAGAATCTGATAGGAATCTGAAAGGAATCTGACTGATCCCAAAGCCCCACAGGTTGAACAGTGTCCAGGATCGCCCAGAAGCAACAAAGTAGTTTCGTATGCAAAAACAAAATTTTGCACTGTTGATTTTGATTCGATTCAGTCTCAAGAGAGACAAACTGGCTTGAAATTAGGAGATTTTTGAGAAAGATGTTACCCCTGTAGGGGCAAAGCATCCGGCAAATAAGCCCTTGAATCGACAGAAAGTCATTGCCCGGATGCTTTGCCCTTCCGGTGCCTGGTATAAACTTTTCCGGAAATCTCCTTAGTTTTGCTTCTATCTTCTGACGACTAACGTATTGACAACCATGTCATGGAGAGCCTGTCTTTTTGCAGTGAAAGCTGCCATGAAAAAGCCGATCAGAATCGTGATAGTGGAGAGAGACTTGCTCCAGAACCGGGCGCTGGTTTGGATGAAGGAGAGCGGGTTTCCAGTGGTATCGATGACAACTAAGCCCATTATCATTTTGCCCAAGGTGCCTTTTAAGGATGAGGCTTCAAACCCACTGAAGTAGAGCCAGCGCAGCAAAATACCCAAAATGGCGAAAACTTTGGCTGCTACAACCTTGGTTCCTAAAAAAGCAAGGAATACTCCTACTACGCCAAAGGTCATGCCAAAGAGAAATCCAACCCCGCCTTCTGCCTCATAGGTTTTAAACTGTGTTTCTAGTATCGTAGCAAAGAGAAATGAGCCAATGCATAAGATAGTGTTGTCGATCGCATACGCAGTGAGCCGTCTCCCAAACCCACCATAGGTTGGAGTTGCTACCACAGGTACCGCTTGTTCCCGTGGTGAGTATAAATCCTGGGCAGACTGTCCAGCTTGGCTATGGGGTTGCACGATCGTTGGCACTGGCCGCTGATCGTGAGGCACATTTTGGTAGATAGTGGGTGGAACTTGGGATGAGGGTTGAGTTGTGACTCCAAATCCTGAACCAAGGTTTTGCAACATCTGCAAAATCACTTGGGTATTTTGGGGGCGGTTGCCTGGGAAAGGAGCCATCAAACTATCGATGAGATCAGCAAAGCGAGATGAGATTTGGGTAACACTATCTCGCCAGAGCAATACACCTGTGCGGGGATCATCTAGAAATTCGTTGGGCTGCTTTCCGGTCAACAGATACACAAAAGTGCGGGCCAAGGCGTAGAAATCTGACTGGGGAACGGCTTTGCCATTCATCTGCTCTGGCGGAGTATAGCCTGTAGACACAATGCCTGTGACTCCCTGTCCCGACAGCTTTTGCATGTAGGTGCCTGTCACTTCTCTGGCGGTGCCAAAGTCAATTAAGGCCAACTGTCCATCGGGACGGAGCATAATATTGGGTGGCTTGATATCCCGGTGGAAATAATTTTGCTGATGCACCTGCTGCAAAATCTCTAAAACCTGTTTCAACCATTTGATAGCTAAGCCCTCGTCGATCGGGCGATTGTTGCGTTGGGTGAGCCACTCATTCAAGTTCAGCCCTTCAATTTTTTCCATTACCAAACAATGGACTGGTTCAGGACTGTCCTTAGGAAAGAAGACAAAATAGCCGTCTGCTTCTACCTTGGGAATTCCTGGATGCTGTAGATGTCCTAGCACCATTGCTTCTTGTTGAAAGAGTTCTACGGCTTTGGGCTGACTATTGGTTAAAACTTTGAGAACCTTGACGGCTTCATCACTTCTGAGTTCGTAGGTTTTGCCGAATCCGCCGCCACCCAGGAATTTGATAACTTGATATCGTCCTTCCAGCAAAAGTTCTGAGCCACAGCCTTGGCAAAACAGTAGGGTGCCAGAGTTCTCAGATCGCGGACAGCGAGGATTAATACAGAGGCTCATGGGCTTGACTTAGGGGAGCTACTTGTTTGTTAGCATAGCCTTTGCAGTCCCCCATAAGTATGAAATCTATTTCTTCTGATTTGGTAGTGCCAGGCTCTTTTATGTCTAAGGAGCTAGTGCTTACGATAGAGGCACGCTTAAGTGCGGGGCCGATTTTTAGTGCGATCGGATTAGGAAGCAATTTGGGTGACTCCGAAGCCATTTTAGAGGCAGCAGTGGAGACTTTGGAGGGTAGGAGTGATATTCGGCTCACGGCTCGATCGCACTGGTATGAGACCAAACCTGTGTTGCCCTCAGAGTCCCAGACGATCCCCCAACGTAATTATTTGAATGGGTGTATTTTGGCAGAGGTGCAATTAACTCCCTGGGATTTGCTCAACACCTTGTTGGCGATCGAAGCCCAATTTGGGCGAGTGCGGCGGGAACGCTGGGAACCCCGCACCCTGGATCTGGATTTGTTGCTGTACAATCACTTGATTTTAAACACACCGCCCCTATGTCTACCCCATCCCCGCATGAATGAACGGGCTTTTGTGCTAGTGCCCTTGGCTGAAATTGCTCCAGATTGGATTGACCCAATTTCAGGAAAGGCGATCGGAGACTTGGTTCAGACTGTAGACTGTTCTGAAGTCAGAGTTAAGAATGTAAGACACGTATAATCCGTTATGGCACTTGGCGCAGAACCTCCTCAACTTCTTAGACAAAACTTCTTCTATAAAGGTCGCAAATTTAGCTTTGAAGGCAATCGCTTGCGCTTGCCCAATAAGGCGGAGGGAGATTGGGAGTGTATTCGCCACCCTGGCGGAGCGTTGGCAGTACCCGTGACTCCAGACGGACAATTAGTGTTGGTGCGGCAATATCGCTTTGCGGTTCAAGGACGGGTGCTAGAGTTTCCAGCAGGCACCCTAGAGCCAGACGAAGCTCCAGAGGAAACGATTCAACGCGAACTGGAAGAGGAAACCGGTTATCGGGCGACTCAGTGGCAAAAGTTAGGGGAGATTGTCCTGGCACCTGGCTATTCGGATGAAATCATTTATGCGTTCCTAGCCTTGGGGTTGCAAAAGCTGGAAACTCCTCCCAGTCAGGACATCGATGAAGACATTGAAGTGATATTGATGGATGTCGCAGAATTAGAGCAGGCAATTCTGGCTGGAGAACCTGTGGATGCCAAGTCGATTTCCAGCTTTTTCTTGGCGCGTCAATTTCTGCCTAAAGGTTAATCTGAGAGAAAGGGGCAAAAGACTGAGGTGGAGAGGCATTTTTAAGAGCCTTCCTAGCAATTTTGCAACCAATTTTCAAGGTCAGCGATCGTTGTAAAGTCTAACAACGCCTCACCCAGTAACTCCAGTTGTTCCAGGGGAAGAGAGGCGATTTGCGATCGGGTTAACTCAGGCAGTTCCCCCACCCTGCGGGTTAGTTGGCGCAGGATGAGCGATCGTTCTCCCTGTTCTCGCCCCTGTTCTTGCCCCTGTTCTCGCCCTGTTTCTAGAATGTCTTGGTAAATCACTGACTCTCGCATCATGTCCTCCCGAAATAGGCGTTTAATCACATCCTTCTTGAATTTTAACCCCGCTAGGATTTGAGTGTAAGCGGAGACTTCTAAACGTTGGGCTGGCTCCAGTTGGCTGACTCGTTGTGCGACCTGTTGGAGTAGGGTTTCCGATCGCACAGCAGCAGCTAAGGGAGCGAGGGGCAACAGCGCGGGATCATTCAGGAATTGTTCTGGGTTCTCTTCCCACAGCTTGATGACGCGATACTCATGGCGGGTATTTTCCAAGACAAAGGCAGTCTCAATCACGGTGTCCTCCGCAGGGGGGAGCAGCAGAACGACAACTTGGGTGATGGGGAGGCGGTAGAGGCGATGCAACCGCACCCAGTAGTCCAGCATTCTCAGGGGAAGGGGAGGGTTGGACTCTAGAGTGGTCTGGAATTCTAGATGCAGGATGCGGTTTTGGAGG
>JARCMD010000326.1 GCA_030248885.1 Leptolyngbyaceae cyanobacterium MP9P1.79 | reverse complement strand
GTGTCGCTTATCAGCAAGCATCCTCAACACTCTGGGATTTTTACGGGAGTGAAAAGAGTATCGAGAGATACTCTTTTCACCAACAAGTCGGGAGAGCCAGAGACTTTCACATCAGATACTAGTAGTCTGTCAATCATTAATTGACGGGTAGCTGAAAGCTGGGAGGTTAGTTGGAGTTAAATTTTGAGGGGTCTTCGACCCCTCAAAACTTTCTTAAAAGAACACTAGGACTGTTTCTGAGTTGCAGCGTAGGCTTTGACAAAGCGATCGTCAAATATCTTACTCAAATCAGGTGCCTTGGCCACCAACTTGCTCTGCACCAAAAACTTGCTAATTTCCTGAGCCGCGTAGGAAAGAGAAGTCATATCCTTGCCATCAGCAAATGCCTGGAGATTTTCTTCTAAGGTGAAAATCTTCGTGCCCGCATCGTACTCCTTATACTCAGCCACTGTCACCCCAGCACGCTTGGCCATGATTTCGTAGGCCTTATCCCGGTTGGCTTGCACGTAATCCATGGTAGCAAACCAGGCATTCACCATCGCCTGCACTGCTTGGGGATTGACATCAATAAACTTGCGGCTGAATACTAAATGGTCGGGAATCGCGCCTGGAAAATCCTTAGAAGTGAATAGCGCTTTGCTGCCCGATCGCTTCAAAGCTTGGGTGGTGAAGGGAGCAAACACCCCCACTGCATCCAATTTCCCAGAAGCGAAAGCCGCCGCCGCTGCTCCAGTCTCCAAGGGCGTAAACTGAATATCCGCTGCGGTCAACCCTGCCTTTTGCAAGCCTAGTAACAACAGAAAATGATCCACTGTTCCTTCTTCTGCCGCCACTCTTTTGCCCTTCAAGTCAGCAATGCTGTTGATGCCTTCCCGAACAATAATTTGGTCATTGCCCGTGGAGTTATCGTTCACCAAGACAATTACCTGGTCAGACCCCGCAGCCACAGAACTGATCGTGTCGTTCAAGGTTTGGGTGTTGGCATCCAATTGCCCCGCAGTTAAGGCTTTGATTGAGTCTAAGTAGCCATCAAACCATTTCAAATCCACAATGACCTTGTTAGCGGCAAAGATTTTTTCGTCTTGGGCAACTTGCCAGGGAAACCAACCGGGCCAGGCGCTAAATCCTAACCGCACTGTTGCACTTGGGGCACTTGTCGATGCTGGGGAAGCAGGAGACGCAGCAGTTGGTGAACCAGAGGGGGGAGCTGATGTGGGGGTGCAACTCACCGCCAACATTAAGGTGATGCAAAAAGCAGTTATGTATGACAGAAGCGATCGGCGTTTCATCAGGTCTTCCTCAAAAATAATCTAACTAAATCTGCAAGTTCTCTCTAGTTGTACACGTACCATGCATCAAAAAAGCCCAGAAGATAAACATCAGCCTCTCGACTGCTATCTACCTCCCGGGCTTTTCTCCCGCCGTGTGACCAATTCTGAGGCAACAATCTGGAAAAATAGTCCAGACGTAAACTGATAATTGGCTGCTTCTCTTGGACCAGTCACTGAGGCAACCGCATACCTGAGCCGGAACCCTAGAAGCAAGTTATGAATAGAAAAACTGTAAAAATCTACTTTGTAGAAATCATCTAAGCAGCAGTTCCACTTGATAAGAGTATTGAAAACTACAAATCATGGTTCCATCCTCTGAATCAAAATCCACAGCCCAAACTAATGGCTCTCCTGGATTCTTTTTGATCAGGAGCGTGAATCAACTAAACCAGTAATGCAGCTTGACAGCAGTTTCCGACCAGTTAGGGGGATTGTTTTGAGTTTTGAGTTTTGAGTTCTACTCCCTTACTTCTACCAGCTTGTACTCAGGAGATTTCCGAGAAAGATGTTACCCCTGTAGGGGCGAAGCATACCCTCCGGGAAGCAAGTTACGGCAAATAAGCTTTTGAATTGTCAGAAGGTCACGCCCGGATGCTAAGTGCAAAGCACACGCTCTGCGAACGCCCTTCCGGTGCCTGGTATAAACTTTTCTGGAAATCTCCTGATGACTACGCTTAGACAATCTGCTTGATTTCTGCGAGGAGTTCTGCCATGGAAAGCGAGGTGGGCAGGATGCGGGTGGCGATCGCTTCCACGGCTGGCATTAAGTTCCAGGATTCGCTCGGATTGCGTTGGGGCTGTCCTGCACCATTCGGGATGCAGGTTTGGCTGAGGACGAGAATTGGTGGCTTGGCGGGGAGTTGCTCGATCGCGGACAGGGCCCGTACCAGGGCGGCTACAGAAATGGAGTCAGTGATGGCAGTCGTATCTCGCACACAAATTAACAGCAAATCAGCGCTTTGATGCTGAAGCTGGTGCAAAACTTCAGCCCACGATCGGCCAATCACTGCCGTTAATCCAGCAACTTGCACATATTGAATCAAAGCTTGGAGCCAGTCACTGGATTGCTTCGCCATTGGTGCAACCTTAGCTAAGGTCATAGTGGATAGGTCGATCGCCAGAATTCGAGCCGACTTTTTGAGTCCGGCTGCGATATGCAGGACTTGTAGAACCGATGTTGTGGCATGGGCTGAATTCCCTAGAGTTGCATCGATCGGATCACCTTTTACCCCCAAACAGGGGAAAACCGATAGATTAGGGAACTCATTGGCGGCTTGAGTCATGGCGGTTGTGAGCGTGACCACTGGCAAAGCCGACAACAGAGCCGATTGACTGATCGTTTTGAGCAGGGATGGAGAGTCGGAAAGCTGAGCATCGAGGAGTAAAACGTGGGGCTTCCACACTTGGGCTAGCATCCGGGCTTGATCAATGTCATCGACTTCTAAAATGCGGTGGTGATGGGATCGCAAAAATTGACTCAGGTCAGACCCACACCCTTCACTGTGGTTTGGATAACTGTGGTTTTGGGTGGCTTCTCCAGAACCCAATAGCAAAATGGTCAGGCTGGGTTGGGGTTCTGGTTGAGCAGGGGAGTGAAAGTCCAGCCGTGTTAGGGTCTGTTGCAACGCCTCAGTTTCGATCGGCAAGCTGAGGAAGTCATCCGCTTGGTTTCTCAGGGCCTGATTTCGTTCGGCTTTGGCTGCGGTCATCACAACGGGAATGTGGCGCGTCTCTGCGTCGGATTTCAGCAGGGTTAACACGTCCCACCCTGACAGCAAGGGTAAAAATGGATTTAACAGCACCACTCGCGGCTGGAGTCGGCGGACTTTTTCGATCGCCTCTGTTCCAGAGCGGGCAATGACCACGCGATAGCCCAACCCCAGCAGGCGATCGGTTAAATCTTCCACAAAGCGGGGCACCGCTTCCACCACGAGAATGAGTCGATTTATTGCCCCGGTTCCGCCTGTTCTGTCCTTGGAGCGGGAGGCAACATCGGCTCCCCCTCCAGATTTCACCTGCCCCGCAGTATCCTGCCACGGAGAACTGGGAGGCAACAGCAACGTGAACTCGCTCCCTTGTCCTTCCTTGGAAACAAACGTAATTTCTCCCCCATGCAACCGGGCTAGCCGCTGAGTCAGCACCAATCCCAAGCCTGTTCCTTCAAATCGTCGCGTCAAAGGATTCTCTAACTGTTGGAACTTTTGAAAAATTAAGTGTTGCTTATCCGCAGGAATGCCAATTCCCGTATCCCAGACCTTGAAGGCAATCCAACCCTCCCAGGCACTCACGGTTAAGCCAACTTTCCCATTCCCAGGGGTAAACTTCAGCGCATTACTCAGGAGGTTCGTGAGCATTTGGTGCAAACGCAACTCATCAGCCACGATCATCCCCAATCCTGGCTCAATTTCTAAGGAGATACGCTGGGGGAGCGCGGTTAGATCTTTGACTCCCCCCGCACCGACTGCCGCATCTTGTTGTTGGACTTTTTGACACACTCGATCGCAAATTGCCAGGATACTGACGGGTTCTAGCAGCAATTCCAGTTGCCCCGTCTCCATATGAGTCAAATCCAAAATGTCATTCACCATCGTGACTAAGTGTCTGCCACTCTGATGAATCAAACCTGCATAACGGGCTTGCCGTTCATTCAAACTCCCTAACCGCTGGTCGTTCAGTAAATTAGACAACCCCAGAATTGCCGTCAGTGGAGTTTTTAATTCGTGGCTAATGCACGCTAAAAACTCATCCTTCATCCGATTCAGTTGCACCAAGTCAGCATTTTTAGCAGCCAACTCACGGGCAACCTGCTGCTGTTCCGTCTTATCCTGGGCCAACACCAGCCACAAATCTTCAACCATTCCCGCTTCGGCTTCGCTAGAGGAGTCTGTGTCGCCACTCAAGGTATTGACTAAAGCCGCTAGGCGAAAGCTTTCCACCGACCACGTTGGCGCAGACGCAGTGGGGAGTCCCAGCGTGGCTGCCAGCATCTGGGGTATCATTTCGGGCATCGATAAATCAAGGGGAATCTTCGTGAATTCCCAAATGCGGTCTTCGCCATCCTTCATGGGGCAGGCGCAGACACAGGTGTTGGCATTCGTCCCAATCTGGCAAAGGTTAGCCACGGTGGCCTCGGTCATGATTTCCCCACCCATGCCCCAAAACTGGGTGGCCCTTTCGGCTGCCCGATCGCGCGCGAGGGGAGCCGATCGCAACGACGCAGGTTCCAAGAGCGTTGCGGCTTCTTCCCTGATCCAGGCGGGGTCTTGTAACTTGCCCACCTGCTGATGCCAAACGGAATTCTGCACCAACACTCGCCCCTCCCCGGTTTGCAACATCAGCGGCAGGGGTAACTGCTCTAAAAGTTTCAGGACGGACTTGAGTGTTACCTGCACTGGATCGAGATCGGCTGGATTCAAGTTCAGTGGGGGACGCAGTTGGGTGCGATCGTTCCCAACTCTGGTTTTTACCCCAGACGGGAGGGACTTGGAATGGGGCAATGAATGGGCCAACATTTTGAGCAACTGAGGCCGATTGAGCAATCCCAAAAACTCCCCCGATGGGTTGACCAGAGCGTGTTCCGTGGCAAAGTAACTTGTCCCTTGGGCGATCGTGGCAAACTGACTCAAACTCAGGTCAGAGGACAAAATTCCCAACGGTGTCAAAAAGGGCACATCGGAAACCAGACACAACTCTTGCAAACTGATTTGAGTGGGGTTGAACGCCTTCGCTACTCTCATAGGAGAACTGGGTAATGCATCCATCGCCAGTAAAATAGGCAGAAATTTCTGAAGGCTCACCAAGCCTAGGGGGGACTGAGCCTGGTTCACGACCACGAGCCGATCGCAGCCTGCTTCAATAAAAATTTCCATGAGAGCCGATAGGCTGACCGTTTGGGCACAGACTGGAACCGACTCAATGATATCTATCAAGAAAATACTATGCATTGCCGCAGAGAAACTGGTTCCACAGTGAAAGTAGACCGTTAAAGCAGCGTGTGTAGCAATCGCTTAATTGAGCAACAAGATAAAGCTTCTCACCCCGATCGGCTTTCTCTGAACTCCACATCCCACTCAAACACTTCGCCTAGAATTTAAAATGTTTAAACTTAATCCGTGTAAGACTAGTCTACTAATTTTTCTTTGGCGACACGCCATTAAAAAATCAGACTTTATTTGATCGACAATCCTTGAGTACCTTATCCAGGCTCAGTCCCAGAAACTCAGCTAGTGATAAAACTACGACTTCTTCATCAAAGCCTCAAAACTATACAAGGTTCTATAGCAATTCGATCTGGATTATGAGGAAGGATTCCCACAAAATCTAGCCTCACAGAATCTGTCACTCTCACACACGATTGATCCATGCCATTGCCATCCAACCTGGATTGTAAGAAGGGCTTCCTATAGAATCTCTCCTGATAAAATCTGTCACTCTCACAAGTGATTTAGGACTGCCATATCAAGTTTAAAAGAGGACAATTTTTAGTGTATGGCATCACCAAAATCAACAGAGATTTGCTTGATTATCGCTGTAACTATGAGGGTTGTAGAGGGAAGGCTTACAATTAATTACAATTGACATCAGCCTTTATTTTTAACCCTCTTGCGCCCTCCCCTATTAATTTGTGCTTTTTTAGAGGCTGACACACTAGTGCAACGGCTCAAACAATGTTTAGAAGGCGATCGGCCTGATGCTCCAGAGGAGCGTTACGTTTTAATACAACCTGCATCTGAGTTGGAATTCTTTACATTTGTTGAGCAACAAAAGCAACAGATTGATTGTTTGATTTTGCAGCATTACCCACCCCTACTCCAGATTATTCTGCATTTAAAAGAACAGACAATTTTACTACCCACTGTTGTAGTAGATGTGGTAGAGGCGGACACGCCACTTTTAGATGCTCCTGCCGGAGAAAAGCTTTACCATGAAGCAGTCGCCTATCTTGCGCCCACAGCATTCCAACAAATACCCGAAACTATCACTGAGGCGATCGACAAGTTTTTACAGCTTTCCCCCGCCTGCGTCCTGCCGGAACCTAGCTCGTCGGTAGATCGAGTGACCGAGCTAACGATGCAAAATACGCTGCTTTTACAACAGCGACGTTTGGCTGACAAACTCAATGAGCGTTTGGGATATGTGGGTGTTTTTTATAAAAGAAATCCTAAGAATTTTTTGCGCCGTCTTTCTGCACCAGAAAAGCAGGAATCTTTAGCAGCCCTCAAGCTTAGTTATCGTGAGATTGTGCTGAACTATTTTTCTGGTACGGAGTTGCTGAACCAACAAATTGATGCATTTGTCGATGCTGTTTTTTTTGCGGATGTGCCAACGGCTCAAGTTGTAGAAATTCATATGGAATTAATGGATGAGTTTTCAACTCAGCTTAAGTTAGAAGGACGCAGTGAGGAAATTGTGCAAGATTATCGGTTGACCTTAATTGATACGATCGCCCATCTATGCGAAATGTATCGGCGCTCCCTCGTAAAAGAGACTTAGGAATCAGAATCACACACAATTCATGCTCCTTAATCTCAGGAATTCCCAAAATAAATATCTCAAAAGTAATATACCCTAGCAATTTTAGTAGAGTTATGAGTCCTTTGAAAAAAACCTATATTCTCAAACTGTATGTCGCCGGAAATACTCCTAATTCCCTGCGCGCGCTCAAGATGTTAAATAATATTCTTGAGCAGGAATTTGAAGGGGTTTATGCCCTAAAGGTGATTGATGTACTAAAAAATCCACAATTAGCGGAAGAAGATAAAATCTCGGCAACGCCTACTCTAGCTAAGATCCTGCCGCCTCCTGTGCGTAAAATTATTGGGGATTTATCCGATCGGGATCGGGTCTTAATTGGCTTGGATCTGCTGCATGATGAATTACAGGAAGATGAGGCTCAGGGGTAAAATAACCAGCATCGTTAACCCATCAATGAACTAGGGAAAAGCCCTGTTTATCAAGCAGTTCTGATAGCCAATTATTTAGAAACTGCGATGGCTTTCACCAATTTTTACACTATCTTTTTGGGCTAAATTCCCTTCAATGACTTATGAATCAAAATTATCGAAAATCTAATGATCAAACCGAATCCTTAAGGGGAGTGCAGAAAATTCGCACCTTAATTGAAGGGTTTGATGACATTAGCCATGGTGGGTTGCCGATCGGGAGAACAACGTTGGTGAGTGGCACCTCTGGAACGGGGAAAACGTTATTTGCAACTCAATTTTTGTACAACGGCATTGTGCATTTCAATGAACCGGGAATCTTTATTACCTTTGAAGAATCACCCTCGGATGTGATTGCCAATGCCCGCAGTTTTGGCTGGGATTTGCAGACGTTAATTGATGAAGGGCATCTCTTTATTTTGGATGCTTCACCTGATCCCGAAGGGCAAGAAGTGGTGGGCAACTTCGACCTCTCAGCGTTGATTGAACGGATTCACTATGCCATTAAGAAATACAAGGCAACACGAGTTTCCATTGACTCCATTACGGCAATTTTTCAGCAATATGATGCGGCTTCAGTGGTGCGTCGAGAAATTTTTCGCCTCGTGGCCCGGCTGAAACAGATTGGGGTGACGACAGTGATGACGACGGAACGCCTAGATGAATATGGGCCAGTGGCGCGCTTTGGGGTGGAGGAATTTGTGTCGGATAATGTGGCGATCGTCCGCAATGTGTTGGAAGGCGAACGGCGGCGACGGACGATCGAAATTCTCAAACTCCGGGGCACCACTCACATGAAGGGGGAATATCCCTTTACCATCACCAATCAAGGCATCAATATTTTTCCCTTGGGAGCAATGCGGCTGACCCAGCGATCGTCCAATGTGCGCGTTTCCTCTGGAGTCAGTGCGCTGGATGAAATGTGTGGCGGCGGCTTTTTCAAGGACTCGATTATTCTTGCCACAGGTGCAACGGGCACGGGTAAAACCATGCTAGTGAGCAAGTTTTTGGAAGAAAGTTGCAACAATGGCGAACGGGCTATCCTTTTTGCCTACGAGGAATCCCGCGCTCAGTTGTCCCGGAATGCCTATTCCTGGGGCATCGATTTTGAAGACCTGGAACAGCGGGGGTTGCTCAAGATTATTTGTGCCTACCCAGAGTCGGCGGGGCTGGAAGACCATTTACAAATCATCAAGTCGGAAATCGCGGAGTTTAAGCCCGCACGAATTGCGATCGACTCCCTATCTGCCCTGGCGCGAGGAGTTAGCAACAACTCCTTTCGCCAATTCATTATTGGGGTCACCGGGTTTGCCAAGCAAGAGGAAATCACGGGCTTTTTCACCAATACCACCGACCAGTTTATGGGGTCGCATTCCATCACCGATACCCACATTTCGACCATTACCGACACGATTTTGATGTTGCAATATGTCGAGATTCGCGGGGAAATGTCACGGGCGCTGAATGTCTTCAAAATGCGGGGGTCTTGGCATGATAAGGGGATTCGGGAATATATCATCAGTGAACATGGCCCAGAAATTAAGGATTCTTTCCGTAACTATGAGCGCATCATCAGCGGCTCTCCCACCCGTGTGACACCGAGCGAGAAAAGCGAGTTGTCGCGCATTGTGCGGGGAGTGCAGAAAAAAATGGGGGATGGGGATGAGTAGGGGCGATCGTACTCTTACAGAAACCGGATTCTAGCTATTCTTATCAAGGATTCTAGGCTATGGAAACTTTTCTCGATAATCTTCTAATTTCTCTCTTGGTTGCGCCTTTAGCAGGTCTACTTGGGGTTCTAATAGGTCAATTTGTGATACTAAGGTATGTACCACTTGAGAAAGTCTATCTTTTCTTGGTTAGATTGTCGCCAGGAATAAATACTGGGTTAGCACTAGAATGGTGTAAAGATGCTATGGCTCACGAGCCATACTGTGTAGAGCAAATTGCGTGTATCGTGCCCACTACTATTGCGATTATAGCGATTGAAGACTATTGATTCTACTAGGTTTCACATCCATTTCAATCAATACTGTCTTGGGCAGCAAAAGTCTTTAGCGGCAAAGCGATATCTGTAAACGGTGAAAACTCTTGGGCAATGTCAGGACGATCGTTCAACACGGTTCCCCTATATTCCACCCAAGCATGGGCATCCAATTGCTCTCCCTTACGCACTCCAATTCGCAAATCCGTAGAAATACCTTGCCGCTGTAATATCCACCATAAACATAGGGATTGCTGGAGACAATTGGCGCGATATAGCCCTCGCCGAGCCGCAATCTGCACCATTTGGGCCGTTCTCAGGAGAGATGCCAGAGAAGGTTCAGAGGTCGGGAGTATATAGCCAGTAGTCCCCCTTTTGGGTAAAGTTGTGTATAGGCGTTTGAGACCAAAACACCGTAATCCGAGGGCGATCGTCGGCAGCAGCAGCAGCACTTGCACCAGCAACCAACGCTCTGACCCCGATAACCGCTGAAATGTTTGCCAGCTATTGCTCACTGCTAATTTTAATTAATCCCTGTTCTGCCAACTGTTCTACCAACGTGCAGAGGTCGTGCTTCAGTTGGTCTGCCTCCACCTCATACTCCGTTAGCAACGCATCGTAGGCTGTCTGAATCGAAGCTGAGGTGGAGAGGGCAACCCACATGCGGGTGCCCACGGAATCCA
Organism: Leptolyngbyaceae cyanobacterium MP9P1.79; assembly: GCA_030248885.1. Classification (GTDB taxonomy): domain Bacteria; phylum Cyanobacteriota; class Cyanobacteriia; order JARCMD01; family JARCMD01; genus JARCMD01. Next base: position 2,205 of record JARCMD010000326.1, on the reverse strand, counting down.
GTCCAAAGTAGCGCTCACTATTTAAGTCGAGAATGACCGATTCGCCATCCAGTTCACGAATCAAGACATCGGATGGCACGGTAACCTGCATGGCAAAGGAAATTGTCAAAGCTGACCCAACTCCTGTAATTCAGCCGCGATCGAGGAGCGAGACATCTCTACTCATAACGATCCCGGTGCTGATGGACAAATGAAGCCAGGGTAGCACGGAATGCCAGGAGTTGTCATGGGATGCAGGAGGGGGCGATCGTCTTTAATGCCTAGTAGTCTGTCAATCATTAATTGACGGGTAGCTGAAAGCCGGGAGGTTAGTTGGAGTTAAATTTTGAGGGTCTTCGACCCTTCAAAATTTTCTTGACAGAACACTAGTACAGGCTGGTAGAAATAAGGGGGTAGCACTCAAAATTCAAAGGAGATTTCCAGAAAAGCTTACACCAGGCACCGGAAGGGCGTTCGCGTGGCATGTGCTTTGCACTTAGCATCCTGGTAATGACCTTATGGTCGATTCAAGAGCTTGTCTGCCGGATGCTTCGCCCCTACCAAGGTTTCGGGATAATGTTCTAGTACATAGCGGCGCAAGTCTAGATCCCCATAACAAGGGGCTTAAGCCCCTTGCTGAGTTTCGTGATGGTAACCTCACTTACGCCGCAGACTACTAGTTGGAAATCCTCTATCCCGTCCACCCATCCACCCATCCACCCATCCATCCATCCACCCATCCATCCATCCACCTACCCCCGATTCCCCAGTTTCTTCAAAAATCCGCCAATCAAGGGAATACTCCAATTCCGTTGGGGTGGTTCAGGGAGGGTGAGCAAGCCTTCAGGGGCTTTGAAGTCCATTAACAGCACAATGCGAGTCCGATCGCCCCGATTCCAGGCTTCGTGTTCAGTCGTGTCATCGAACACCAAGCACTTGCCTTCAGTCCAGCCCTTGGTTTCATCCCCCACTCTCAAGGCGCAGTCGTTGGGAACCTCCAGTCCGAGGTGGCAGCGCAACAAGCCATCAGGGTAGCCCGTGTGCGGCGCGATGTGGGTGCCTGGGGCGAGAGAGGAAAACCCCGCTGAGGCTAAACCCGGCGCTTGTTCCAAGAGTTTGGTTGTTTGGGGACACAGTTCGCAGTTTTTGCCAATTCTGATGCCGAAGGCGAATAGCCCAAAGGTATCCCAGCCCTGGCCGTATAAATATTTTTCCGGCCAGGCGATGAAATCTTGCTGGTGGAGATGGGTCAATTCATCTCTGATGGTTTGCCAATTGGATTCTAGGGCTGAGACAAACTCAAAATTAGTAGGGTTATAAAACACGTCGATTGACTTGTAATTTGCTAAAAGAACCGACCCTATGATCCCGGAGTTCCTGCCAAAAGTAAAGCCTTGAAGTGCCAGTGGAGTTGCCCTAGTGCAGCTTGACAGAAGTTTCTGCCCAGTTAGGGGGATTGTTTTGAGTTTTGAGTTTTAAGTTTTGAGTGCTATTCAAATAAACGATCGCCTTTAAATTAACTGGCGATGACTAAAATTCCAGTATAATTCCCTCGTAAAGCATTTACTCAGGGATGGAGATGACCCATGTTCCAAAAGCTACTGTGGTTTCCGATCGCGCTCGTGCCTGTAATTTCCCTGATGCCGATCGTGTCCCAGGCTCAGTCAACGTCTCCAGCCACCAATCTGCCCTATCAATCAAGGGTTTCGTTTCCTAGAGATTACAACGGCCCGGTTTGCATTGTTTTGGGCAACTGGGAGGGCAATACCAATGTGAGGTTGGAAACAGATACCTCCTATACCCAAACCGTCACCATGAATTCCACTAGCATCGTGACTCAAGCGTTAAACATTACCGTCAGTCCAGCGATCGGGTCTTGGATTAGAGTCCGTTCCGATCGGAATTTGTCTCCTCAGCTAAATACCAAAAATTGCCAATTGCCCAAGAGTGGGGTAATGAGAACTGAGTCGCTTTACTGGAACCGCAAGTAAAGCAACTTAGGATCGTGAACGAAGGAGATTTCTAGAAAAGTTTATACCAAACCGGAAGGGCGTTCGCGTAGCGTGTGCTTTGCACTTAGCATCCAGGCAATGACCTTCTGGTTGATTCAAGGGCTGATTTGCCGGATGCTTCGCCCCTATAGTTATGTTATTTAATCCACAATCTCTAGCCTCGTATCCTTGCGGAACAAGCCTGTTATCGGACAAGGGGCTTAAGCCCCTTGTC
>JARCMD010000325.1 GCA_030248885.1 Leptolyngbyaceae cyanobacterium MP9P1.79 | reverse complement strand
GCGTTAATCCATCTCTTGTCCCACGGACTGAGGGCAAGCGAGGTGGTGAACTTAAACATTGCTGGATTTGATGGGAACCTGCTGTTCTTAGCCGAAACCGGGTTGTGCCCCTCAATGCTGATGGCAGGGCGGCGATCGTCCTTTACTTGGAAGAACGGAAAGCCCAAGGCGAGTTACTGGAAGCAACTAGACCTCTAATTCTGTCCCACCATAATGTACATGGTGGAGAACGATTGACTTACCACATGCGGTTCAAACGCTTGGCAGAAGTCATCGACGCAGCAAAACAGTTCTTCTAGACTAAGTATGGGGCGAACCAGGGATGAGACGTTAGTACTTTCAGCCTATCGGGTTTGCCCCTTTCTTGTCCCGAACTGACGTTTTTTAGGACAGATACGGTCGAAGTTGATGAGCCAGAGTTTGCACATGGGGTTGTTTCAGCAGAGATAGATGATTGCCTGCCACTTGGTGTAGTTGAACATCACTCGCCAGAGCACGCCAGCCCAAGGTTGAATCTTGCCCAGTGGCAGCCGCTTGTTCACAGGCTTTAAACAATGTGATCTGGTTAGGATAAGGCTGTGGCACATAGCGGTACGCTGCTTGAGCGTTTGCATAGACAATTCTTAGCATGGGTGCGATCGCCGATTCATCCAAAAGCTGTAAGCGGGACTCCTCAGGCAGCCGACGCACGATCGTAGACCACTGCCAGCGAGAAAACCAAGTCAAAGAGCGAAGTTGATTAGTTGCGATCGCACCATAGTCCCGCAGAAATGGCAGCGTAGACCAGAGAACAGTGCCCAGGAGATATTTGAGGCTTTGTCCCAAAGACGGTTGGTGGTAGGCGGGTGCAGTCGTATCAAGCATTGCCAGGAGTGCAATCTGCTGTCCTGCCTGAGTAAGTTGCTGCGCCATTTCAAAGGCTACCAACCCACCAAATGACCACCCTCCTAGAAAATAGGGGCCTTGTGGCTGAAGCGTTTGCATTGCCTGGATGTAATAGGCTGCGATCGCTTCAATGCGGTTTAAAGGTGTCGCTTTTCCATCCAGTCCTAATGGTTGGAGTCCATAAAAACTGCGATCGCTGCCCAGGTGATGCGCCAGTTCCAAGTAGGGAAACACCACGCCAAACATGGGATGCACACAGAAGAACGGTGGCTTGCTGCCGCCCAGGGTTAAAAGCACCAACGGCGATCGAGCGTCTGTAACCGATCCATCAGGGGTAATAATCTGATCGATGGGTGATGGAAATTCGTGCGTCTGTCGGTCTTGAAGGATTTGACCCTTGCCGCTCGGTAACGTCGATCGCGGACGACGATGCGCTGCCCGATCCAACCGAACGAGGGGGGGGACGTTTGGGGTTAAAGGTGCTTCGCGTAAGGTTTCCAGGAGGGGAGCCAGTTGGGCGATCGTGGGTGTTTCAAATACCCTCTGCAACGGTAGCTCCAGCCCAAAGGCATCACGTACACGAGAAGTCATTTGCGTTGCCAAGAGGGAATGCCCACCCAACTCAAAAAAGTTATCGTGAACCGTCACTTGTTTGAGCCGCAAGAGTTCTTGCCAGATGCCAATTAGGGTTGCTTCTGTTTGTGTTAAGGGAGCGGTTATGGTGCTGGATGACCTGATGGAATCTTCACTGAGCGTTGGGAGCGCATGACGGTCTACTTTACCATTAGTCGTTAGAGGCAGCGCTGCTAACGGCACAAAGGCGGAGGGCACCATGTAATCCGGTAAGGTTTGTCTGATGTGTTGACGGAGTTCAGGAATAAGTTGACGGGCAAATTGTGATTGAAGCGGATTATTGGTGTAGGAACGATCGGAGTAGCTGAGTGCTTGAGAAAGCGGCAAAGCAACAATTACATCAAGTCCATGCCGAAGCAACAACACATCATAATCCCCTGTATGAGTTTGCGTTGACCAGGTGATTTCCACGTTGTAAGGCAGCACTGTTGCTAAATCCCACCAATCTTGAGGATCGATTCCCATTTCAGCAGAATTTTGCAACACGTCTCGCATTCGCCCAACCGTTTTGGGAGTGTCTTTATTGCATAACCAGGTTGCCGTTTTTACCGCAGCATACACACGACTATTTGCCACATTGGTAATCATCAATTTCTCTAGTTTAGTCTCACACAGTTGTTTTTGAATCGCTTCAACCGTAACGGGGTGGCGTTTCCAATCATGTTGTGAAACTGAATTAGCTCCCCGAAACTTTCTAGATTCAGGGGCATTAAGCGGTTCTATATGTAGCAAAACGTTATAGCGAAACTGCGTCATTTCATTTTGACTGCGACCATGTGAAAGGCGCATTTGCACCTGTTGAATTTGGGGGAATCGATCGCGCAGCGCATGAAAGAACGCTGGATCGATCGCCAGTTCCGGGTCTTCAAAGCGCGATCGCTCTACCTGTTGCTGAAGTTGGGTTCGTTCCAAGCCTGCATCTGCCTGACCAAATTGCACCCAGGTATGAAACGCCGTCAGTAACGGCAGACTCCGCACATCACCGATGAATAAAGTGCCCCCGGTCGCCACTGCTTGCGTGACTTTTTTCAGCACCTCCATCAAATAATCCTGACTGGGGAAATACTGCACGATCGAATTCAAAATCACGACATCAAAGGATGTAGCATCAATCCCTTCAAAATCGGTTGCTATGCGGTGTAGCAGTTCGACTTGAGGCAAGTTGAGGAGTTTCAATTGATGTTGAATCGACTCCAAAGCATCCTTTGAAAAATCTGTTCCCACATACTTTTCACAATGGGGCGCAAGTTGAAAGAGGAGTAAACCAGTGCCACAGCCAATTTCCAGCACTCGCTTGGGTTTAAGAGCGAGAATTTGCTGGACACGATCGCTCACCCACGCTTGCATTTCCTCAAGAGGAATGGGTTCTCCAGTGTAGCTACTGTTCCAACCAGTGATGTTAAAGTTTTGAGTTTTGAGTTTTGAGTTTTGAGTTGTATCTGGAGATTGGTAGGTTTGGTTGTAGAGGGTTTGCCAATGTTGAATGTGTTGGGTTTGAAGCGATTGACGAATGGTTTGCTGAAGCTGTTGATCATTAAGGCTGAAGTAAGCAAGCAGCCGCATCTCGTTGGATGGGTCGCCCGAAGGAATGACAATTGCTTCTCGGATGGCAGGATGCCGTTGTAGTGTTGCTTCAATTTCGCCCAACTCGACCCGAAACCCTCGGATTTTAATTTGGTAATCAGCTCGACCGAGAAATTCAATGGTTCCATCAGGTCGGTAAAGGGCGCGATCGCCAGTTTTGTAGAGGCGGGCATGAGTAGATGGGTGGATGGGTGAATATAATTTTCCACTCCCCCATTCTTCCACTCTCCCACTCATCGACTCATCCACTCTCTCACCCTCCCACTCTCGAACAAATGGACTCGAAACAAACTGTTCTGCTGTCAATTCTGGACGGTTGAGATAGCCTCGGGCTAATCCTACACCACTAATGTATAATTCGCCTGGAATGCCTGCGGGAACGGGATTTAGGTTGGTATCTAGAATATAGACCTGGGTATTGAGAATGGGACGACCGATCGTGAGTGGATTATCGCCGGGATGGAGTTCCGCAACCGTTGCCCAGATGGTTGTTTCTGTAGGGCCATAGGCGTTGAAGAAGTGATGATTGACTGCCCAGCGATCGACAACCTGACTGGAGCAGGCTTCTCCGCCTGTAATCAATACCTGGAGGGCGGGGAGTTTCGCAGGCGGTAGAACAGCCAATACTGCCGGAGTTAGTAAGGCGTGGGTAATTGCATTGTCATTGAGGTATTGCACCAATACCATTCCTGGTAGCTGAGCAGACTTGGGTGGAATGTATAGGGTGCCGCCAGAGCCAAACGCCAGGGCAAGCTCGAAAATGGAGGCATCAAAACTCAGAGAACTGAATTGCAGAATGCGGCTGTTGCGAGACAGGTGAAAGACGCGCTGCTGGGCTGCAACGACGTTACACAAACCGCGATGAGAGAGGAGAACGCCTTTTGGGGTGCCTGTGGAACCAGATGTATAGATGACGTAGGCAAGATGATTGGAAGTGAGAGGAACTACCTGATGTGGCTCTAAGTTCTGCGGGAATGGTTGATCTAAACAAAGTATCTTTGCTGGCGATGTTGGCAGGGATTTAACCAACCAGGATTGCGTCAGCAAGATCGAAACCTGCGTGTCGGTCAACATGAAGTGAAGTCGATCGCTCGGATAGTTGGGATCGAGTGGCACATAAGCTCCTCCAGCTTTGAGAATGCCGAGAATCCCAAGCACCATGTCGGCAGAGCGATCGACACACAACCCCACCAGATCATCGGGTTGAATCCCCATCTGTTGTAAGGTTTGCGCCAGACAATCGGCTTGCTGATTGAGTTCTCTATAAGTCAGCGATCCTTGTTCCGATACCAGAGCGATCGCCTCTGGCGCAATGTCTACCTGCGCCTCAAAGATGTGATGGAAGCATAACTCTGATCCCCCTAAATTCCCCTTCAAAAGGGGGACTTCAGACTCTAAGGTTTGCTTCCCGCCCTTTTTAAGCGGGGCTAGGGGGGATTGATTCCATTCCACCAACTGCTGCTGTTCTACGGATGTGAGCAACGGCAGGTCTTGCAGATGAGCATCAGGATTGGTGACAATGCCTTCTAGCAGGGTTTGGAAATGTCCGACTAGGCGATGGATACGATCGCGATCGAACAAGTCTGTACTGTAGGAAATAAACCCACTCAAGCCTTCCTGAGATTGCCAAAGGCTTCGTAGCCCGTGAGCGGGTTCCCATAGGTGAACTTCTAGATCAAAGCGGGTGCTACCTGATTCTAAGGGCGCAGGTTCCAGTTTCAATCCCGGTAGCTCCAATGGCTGCATGGGGGCATTTTGTAGCGCAAAGGCAACCTGAAACAGGGGGTTGCGGCTGGGATCGCGATCGGGATCTAGTTCTTCGACCAGCTTTTCAAACGGTAAATCCTGATGCTCATAGGCTTCCAGCGCAACATTCCGCACTCGCTCGAGTAATTCGCGAAAAGTTGGATGACCAGATAAATTTGCGCGTAGCACCAAGCTGTTTACAAAAAAGCCAATCAACCCTTCCAATTCACTGCGATGACGGTTGGCAATGGGAGAGCCAATCGCGATATCTTCCTGCCCTGTATAGCGATATAGCAACATTTGAAACGCTGCCAGCAGAGTCATAAAGAGTGATGCCCCCGACTGTTGACTGAGAGCTTCTAATGCCTGTGTCAGCGCAGGGGCGATTTGCAAGGGATAGATTGCGCCCCGGTAGGTCTGAACGGCAGGACGGGGACGATCGCTAGGCAGTTGCAACACTGGCAAATTGTGTAATTGCTTGCGCCAGTAAGCCAATTGTGTTTCTAAAACATCTCCCTGTAGCTCATGGCGCTGCCAACTAGCAAAGTCTGTATATTGAATAGGTAACGGTGATAATCCGGGCGATCGTCCTTCTACAAAGGCGGTGTAACAGCACGCGAGTTCTTTAATCAACACGCCCAATGACCATCCATCGGCAACAATATGATGCATTGTCAGCAATAGAACCGCTTCTGTTGGGTCAAATTGCAGCAACGTCACTCGCAACAGCGAATCGGTTGTCAGATTAAATGGATGTTGTGCCTCAGCCGTGGCTAGTTGTTGGCTGATGCGTTCGCGATCGCGTCGCGTTTCAGCAGGAGAATCGCTCACAGCCACCGTTTGCAAATTTACAACCGCTAATTCAATATTGATATCGGATTTAACAACCTGAATAGGTTTTCCATTAACGGTTGTAAAAGTGGTGCGAAGGGCAGCATGACGACGCACAATTTCCTGAAACGATCGCTCCAATGCCGTTCGATTCAGTGCCCCTGTTAAGCGAATGGCAGCAGGCACATTGTAGAACGGGTTGTCGGGTGTCAGTTGATAGAGAAACCACAAACGTTGCTGAGCAAAAGATAGGGGAAATGAGGTTATGGAGTGATGGGGTGATGGAGTGATGGGGTGATAAGTCTGCCCTGTACCCTGTGTCTTCTGTCCTGTGCTTTCTCCCTTTTGAGATAGGTATGAGATGAGTTCGGCTTTGCGATCGGCTAATTCTTGGCGCAATTCAGGGGTCAACGTTCCTTCGGGAGCATTACAGCGCAAACGGAGGGTATCTAGGACAGTATCTCGGTTGCCCTCCACGAAAACCTGTACATCTAGCGTGTTTAGCCAGGACACAAATTCAGCGATCGTTCGGTTCGTCATAGTTCCACTTCCTCACGTTGTAGCGACCCCGATGCTTGCCAGCGCTTCCTGGAACCCTTCGGTGATGATCCTTTCAACGCTTCTATCTTTTCTGCCAGTGCTGCGATCGTAGGCATTTCAAATACACTGCGTAGCGGCAATTCCATCTGAAAACGATCGCGGATGCGCGAGACAAGCTGAGTCGCCAGCAGGGAATGTCCACCCAACTCAAAAAAATTGTCGTGAATGCCTACCTTCCGTCCTAGGAGTTGAGTCCAAAGTTCGACCAGGGATGCTTCTAGAGAAGTGGTAGGTGCCATGATCGGACTGGTTTCCATCGCCACAGCTAGATTGGGTGGGGGCAATGCTTTGTGGTTCACCTTGCCATTGGCAGTAAGTGGCAGCGCGTCCAACACCACAAACGCAGCCGGCAACATATAAACTGGTAATGTCCGTTTAAGAAACGATCGCAACTCACGCTCCGGTGGTATTTCTGCTGCTTTGGTCACCACATAGGCAATTAACTGGCGTTCGCGTAGCACCTCTGTAGGAGAATCGCTATCTACCTCACGCACCATTACCACTGCGGTTTGTATCGTTGAATGCTGCTCGATCGCACTCTCAATCTCACCCAATTCCACCCGAAAGCCACGAATTTTAACTTGATGGTCGGTTCGTCCCAAAAACTCTAGATTACCGTTGGATCGATAAAGGGCCCGATCGCCTGTCTTGTAAAGCTGTGATGGAGGGTTGTCTCCTGCCTCAGGCACTCCAAATGGATTATCAATAAACCGCTCTGCTGTCAACTCCGCCCGATGCAAATACCCCTGTGCTAGTCCATCTCCGCCTAAATAAATTTCACCGCTCACATTTGCTGGAACTGGGTTTAAGTGGACATCTAACAGATACACCTGAGTATGAGCAATGGCTTGTCCAATGGGAATTGTGGTGGCGTTTTCTGGAACGTCTAATACTTCATACCAGGTAGAAAAGGTTGTGTTTTCAGTAGGGCCATACACATGAATCAGATGTTCAGGTTTGCCCTGTTGCAGCACCGATCGCACGCAGTCCACATTTGCCATTTCACCCCCAAACAGCAGATATTTGAGCGATCGAAAAGCTGTGGGAATTTGAGTGACAATTTGATTGAATAAGGCTGTAGTAAGAAAGAGAATGCTGATTTGCTGCTGTTGCAATGCAGCCACAAACGCGGCGGGTGACAGCGTGGTTTCTCGCTCAATACCAATGAGTTGAGCACCATTTAGTAATGCACCCCACACTTCAAAGGTGGCAGCATCAAACGCGAGGTTCGCTACTTGTGCAATGCAATCGCCTGGTTCTATCTGCACATAGTTGGTCTCACACACCAGCCGATTTACTGCCCGATGTGGCACCATTACTCCTTTGGGAGTGCCAGTTGAACCAGATGTGTAGATGACGTAGGCAAGCTGTTCCGCTGTGCAAGAGGTCAACAGATTCTCGTCGGACTCTTGGGCGATCGCGTCCCATGCCTGTTCCAAACAAATGACCTTAGTTTGAGCAGTTGGGATTCCATCCGCCCAATCTGCTTGAGTGAGAACCACCGTAATGCCAGCATCTTCCAGCACAAATTGCAGCCGTTCTATGGGATAACTGGGATCAAGCGGCACATAAGCGCCACCTGCTTTGAGCACTGCCAGCATCGCCGCGATCGCTTCCACACCGCGTTCCAGACAAAGACCAACGGGCCTTTCTGCCCCAATCCCTAACCGTTGCAAGTATCGCGCCAGTTGATTGCTGCCCTGATTTAACTGCTGATAGGTGAATGATTGATTGCCGAATTGAATTGCGATCGCCGTTGGTCGTTGCTGAACCTGTGCTTCAAACAATTGATGGATACAAACATCTGCCGAATAGCTGGATTGATGGCGATGCCAATACTGTAATAACGATCGTTGTTCTTCAACCGTTAGTAAAGGTAGTGCCGAGAGGGGAGTCTCTGGCTTTGCCACAATCCCCTCCAACAAGGTTTGAAAATGATGCCGCAGAGATGTAATGGTAGAGGCATCAAATAAATCCGTATTATGAACAATCACACCGCGTAATCCATCAGCCTGCTGCCACCCCTTACCCCATAGGTTTCTGAAGTTATCCGCACTTTTCCAGATATAGAACTCCAGATCAAACCGTGCCGTCTTAGTCTCCAATTCCACTGGACTGAGGACTAAGCCCGGTAACGTCAGTTGCTCCATAGGCGTATTTTGTAGCGCGAAAACCACCTGAAAGAGCGGATTTTGTCCGAGACTCCGAACGGGTTGCAGTTCCTCTACCAGCTTTTCAAACGGCAAATCTTGGTGAGCATAGGCTGCCAAAGTTACCTCCCGCACCCGCTCTAACAATTCATGAAAGGTGGGATCACCTGCCAAATTGGTTCGCAATACCAGGCTGTTCACTAGGAACCCGATTAACCCTTCTAATTCGCTGCGATGACGATTGGCAATGGGAGATCCGATCGCAATATCAGTTTGTCCACTGTAGCGATACAGCAACGTCTGAAACGCTGCCAGCAGAGTCATAAACAGCGTCACGCCTGCTTGCTGGCTTAATTCTTCCAAAGCATTCAGTAGCCGCTGCGGCAATTCCATCAATTGGCTGGCTCCTTGGTGACTTTGCACTACTGGACGAGACTTTGCACCAGGCAAAGGGAGCACCGGGATATCTGTTAACTGCTGCTTCCAGTAGCGTAACTGTGTCTTCAGCACCTCTCCCTGCAACCACTGCCGCTGCCAGTGGGCAAAATCAGCATATTGAATGGGTAATTCTGGCAACGAAATGGGTTTGTCTTCGACCAACGCCGCATACAGTGCGCCCAACTCGCGGATCAACACACCGCTTGACCACTCATCAAAAACGATGTGATGCAGTGCCAGCAGCAACAAATGCTCCCTGTCCTGCAATTGCCACAGTTGAACGCGCAACAACGGTCCTTGGTTTAAGTGAAACGGCTGCTGAATTTGCTGCCAGATTTGAGCTAAAGCAGTTTCTTCGCGAATGCTAACGGGTGTTGTTCGTAAATCAGTAAACTTGAGTGGTACTTGTCGCTCAGACGCGATCGCTTGCACCAACTGTCCATCCACAACATCCAACGTGGTGCGGAGACTTTCGTGACGCTGCACGATCGCTTGCAAACCCTGGTGGAGGTACGATCGCTGGAGCGCACCTGTGAGGCGAAAGACAAGTGGAATAACGTAGAGAGAGTCGCCGGGAAGCAGTTGCTCGATAAACCACAAGCGCTGTTGAGCAAACGAGGCTGGAAAGATAAAGACATCCTCCTCAACAAGTTCCTGATTCGATTTATCTAAGAACATTCACACCTGCACTGCTTTACCTCACTCTGTTGTACGGGAAAAGGTCGTTCAGCGATTATGCTTTAAGATAGATTTTGCTCTTACTGCATCCGTTAGTTACTGCCTTGGGCATGAACGAATCGGTGGTATCCCATCAATTGAGAACGCTCCGCGCAATTCGATTAGTCAATTTTCACAAACAGAAACGGCACGTCTTCTACCGTCTGCACGATCAGCATATTCTTAGCTTCTATCAAGCCGTGATCGAGCATCTTGATGAGACCGCGTGAGATAATCTTGAGCCTAGCCAAACCCTTGACCCTGCACACTTTTTGACCAAATCAGCAATTCCCCGTTTTGTCCACCCGCTGCCAGTTGCTGCCCTTGTGGATGCCAGGATAGGCAGGAAAATCCATCGGGCGCACCATTGAGAACTTGAGTCTGACGCTTTGCTTTTTGCCACAAACAGACCCACCCGTCTGCTGACGCTGAGGCAAGTAAAAAGCTGTTGGGTTGAAACTGGATGGACTGGATCGTGGCTTCATGTCCTGCCAGAACGCGACCTTCCCAACCCAGCGCCTCATTTTCCTGTTTCTCCCAGACGACAAGCCCTTCGACACTAGAAGAAGCGAGAAGCGGCGCACCTACTTTATTGAAGACATCTGACCAGGCAAGTTGATGAACTTTACCAGGGAAGCCTCGCATCACCCAAGGATGAGGGTTGTCCCACTCCAGCACCGTGATGGTGCGATCGAGATTACCAGAGGCAATATATTTACCATCGGGCGACCAGGCGATCGTCACACTTGCCGAGGGAATCGTCAGCAGGTACGGGTCATCATCCCAGTCGTCCACCGTCCAAATTTTCACGCCTTGATAACCGCCCACAGTCAGGCGTTTGCCATCAGGATGCCATGTGATATCAAGGGCAGAAGAGGTCTCAAAATCTAGGGTAGTGGCAATCTCACCCAAAGCAGCGTCCCACACCTGCACATATTTTCCCAAGCTGAATGCCAATAGATTCTGAGTCGAACTCCATGCCATGCGATCGACCCAGACAGCGGTATTTTCCAGAGTGGTTACGAATTTAGGAATTTCTGGCTGCATCCGCCAAACGTTTACCTGTCCGTTTTGCCCAGCCGCCGCGAGAAATTGCCCATCCTGAGAAAAAGCAAGGCAGTCCACCGATCGCCCGTCTGCCTGTTGCAAGAACGTGATTGCTAAGCCTGTGCCTTGACACAGAACAACTTCTCCAGCCCCAGAACTGGCAGCTATGGTTTTGCCATCCGGGGAGTAGACGATCGCTGTCACATAATCCGACAGCGTTCCCTGCCAGTGCTGCTTAAATTCTCCTTGCCTTTTTGTCTTTAGACCAAACATGCCCGAAAGTCCTCTCTGAGTTGAGCTTCATCCAAGTTGCGACCGATAAAGACTAGTTCGTTTTTGCGGGGTTCACCTGCTTTCCAGGGGCGATCGGCTCTGCCATCAAACAGCATATGCACGCCCTGGAAGACAAAGCGCTGATCCTCGCCTGCAATGGTCAGAATGCCTTTCATCCGAAAGATGTCGGGT
>JARCMD010000324.1 GCA_030248885.1 Leptolyngbyaceae cyanobacterium MP9P1.79 | reverse complement strand
TAAGCTTTTTTTCGGGCTGCATGGGCTTAGATTTGGGACTGGAAAAAGAGGGAATCAAGGTGCTGCTTGCCTGTGAGGTTGACCCAGCAGCCCGAAAGACAATCGAAGCAAATCGATCGGATATAGCCCTCATTGGAGATATCAGAGACTACTCAGCCGCCGCAATTCGAGAGAAAGCAGGGTTGAGTGCAAATGAAGAGATTGATGTCATCGTTGGAGGTCCCCCGTGCAAGCCTTTAGCAGTGCAGGCAAGCGGCAAGGATTCAATGACGATCGCGGGAATGTCTTCTTAACGTTTATCGATTTGCTCACTGAACTTAGACCCAGGTTTGCCGTGATCGAAAACGTTCGAGGGTTACTCTCCGCTCCATTGCAGCATAGACCTCACGAGATGAGAGGCAATCACCATCCATCGTTATGTCAGGATGAGCAGAGGGGAGGCGCATTGCTTTTCATCACTCGCAGACTCAGAGAAGCAGGCTATGGTATTTCATTCAACTTATACAATGCCGCTAACTTTGGCTCACCCCAAAAACGGGAAAGAGTCGTCATTGCCTGTAGCCGCGATGGAGAAAAACTGCCTTATCTCACACCAACGCATTCGGAAACAGAGTTATATGGGCTTCTAAAATGGCGGACGTTAAGGGAGGTTATAGAAGAACTTCCCCAAGATAAACATCACTTTGTCAAGTTTCCTGAGAAACGACTCAAATACTATCGGCTGCTCAAGTCTGGACAATATTGGCGAGACTTGCCAGTAGAGTTACATCAAGAAGCGCTTGGGGCTTCCTATCACGCTGGAGGCGGAAAAACTGGCTTTTATCGCAGATTAGCTTGGGATAAACCTGCCCCAACCCTGGTGACCCATCCAGCCATGCCTGCAACCGATCTCGCGCATCCAGAAGCAGATAGGCCACTCAGTATTGAAGAATATAAACGCATCCAAGAGTTTCCAGATAATTGGATCATTGCGGGCAGTTTACTGGAGCAATATCGGCAAGTAGGAAATGCTGTGCCCTGTTCTTTGGGAAGAGCGATCGCCAGGATACTATTGACACATCTGAAAGGTGAAATCCCAATTAGTTATCCAGACTTTCCCTACTCGCGCTATCACAGAACCGACGATGTTAGTTGGACAGTCGAAACGTTAGGTCATCTGGCAGAACCCTTGGGAGAACAGCTTTCTTTGAATTTAGTTTGACGGTTTAGACAAAAATTGCCAAGGATTGTTTACTTCCACCGCTAAAGCATTTGGATTCTTTGTCAAAACTTGTTGGACAAATAGGATGAAATTCGCTTCCGAGAAACAATCCGTATTGTACTTCGCATTGAAGTATGACCAGCGATATAATCCTGTTCGGGCATCAACTCTATACCATTTTTCGATCGGTTGGTTGATCCGCACCCTGGAAGACGAGCTATTTTCTGAGTTGCTACGGTTCTTCACCTGTAATAGAGAACCATCTACATTGCAAAAATCGACATGGCGAACGGACTCGCCCCAGCAGCAATACCAATCATACTCAGCTAACTGTTCAGCCAGAAATTCTTCGAGCAGTAGGCCTTAAATATTTTCTGCGGACATTGATAACCTGTGGGCATACTTGATCTGCTCAAGATGCTCTTCTGTTAGCCCGGTCAATCTGGCATTGATCATGGTATTGATGACTGGATCAGCAACGGTTCCAGGAGGCTGCGAGATTCGTCTTGAAATCCTGTTCTTGTAACTATCACAATACTTTTTCAACCAAGACTGGACTAAAACTTCTGGTATGTTGCTTTTCAGCGTTGGAGAAAGTCCTGGATTCCTATAACAGGCTGATAAAATCGGGCGGTGAGCTTCCAAGAATGGTTGTCCTTGCTGGAAAAAGGCATTTTGAAAGAGTTCTAGAAAGCTCTCTTCAGAACTGGAGGTATTGATGATGTCATCAAAGGTAACGGGCATAGCAATCTTTACTGCATGGGTATGAAAGCTATTAGAAATGCCCAGATTGTACGTCGAAATGGTTGGAAGTGTAGATTTACAGCAAATTGCTATCAATCGTGCCACAGATGAGAATGTTAAAAACCAGTGTCAGAGACGGTTAGACGATCTGTTTTTGTGGCGGGTTTGAGCGAGAACTGCTGTAACAGATGATATAGTTCCTCTCTAGGAGCATTGAATCTATGTCAAAACTAACTGTCTACATCAACAACCCCGTTCAACTGCTGTAAATAACCTCTGCAACGTTTTGAGAGCCTAGGCTCCACCTTCTAACTCCTCTAGGTCGTCTAGTGTGAGCGGTGCTTGGGCGCTATGACGCACGTATAATACATAAACTGTTGTGTCTCGAATTGCAAAAAGCACTCGATATATGTTTTTGGATGTTCCATACAAGAGTTGGCGGACTTGTTCTGGGAAAATTTCGTGTTCGACTGCTAAGGAACAGCGGCGTGGTTTCTCTTGCAGAGTAGCAATGATATTCATCAATCCGCGAAACCAGCGATCGGCAAATTCAGGATTTTGCTCTCGGTACCAGCGATAGGATTTCTCGATCTGAGCTTCGGCAATTGGGGTAATTTCAACCTGAAATGTCATACTTTTGCTGCATTTCTTGGATAAAATCTCCAACGGGTCGAGTTTGCCCTGCATTGAGTTCTTCAAACCCTTGCTGAATGCCTGCGATCGTTTCCAAC
The DNA here is from genome assembly GCA_030248885.1 of Leptolyngbyaceae cyanobacterium MP9P1.79. Classification (GTDB taxonomy): domain Bacteria; phylum Cyanobacteriota; class Cyanobacteriia; order JARCMD01; family JARCMD01; genus JARCMD01. The sequence continues at coordinate 8,134 of JARCMD010000324.1, read as the reverse complement.
TGATCGATTAGTTGGCGAAGTTTGGTTGGATCGATTTCACCAGCATCTAGAAAGGTAACAAGAACTTGGGTATGATCGCTGACATCGTTGGGAAGGTTAGTAAATTCAATCTGTCCATTCCGATAAATCCCTTCAACTGTTCGTAGCATAGGTTTTGCAGAAGTAATCGCTTTTCCAATTCTACTAGGTATCACAGAACAAAGTACCCCTACCCAAACCATTAAACTACTAAGGAGAAGTCTTGCGATCACCTTCAATATGATGCCCTCATGGGTTGTTTCGATCGGCTTCGGGAATGACCCATAACACTACCAATATCTCAACGATCGCAAGAGGAGATTTTTTTAGATGACTGCTGCTGGAGGAGCAGGAGCGGCTAAACTTTAGCCACGGCGATCGCACTGATCTCTGGGTTGCGATCGAACAGCACTCTGGGTTTCAGCAAAATACTGAACAGGATCAGGAGCGACTTAAATTCCCCCGGAGTTTCCCGTCTGCGCCACTGCCCTGGGCGGCAAAATAGCATTTCCACCAAGCAGCGATGTTGCGCTAGGCTCAGTGGCTCAAACATCACTCGCACGGTGGGAAACTCATCTCGGTAGCCATGGCGTGTAATAGAACCGTGGAGGACTAACCCAGCTTCCATAATTTCCACGGTTATGGGTAGCGTTTCCCCCAGTGCCAAGGTGGGGAAGCCAGCCTGGGTCAGCGACACCTCAGCCCCAATCTCCGACAGCATGGTCGTGATTCCCCAAAATGCCACAGGTGGGTTGGCATCGTCTGGCTGAATCTTCAGTTGCACTACACGCCTCAAATCAAACCACTCGTATAGGTCGGGTTTGGGAACATCCAGCAAAATCAAGAGGGCAATGCCCAACATCAGCAGATTATAGCCACTCCAAATCCAGCCCAAGCCTACGCCTTTGACTTGGAGGGCAGCTTCTGAGGACACCGTGGTCTGCCAGGCTCCTTTAATCATGCAGATACCAAGGTTTTGCCACAGGCTGATGGCGCTGAAGATGAAGAGCAGGATGAGGGGAGAGGCGAGTTTCCAGTTGAAGGAGAACCGATCGCTGACAATACCCTTGGAGGTAACCTTAAATCCCTTGGAAAACGGATGGAGCATGACTTGCACCACTGTCACCGCTAGGGGAAAGCACAAAACTAGGGAGTAAATATCAGAGAGGAGAGCCGATCGCGATCGATAGTTGAGCCAGGAAAAGACGCTCAATTGCACCACATAATATGGGACAAAGAAATAAATGAGTTCGTCCACCGTTGCCCGCACCGGAATCACGCCCAGAAACGAGTAGGCGAAGGGAATCAACAAAAAGCCCACGCGAGAAATGCTAGTGAACCAGTGCAGAAGTCCTTCTAGGTGAGCAATGCGTTGCAACGGATTGAGTCCAGGAATCGTCAAAGGATTGGAATCGATGAAAAAGGCTTGGAGGGTTCCCCGGGCCCACCGCAGACGCTGGGTTGCATGGGCTGCAATGTTTTCAGCCGCTAAGCCTGCACTGAGTTTTTCATCCAGATAAATCATGCGATATCCTTGAGCCGAGATCCGAATGCCGGTGAAATAGTCTTCACTCAGGGAATCTGTGACGAATCCCCCGGCTGCTTTGAGGGCCACGCGGCTCACGACGAAGGAGGTGCCAGAACAAATCACGCTGCCTGCTCCATCTCGAATGGGCTGAATCTGGCGGTAGAAGACTTCTTCCTCTGGGGTCAAAATATTTTCCAGACCCAAATTGCGGGCGATCGGGTCTGAGTTGTAAAAGCTTTGGGGAGTCTGCACCAGCGCCACGGTTGGGTCTTGGAAGAAACCGACAGTGCGAGTCAAAAAGTCCTTGGTGGGCACAAAGTCGGCATCGAAGACGACGATCAGGTCGCTGTTGGTTTGGGCGATCGTATGGTTGAGGTTGCCAGCTTTGGCGTGGAGATTGTCCGGGCGAGTGCGGTAGTTGCAGCCCAGTTCTTCCGCCAGGGCTTGGATCTCTGGTCGGCGGGTATCGTCCAATAGGTAAATTTGTTTGTTAGCGTAATCCACGGCTTGGCAACCGATCACTGTGCGCCGCAGAATAAATTCCGCTTCGTTGTAAGTTGGAATAAAAATATCAACGCTGGGCGCAAAGCCTTCTAGGACTGCGATCGCCGCTTGGTCTGTTTCTCGCTTGCGGTCTTTCACCTTCAACATCAAAAAAAGCTGAATGGTGCTACTGACCAACATCAGCATTTCCAGGGCAAACACACCCAGGCTGAAGACGGTCGTGAGTGAGTTCTGAAGGTTGAGGGTAAAGAACGATCGCCACAAAATATAATTAATGGTCAAGCCCAACAACACTGATACGACGACTAACCGAGACCAGTTCTGGGGGCGCGGGGAGAGCTTCATTACGCCCAAAACAAGTATCAACAAAATCACCGTGGGGGCGAGGGAATAGTTCCCCGCCATCGTAAACAGTTCCCACCACAGCGGGGGACTCTGGCGCATCGTATTGACCTGACCCATGATCATGCTGATTTTGCCTTCGATGGCAAACCCGATCGCCACTGCCACACCCGCCAAGGCCACAATCCCTACCATGCCAGCAGCAACAACCTGTGGCTGAATGGAACGTCTAGGAGGAGGCTCCACGTTCTGACGACCTAACTGAAAGAGGGTCATACGTTAATTCTCAAAAAGTTCTCAGTCTAACTGGCTTAAAGGTTGGGATGGAATTGCCCGACTTGTCCATCAAGCTTAAGACTGTTTCGATAAACTTAACGTTATTCAAATCACGCAACACCAGATGCAGAAAGAGGGTGATCGTCCCCCAATCACCTTCACTCAATGATCTATCTTCAGAGTAGGAGACATTTGTAAAGTCATCGGGTATCTTCCTATTTATATTTGCTATTTATATATTTTGAGGAGATATACCGATGGTACCTTTACGCGACGATATTCCAATTCAGATTACTCCGTTTGTAACTTATGGTTTGATAGCCGCGAATGTTCTAGTGTTTCTGTATGAATTGACGTTGGCACCTCCACAACTGGAACAATTTTTCCGAGTTTGGGCGCTGGTTCCCAGAGAACTGTCTACAACCTTTTCTGGACAATTAGTTGCCTCTCCAAGCGTGCCAGAGTGGATTACCCTATTCAGTTCTCAGTTCTTGCATGGTGGCTTCTTGCACATTGCGGGAAATATGCTGTTTTTGTGGATTTTTGGTAACAATGTCGAAGATCGATTAGGGCATATACGCTATTTAATTTTTTATCTTGCCTGCGGTGCCTTAGCAGCTTTGAGCCAGTGGTTTTTTAGTATGGGGTCTGCGATTCCCTCTCTGGGCGCAAGTGGGGCGATCGCTGGCGTGATGGGAGCCTATATCATCAGATATCCCCGGGCCCAAATTCTGACGCTTTTACCGTTAGGGATTATTTTCACCACCATTCGGATTCCCGCTGTCTTCTTCCTGGGCTGGTGGTTTGTGCAGCAAGCATTTTATGGCGTAGCGAGTCTGAACGCGCCGGCCAACATTGGCATGGAAAGTGGCGGAGTCGCTTACTGGGCCCATGCAGGCGGCTTTGTGTTTGGGGCAATTTTGGGGCCGTTACTCGGACTGTTCTCAGACAAGCCCTCTGAGTCGGAGTCAGTTTGAGGGGTCGATCGCCTCAGAGTAATGCTCTAGAACCTGCTGAATAAAGGCTTGCCAATTGGCGTTGGGCACCCAGATTCGTTGCAGATCCGGCTGAGCATCTGCATCACTGAGGCGATCGTAAATACGGCGATAGAGGTACATAAATGTTGAAACCCGCATATTGGCGGCACAGTGAACGAAAACAGGCTGCTGGGCGTTCGCAGTCATGACGTTGAAAAATTGCTGCACATCATCCAAGGTCGGCTGCTCCCAAATTATGGGGATGGAGACATACTCCATTCCCTGCGCTGCCACGATCGCTGACTCATTGGGCAAGGCGTTAGTGGAGGTGGGCAGAGCCAAATTCACCACCACTCGATAACCCGCTTTGGCGATCGAGTCCAATTGGGCAGCGGTCGGCTGTCCTCCAGTGACGATGCGATCGGATAGGGGCAAAAAGTTAATGATGTCTTTCACTTCGTCCCCGATCGGACGTTTAAAAATCTTATTGAAGGATAACCTAAGAACGTTGAAGATGGTTTTGCTGAAATTACTTGCCATAATTTTTCTACAGAAGTTCGCTGATTCAATAATCGTGCGGCTTTGGTTAAGGTTGCGATAGAAGCAAAAAATCGGTTATTTGCATTCAAGTCAAGAACGATCGGACTTCTGATTAAATATGGCGATCGAGCCTGTGATCCAAGAGAGATACCTCACGCTAGACGCTGCTATGTCGCTACTTGATCCAAATCAAAGCTATACCTTCAGTTGCTACTTTGAGCTTGGGTTTGAAGCGAGTGAACTGGCTCAAGAATTTGGCTATGGGCTGACTCGAAAACCTCTACATCTGCCGCAATTTCCTGGAGAACTCGATCGCCTGCAAGAGTTGCGCGATCGTCTCGAAGAAGTGTTGCCGTTTGTGCCCTTAACCAGTGAATTAGCAAGGCGAGAAATTCTGATCTCTAGAGTGATTACTGAGCTAATTCACTACACCCAAGCAGAACTAAGAATTGAATATAGCTTGAAGGTTTCCAATCAGCTGCAAGGCAGCCTCGACTATTTATTACGGACAAGTTCGATCGATCAACTGCTAGTTATTGAAGCAAAATACGAGGATTTGACCAGAGGTTTCACCCAGCTTGTTGCAGAATTAATTGCGATCGATCAGTGGCAAAATTGACCCTCTGTCAGCAATCAACCCATACTTGTGGGAGCCGTTTCCACAGGCACAATTTGGCAATTTGGCACCCTCGATCGCGCTGCAAAGCACATTGAGCAAGGCATCAATAGTTATCGTGTTCCTGAAGATTTAGAGCCAGTCATGCGAATTTTAGTCGCAACGTTGAAGCGATCGAAGCCAGAACTGTAGGCAGATGAGCCGAATCATTGAGCTTAGAAACCCTGTTGTATCCACCAGTAGTCCGTTCACCCCAGCGCTAGATTTCGTCTGGGTTCACACCCATTGCCCGTAGGCGATCGGCTAGCCGATCGGCCCGCTGGCGTTCCATCTCTCTGCCTTGGCGTTCCATCTCTCTGCCTTGGCGCTCCATCTCTCTGCCTTGGCGCTCCATTTCCAGTCCTTCTGCACCTGTAGGAATAACTTGACCTTGCCGATCGCACCAGCGGAGCCACAGTCGAGTCACTTGGTCTTCATACTGTCCTTCCCATAGAGCCAATCCTAAACCGACTGTTTCCAACCAGATGAACTGTCCAGCTTCGGAAATTCCTTCCGCAGGAGTCAGTTCCGTATAGCGGCCGGCGGAAAGCATCCACACGCGCAGTAGGGCCCCATTCATGTCGTTCTGACCTTGGAGTCGCTGGAACGGGTCAAACACAACGTAGTAGGGCACGCCAACATAGGCATAGATAGATTTCTTGGGGTCAGTTTTGCCTTTTTGCTGCGACTTCCGGCTCAGGGTCAACTCATCGCCTTCCTGGTTAGAAACGATTTCGATGCAAACCTCTGGCACTTTGCCAAATTCCCAGACAAAATACGATCGGTTTTGCCGTTGCGTCAGGTCATCGGCGCGCTGCACTCCCACACTCAGCATGGCATCGGGAACGATCGGCTCACCGTGGAGTTTGTAAAATAGCCCGACATTGGCAGCAGCCAGGAAGGGCGAGGGGATTGCCTTAGAGCTATAAAGGGGTTCCACCAGCAACCGTTGCTGTTCCTCGGATTGAAAATTGTCCACAGGAGTATCGTCCTCAATGACGAGATGGCTAATGTCGAGGGAGGTAATTGGTTCAAATTCTGAAGGTTCAAATTCCGAAGGTTCAGAGTCTAGAAGCTCAGAGTCTAAAAGCTGTTGAGTCATGGGCGGCAATAGAACTCGATAGTTTATTATCTCTAAATTTGCGATCGACATCCCCATGTTTTCTAGAGTGAGGGAGAATCAGATTTCATTGAATCCGCGATTCTTATCCACCGACTAGTAGTCTGCCAATAATTAATTGACGGGTAGCTGAAAGCCTGGAGGTTAGTTTGAGTTAAATTTTGAGGGGTCGAAACCCTCAAAATTTTCTTGGCAGAACATTATTGCAGGCTGGTAGAAATAACTGACCAGCACTCAAAACTCAAAACTCAAAACCATCCCCCGACTAGTGCAGGCTAGTAGAAATAACTGACCAGCACTCAAAACTCAAAACTATCCATCTAACTGGTTAGAAACGTCTGCCAAGCTGCACTAGTTCCAGTTGCCCACCACGATGAAAGCCGACCAAAAGTAGGGATGGGACAGGTTGAACGTGGCTTGATTCGCTAGGTCAGAGGGCAGGGGCACCGTGGTTTGGTTGGACAGCACCACCTGTCTATTCTCCACCCGCACCTTACCTTTGAGCATGGCAAGTTGGGTTTCCCGTAGAGCTGCTGCTCTGAACGGGGTCAGGCTTTGCTGCTGATAAAACTCACTCATCAATGCCAAGGTGCCAATGTCGCTGACATACCACAGGCTAGCCAGGGAAGACTTGGCACCGCTGGCGATCGCTAGCCCAGCGAACCCCAATTCTGCTTGCCGATCGCCCATCGCTGTCCGACAGGCGCTTAACACCAGCAGTTCGATCGGATCAGCTTGGGGGGTGTTCCAGCCCAAATCACGGGCTAAGGGATTGAGTTGATCGAATCGCAGCTTAGAATCCCAAAATTGAATGTAGGAATCTTTAGCCTGTCCAGGCACAAATTCTGCATGGGTCGCCATGTGAATAATGCCGTAGCGTTGCTGGTTTTCGACGATTTTCAGATTTTCGAGGGTAAACGCTTCATTGAGGAGCGATCGGCCTTTCCAAGGGCTACGCAGCACACTCGCCAGCTCAACAGGCACCGCTGGTAGTGCCTGCTGATCGGGAAATCGGGAGGCTCCCAGCGCCAAGATCTTGGACTTGCGAATATCGGAGTAGCGAGTATCCGTCAGTCCAAAACTGGGGATCAACGCAATCTTGAACGACTCAATTAAAAACTGTTGCCCATCATGCAGCGCCGCCAAGGGAGTGGAACGCAGTCCCGAATCCATCACAAACACTAGGGTATCAATTTCGTTCGCCCGTAAATCTGGGGCGATCGGGGCAACAATCCAGCGGTAGAGTTGTTGCGCTGGAGGCAAATAATTGTTGCTGTCTCGATTGGTGACCTCCGTTCGCAGCGCTTGCAACACAGGCTGAAGGGCAGCGCGATTGGCTTCTGGAATGCTCTGTCGGAGGGTTTTCAGGGTGTCCTGTTGAGCGAGTAACGCTTTAGTCCGACGACCCGATCGGCCTTGACAGGTGGAAGCAGGCAGCACAGCCAGAAGCTCCAAACTATTTTCCAACGAACCCACATAGACGATCGCCGCTCTCTGCCCCGTGGTGCGCGCCAAGTTACACAAGGTATCGCTAATTTGAGCCGCTGTCGGCACTTGTCCAAAGAACTGGAAGCCCAACTGCTCAAACTCTAGGGCTTGAAACTCCTCAAAGAGTTGAATGGCTTGATTGAAATCAGCTTGGAGTAAGCTCTGCTCAAAGGCGACGCGATCGGGGCCACCCCCAACGGCTCGCACGTCAGGATTGAGGCGAAGGATCTCCAAAGGATTGGGTGCTGTGACATCGGACTGCCCCCCGACTTGATTCAATGCGGGAGAAGCCAGTCCCAAGATGAGGCAGAGCGCGCATCCAAAGGGAAGGAGAAATTTCAGCCATTTTGCCTTATGCCACATCTGTTTCTAGGCTCCTTGCCCTTGATTGGTTGCCACTCTTAATACAGGCGATGTGCAACTTAAAATCTGCCCTCATCCCCTAGCCCCTTCTCCCAGCGGGAGAAGGGGAGACGATTCAAGTCTTAGCCCCTCTCCCCTTCTGCTTGTCATTACCAACATCTCTTAAAAAGCTTAGAGAGTGTCTGACAAATGCTCCAGACCTTGCACTTGCCCCCTTTTCATGGATGCCTGAAAGGCTTTAAGGCCCCAATTCTGGGGGACTTCAATCTCAGAACCCCCCAGAATTGGGGGGCAGGGGGGCGGTTCGGGCGACAATTTGGGCC
>JARCMD010000323.1 GCA_030248885.1 Leptolyngbyaceae cyanobacterium MP9P1.79 | reverse complement strand
TCCAGTCTGGTTGACGGCTTTGCGGAGGCAGAACAGAGAATTGTCTAGCACCGTTATTGATGCGATCGACTACGGCTGCTGCAACTTGGTCTGCCTGTTGCTCGTATTTGTCTCCCGCTTTACCCAAGGTTAACTTGGTTTAGACACAGGGCAGCGATCGGTCTTGGGGAGGCAAGATTGAGACGTTGGACAAGTTAAAACCAAACGCCTTGTCAAATGCGAGTTGTGCTTGCAGATCAGGAGGCTCCTGGGAAGAAACAGCTAATGCTTGAGTCTCAATCTGAGGTGAAAAAGCCCGATGAGCGAGCGATCGAGAGGCTTGTTTTTGCAGAGAGGGGGCAGCAGATGTAGAGGAAGACTTTCGTAACAAATGTGTCCGAGTATACATAAGATTCATCTTCTAACGTCTTAAATCTCTTGTCGTGCCTGGGTTGGACACGATCGCTCACCGAAGTTTATCACCTCAAAACAGATTTGACATCATAGGTATACGTACTCGACTGAAACCAAAAATATTTGGTTAAGCAAGGCTAGAACCCATGTTCTGCCGTTAGCCAATCGAACGGACTGAAGCTTAGAGTCGGTTGGAACTACAGCCCTTAAAACGAATGCGATCGAGCCTGCCTCATCCTTCACGCCGAATGCTCACCCACAGTAGTAGAGTGTAAGTAATCTATACCTATACATAAGCGCGGGGGAGCAGCACTATGCTGACGTATGTTCTGGCATTACTGGTGGGGTTGGGCAGTTTGGCAATCTATGCCGCTTTTTTCATGTCTCCAGGGTTTGGTCGGCGGAGTGACTTGGTGTGGAGCGGTGTTGGACTGTTCTATGCCCTAGTGCTATGGGTCTGCGCCCGCCGAATCACTGGGGGAGTCCTCTTGGGGCAAACCGCGAGTGTGGCTCTTTTGGGTTGGTTGGGATGGCAAGCCTTCCAGTTTCGGTGGGATATCACGCCGCCTGACCAACGGGCAAGCCTCCCCAGCCCCGATGATGTTGCCCAGCGCTTTAAGGGAGTTGGCACCTTTGTTCAGGAAAAATTATCTGGTTTGGCAACGCCTGAAGGCCGATCGCAACTGCAAAATCAGTCTACCCGCGCTTTCAGTACGGTGAAAGATAAGGTACAACAAGTGACGGGTGCGACTAATGCACCTGCCGCGCCTACCAATGTTGCAGGACAAACCGCTCCCCGTGTTCCACCCCTGCCAACTCCGCCCATTGCTCCGCCTCCGATCGCCCCTTTCCCACCGGCGATCCCCACAGATACAGCGATCGAATCTGCCGCTGCTGATCCCGACGGAGTGCCCAACACCGTGCGCCCTGCCTTGGAAACGGCTATCCCTGTCAAGCCCACAGCAAAGCCTGAACTAGTCAAGCCAGCCAACCCTATTTCTACCACCCTGACGCAATTACCCGCCCAGGCTGTGAAGGTGTTCAAAATTTTGGCTGATTTGGTGCAAGACACGTTGAAGGGCGCAACTCAGAAGAAGCCGAGTAAGGAAATGATTACGATCAATCGCCCTGCTCCTGCTCCTAAAGTTGCCCCAGCAGCGGTGACTGCGCCTGTGGCATCTCCAGAACCAACCAGCGAAGCGCTCAGTGAACCGATCGCAGAAGTCGTCACCTTGGAGACTACGGTGCTAACAGACATGACGAGTGCAGATATGATGACGATCGAGGAAGAAATTACCCTGCTAAACAACGAGGTGGAGGCAGATCCAGTCGCAACGGTTCCCGTGGAAACGCTTGTTGAAACCGAAGCTGTAAAATTGGAGACTGAAACGGAGGATATTCCGGAACCCATTCGTCCCCATCCTCCCTCGCTAGAATTAGTAGAAGCTGCCCTCCAGGATGCGGAAGAAAAGGATCTGCCTGCCGATCCCCCCGCACCCTTAGAACCATCGGAGTCCTAGAAAGTCATGGTGTACCTGAAGCCCCGCGATGTCCAAACGCTGCCGATCGCCCGCGATACCTTGGTGCTGCGATCGCGCAGTTGGAACCGCCTCCGCTTTGAAATTGAGTACGCCTTGGAGCGAGGAACCACCGCGAATTCTTTCTTGATTCAGGCGGAACAGACGGCACTAATTGATCCCCCAGGGGAATCTTTTTTGGAGATCTACTTGGCTGCCCTTCAGCAGCGCCTGGATTTGCAGCGGTTGGACTATGTGATTCTGGGACACGTTAACCCCAATCGGGCAGTGACGTTGCGCTCGTTGCTCAACTTGGCTCCCCACATCACCTTTGTCTGCTCTAATCCAGGGGCCATTGCCCTCCGTGCTGCCCTGCCAGACCACGATCTCCGCATTCAAGTAGTGCGGGGGGAAGATAGCCTTGACTTGGGTCAGGGACACCATCTCACTTTCATTCCCACCCCCAATCCCCGGTATCCCGATAGCCTTTGCACCTACGATCGCGCCACCAACGTGCTTTATACCGATAAGCTTTTTGGGGCCCACATCTGCGGGGATCAGGTGTTTGATGAAGGCTGGGAAAGCCTGCTGGAAGATCGGCGCTACTACTACGATTGCCTGATGGCTCCCCATGCTCGGCAGGTGGAAACGGCACTGGATAAGTTGGCGCAATTGTCAGGAGAAATGGGGGAACGGGAAGCAGAACCTCCATCCAGTCCGCTCATCTATGCGCCGGGACACGGGCCCTTGGTGCGCTATGGCTTAACGGAGTTAGTTCACGCCTATCGAGAGTGGAATCAGCAGCAAAAATCCCAGGAGCTTTCAGTCGCAGTGATCTACGCTTCGGCTTATGGGAACACGACGACCCTAGCTCAGGCGATCGCCCGTGGCATCACCAAGGCAGGTGTGGGGGTGGAATCGATTAACTGCGAAATGGCAACCCCGGCTGAAATTCAGGCGGCGGTGGAACGCGCTGCTGGCTTCATCATCGGGTCACCGACGCTGGGAGGTCATGCCCCAACTCCTGTGCAGACTGCGCTAGGCGTGGTGCTGTCTACGGCAATGCCAGGGATATTGGCAGGGGTGTTTGGCTCCTTTGGCTGGAGTGGCGAGGCGATCGACTTGATTGAGGGCAAGCTCCGCGATGCGGGATATAAGTTTGGGTTTGACCCGATTCGGGTGAAATTTAAGCCAACCGAGACAACGCTGCAACTTTGCGAGGAAGCAGGCACCGATTTTGCCCAAGGACTCAAGAAAGCCAAGAAGGTGAGGGAACCCCGGCAACCCGCAACGACGGTGGAACAGGCAGTGGGTCGCTTGGTGGGATCGCTATGTGTGGTCACGGCTCAGCAGGGAGATGTGTCCAGCGCGATGCTGGCCTCCTGGGTGTCTCAAGCGACGTTCAATCCCCCTGGCATTACGGTGGCGGTGGCAAAGGAGCGGGCGATCGAATCCCTCCTGCACTCTGGCAATCACTTTGTCCTCAATCTGCTGCCAGAAGGCAATTATTTGGGCTTAATGAAGCATTTCCTAAAGCCGTTTAATCCTGCCGAAGACCGCTTTGGTGGCGTGACCACACAGCCTGCCACGAACGGGGCTCCAATTCTCACGGATGCCAGCACCTATTTGGAGTGTTGCGTGGAAAATCGTATGGAGTGCGGCGACCATTGGCTCATCTATGCAGTGGTGGAACGGGGCAAAGTTCTCCAACCTGATGCCATGACAGCGGTTCACCATCGCAAGTCGGGAAGCCATTATTGAGGAAATGCGATCGGATTCAGCTTAAGAATCTCCTACATGAGATGATCTACACTCCTAGATCGGCTCTCGCAGCTTCAGCAGCTTTGAACACGGTAGCCGTAGGCATTTCTGCCCAGACCACATCCCCGATTTCAGCATAAAAGGTTTCATCATAGGGACGGGTACGGACAACCACCGGCATGGGAACCGCGTGCCCCAGGACGAGGGCTTGCTGTTTGGAATCAAGTTTAGCCAGCACCGATCGCAACGCCTGTCCCCCCGAAACTCCCGTAAAAATTGCTTCGATATCCTTCTCATCATTCAGCAAGGCCGTAATGCGGGTGCCGATTTGCGACATCACCTCATTGTCGATGCAGGACGGGCGCTGATCAACCACCAGCAGAGTGACAAAGTACTTTCGCATTTCGCGAGCGATCGTGCCAAAGATGGTTTGTCTGGCAGTGGCAGGATCAAGGAAGCGATGGGCTTCTTCGATCGTGATCATCAGATGGCGGGGGCGATCGATCACATTCTTAGTCTGCAAAAACTGCTCCGACTTCCGCACATAGGCTTGGTGAATTCGGCGCGCAATTACATTCGTCGCCAACATATAGGACAACATATTGGATTGAGAGCCAAACTCCACAACCACATGCTTTCCAGCTTCCAACGATTCCAGAATTTGCCCTACATAATTATGGGGACAGGTATTGCGAATATATTTCAGGTCATTCAGGCGGTTGAGCTTCCGTTGCAGCGCCATAATCGAAGACTTGCTGCCCATCTTGGTTTCACAAAACTCCTGAATCTCACCATTGCTCATAATCAACAGGCGCGAAATCCAGGACTTACCAAACTCATTACGCAGGATGATCGCGTTTTCCAAACTGGCTTCTGATAGATTCAATTCGCTGCTGACCAAGGCTAAATCTTCCACATCAATCTGGTCATAACTGATGTAAAGTTCTTGGGCATCCCGCACTCCCCGCCGTTTGGTGGATTCAGGGTCGAGGGTATATACCTGAACCTGTCCGGGAAATAGCTGGCGCAGTCCTTTCACGGTGCTAAATTGCTTGCCTTCACGGGCGGCTTCCCAGCCATATTCCGAGTGCATATCAAAGATGAGATTGACGGCGGCCTGTTTGCGAATAATCCCAGATAGCAGCAGTCGAGTCAGGAAGGATTTTCCGGTGCCAGATTTACCAAATACGCCGTTGCTCCGCTCGACAAAGCGATCGAGGTCTAGGCAAATAGGAACATCCATGTCGATCGGCATCCCGATGGCAAAGTTGCGGCGGCTGGGGTCATCTTCCCACCCAAATACCGCCCGAAAATCCCGCTCCGCCGCATCAAATACCTGGCTGAAGTGACAGGGAATGGTTTTGACGGGCATCAATTCCATCGTGGTGCTGGTCTGGGGTTCTAGGGAGGAGAGGGTGGATAACCGGGTCGCTTTTTTCTTGCTGCCCGGTCTTGGCTCTGTTGCTGCCACCTCTGGGGTAAACATCAACATTGGAGTGAGGTTGATGGTGCCGAAGGTGCCTGTGCCAGCGATGACATCTTGTAAAAAGGTGTTGCTGGGTTCGGGGGGATTGGCGAGGATGCGTTGACTGGCGGTGGCGAGGGCAACGTCGGTCAACATGCAAAAGAAGCGCGATCGGGTTCCCTGCACTACCAGAAATTTCCCCACTCGCATCTCTTCAACCGAAACATCTGGGTGCAGCCGCACTTCCAATCCCTGGCTCAAGGAGCCTTGAATCACAGACCCTAATGGTTTTTCACCAGCTAGTTTTTCTAAGTCCATTGATCATCTAAGTCCGTTGAGCATTAGTACATAAGTTGACCTCTTAGACACTGTATCTCAACTCATCCAAGACGCGCAATTTTTAGCGACAAATTGCTCAACCCATTGAATTTATTGGGTCAAATTCAGTCTAACTATTAAGAAATATCCAATTCTGAAGGGTGAAATTGGTGGGCGATCGAACTAGTACGGCTTAAATTAGTACATAACAACTAGGCGATCGAACTCATCATTTAGATTCACTGTGAGCGTACAAAGAGACAACCTTTATGAATCTCATCTACAAGTCAACCAAAATCTTTGTAAATTCAATTTCAGCGACAGTCAAATCACACTGACATTTCGTGTGTCTAGTGATACATATAGATTCAACCGTATTTATCACTCATAACTGTGTAGGAGCGATCGTCGGTATTGTTGAGAGGGCGATCACTAATGTTTCATGACCCTCCAAGCTAAAATGAAAGGAATAGGTCGCAAGGAGATCAAACCTATGGCAGTTCGCCAACGACGTTACAGCAAAGAAGAGTTAGCTCGACGTGGGCAAGAACTCTATGAGTCTGGCATTCGGCAGCAAGTCGAAG
>JARCMD010000322.1 GCA_030248885.1 Leptolyngbyaceae cyanobacterium MP9P1.79 | reverse complement strand
TGGTTTAACAACTCGAATTGCGATTCGGTTAAGTCGGTGGTGTATGCCATTGCCTTAGTAAAGATGATTCCTTATTAAACTGCAAACAGGTTCTATAGTGGCTACTCCACCCTCAACTTTGGAGAATGCTATGGAAAAGCCTAATGCGATCGGTTGGTTTGATATTTACGTAGAAGATATGGATCGGGCTGTTACGTTCTATGAGAGCGTATTTGAGCAGAAGCTAGAAAAGATCGTTGACCCGACTGGCGAAACACAAATGATGAGCTTTCCTGCAAATATGAAAGCCTATGGTGCATCAGGTGCTTTGGTAAAAACGAAACATTCTCGACCAGGAGTCGGTGGCACAATGGTTTACTTCAGTGTTGAAGACTGCTCTGTACAAGAGTCCCGAATCATTGGTGCAAAAGGCAAGATCGTCAGACCAAAGTTCTCGATCGGGGAGTTTGGTTGGGTGACGCTGTGTGTAGACACTGAGGGCAATATGTTTGGTCTCAACTCAATGAACTGAAACGATGTAGCAACTCTACTTGACTCGTGAGAAAAAGGAAGGACGTAGGTTGGGTGTCGCTTTGCTACACCCAACACCGAGAGCTAGCGTTGGGTTCCGTTGCACCCCACCCAACCTACGAAATTCTTAGTTGAAGCGCGGTCTAACAACACAGTGGAGCGGACGGTAGAGAGTCTTCGCGCTACGTTCTAGTTTACTCGCCGCCGCTCACTTTAGCCGTTAGCCCTCCTCCTTCAGCGGAGTTTGTAGTTCACTATCAACGAAGGTTTCTAAATTATGAAAAGTTGGATGCTCGTGTTATCAATCATGCTGATAAGTTTGCCGATGAAGTCGGCTTTTGCTCAAAGCGATGCAGACTACCAAATTGAAGTTGAGAACAATACCATTTGTAGCTTTATTAATGGCAACGATGTTAACATCCGCCAAAGCCCCGATCTCAACTCGCCTGTCGTAACTCAGCTGAATCATGGAGACGGTGTTAGAGCGGTGTGACGCACCGGAAATTGGGTTGAAATCGCAGCGCTCGATTCTAGGAAACCTCCGCAGCCTTTCTCTCCTCTTGAAGGCTATGTTTTTAAAACCTACATCAACGGGTGTTCAGAAGACCAGTTTGATCGCTGGAGGAAATAGTGCGATCGCCCTCGTAGGTTGGGTTGACGAAGGAAACACAATAACTTCTCTCAGGAAATGCTGGATTGTCTGACCCAGAAATTCTCGCATTTACAATCAGCAATCAGAGCATTTCGGCATTATTACTTGCACGGTAGACAGAAATCTAGAACGATTAGCAACCCGCATCCATCAAGCGATCGACATCGAAGGGGTTCTGGAAAACAAATTAATTCGTGTCACCCGTTTGTCTGGCGATCGGTGACCAATTTTCCCTTTCAACCCTGTGGCAGGATTCGCTGTTTATATTCCTGTTCCGTAATGATGTCTTGGTTACGTTCCACCCGATCGAGAAACACAAGGCCATTGAGATGATCGAACTCGTGTTGAAAAATGCGGGCGACAAAATCAGTCAAGGTTCGGGTTTGCAGGTGCCCATGCCGATCACCATACTCAATGGCAACCGAGCGATGGCGCGGCACCAAGGCGCGAATCCCCGGAATACTCAAACAACCTTCCCAATCCTTCACGGTTTCCTCAGAATAATCCACTAAGCGCGGATTAATCATCGCAGTTGGTTCCATCGTTGGGGCGTGGGGGTAGCGATCGTTGGGATGGGACGCAACCACCAACAGGCGACAGGATTGGGCAACCTGGGGCGCAGCGATCCCCACTCCCTTGCATCCCACAACCGTACTGATCAAATCATCAATCAGCGCTTGAATCGCAGGATCATGAACATCTTGAATCGGCTTAGCCACCTGCCGCAAAACAGGATTACCTAACTGAGAAATTTCTAATGGGTCAGCCATAATCGTTAGTGTTCAGAATCTACTGCGTTTTACCGGAGATTCTAGATTATAGCGAAATGGAAGATTTAGAGTGAGGCGATCGGCTCCCCCAGAAGCTAGTTCCAACATCTCTCCCGACTTGTCCGTGAAAATCCCAGAGCGCCGAGGATTCTTGTTGATAAGCGACATCAACAAGAACCCAGCAGAGCCGTTTCAACGAGGCTAATTTCGGGCTGTACGGGTGGGAAATGCGCCGGGCTGTACGGTCAGCGTTAGCGTTTGCCCATTGCGGCGTAGCTCCACCGACAAGTTAGCGCCAACACTGCTTTGCTCCACAGCTTGTTGCACCTGGTCTGCGGTTTTGACCGCTTGTCCCGCAATTTTTTGAATCACGTCCCCTGCTTGGACTCCAGCCTTAGCCGCTGGAGATGCCTTGATCACCTGAATCACCAAAATTCCCTGATCCTCCTGCACCGTCAGACCATTGCTGAGGTCATCATTGATGTTTTTGCGTAACTCTGGAGTCAGCGTCGCCATTTGAATCCCCAGGTAGGGATGATCCACCTTACCCTTGGCAATCAATTGTTCCGCAATCCGTCTCGCCGTATTGATAGGAATCGAGAAGCCCAAGCCTTGAGCATCCGCCCGAATTGCAGTGTTGATGCCAATGACTTCCCCGCGCTGATTGAGCAAGGGGCCGCCGGAATTACCAGGGTTGATGGCGGCATCGGTTTGAATGAAGCTCACCCGTTTGTCCATCACGCCCACTTGGGCACTGGTGCGACCTGTGGCGCTGATGATGCCAGCGGTGACGGTGTTATCTAAGCCCAGGGGGTTGCCGATCGCGATCGCCCACTCACCCGGCTTCAATTGGTCTGAGTTCCCCAGCACCACGGTCGGCAAACTAGTGGCTGGAATCTTCACCACAGCGACATCTGTAATAGGGTCTTCGCCTAAAACCTTACCCTGAAAGGTGCGGCCATCTCTGAGCGTCACGGTCACCCGATCGGCTCCATCGACAACGTGGGCATTGGTGAGAATCACGCCATCCGCCGTCATAATGAGGCCAGAACCAGTGCCCCGCTCTACACGGGTTGCCGGTGGCGTGGGCAGGTTAGAGCCAAAAAATTGCCGAAACCTGGGATCATCGAAGGGAGCATCAGTGCGGCCTTTGACCGTGCGGGAGGAGTCAATTCGCACGACAGCGGGGCCAGTTCTATCCACAGCGGCCGAGATAAAGTTTGCGCCAGAGTTATCGACTGGCAACAGGGGAATTTGAGCGATCGGCGACTGGGAGGGCACCGCATCAGAGGATCGCCAACGATCGCCAACGATCGCCAATCCAGCGCCTAAAACCAGGGGCAGCAGGAAAGCAACGGGCTTTTGCCAACTGGGGCGATCGGCATGAGAACGATTCAAATCAGGAGTGGGGCGTGACATAAGTTCTTAATTCCTTGGCAAAAAAGCAAGTTCAGGTAAAGTCCGACAACAAAAGCGCTTAACGTTTGCTCAGTTCAATTCATCCTGAAGTATTCAACCCGAAGCATTACAGAAGTTGTTAGACCGACAATGAATCCAATTGGTTCAGTACTCAGAAGCCCGGATTATCCTATACTTTTAGATCCTGGACTTGAGGCGATGCATAAATCGGGCGATCCCTACCTACTCCATCCTAAAACAATTTTAAAGCGGGTGGTTCCGGATAGCGGCAGGGCTGAGTAACCCCAAATTAGGGGCAAAGGAATCTCAGCCACTGTCCCACCGCCATGTCAGCTTGCTTCACAACTCAACTCAAATAACTTTTGCATAAAATATCTGGTGTGACCTTTTGGATAATTATTCTGTGTAGCAAATATGACGTATCCTTGACGTTCGTAGAAGCTTTTGGCTGCAAACTCTAATGTTTCCAGATGAACCCCGACACAGCCTTGCTTTTGACCTTCTTGTTCCACAATTTTCAGCATTTCACTCCCCATTCCCCGACCACGCAGGCTCTCTTGAACGACCAGAACTCTGATGTAAAGCCAATCACATCCAATTTCACCTAAAGCTCCACCGACGATAGAACCTAACTCATCTCTCGCAAAAACGGTTACGGGTTGCCATGGTGATCGTTTGAAGAATTGTTGATTGAATTGACGAATCATGTCTGTGAGAGCCGTCCGATCGAGCTGTGTTGGTTCTCGTTCAATTTGAATCGTGATCATGCAGCTTTGACCAACTAATTAACTTTGGAGCTTTAGCTTAACCAGTGATTGAGCAGACTCATTATTATTTCAATGGACGAGGAAATCTAGGATGACCTGAGGGAGTTCGTTTAGGTCATCGGGGCGATCGGAGCGGAGAACTGCCTATTTACTCCCATCCACAGGTGCTGTAAATTGGCTGCACTCCCCTACACCCCGCCTCGCTCCCTTCCCCTCTTTTTCCCACTTTCTGCCGCCGATCCCCCGCCGCTGACCCACCCATATGGACAACCCCACCCCAGTTAAAATTGCACCTGATAATCTCTGGGAGCAAGTTTTGGAGCGGCTCGAAACGATGCTGAGCCAACCCACCTTTGAAGCGTGGATCAAAACCGCTACAGTTGAGCCGCTAGAGAATAACTGCCTGGTGATCCAGCCTGCAAATCCCTTTGCGAAGAATTGGATTCAGAAGTATTACATCCAAAAAATTGCCGATGTCGTCCATGACATTTTGGGGCACCCCGTTGAGATTACGGTAATTAATGCCCCCGGCGGTGCCAGCGATCCCCTCTACGGCTCCGAGGTATTTTGGCCGTTGCCGCCCGTGGACGTGAGTTCACCCTCAGAAGCGGGCACACCTCCCAAACGTCCCCGCCCCAAGGAATTGAACTCCAAGTATATTTTTTCGCGCTTCGTGGTGGGTTCCAACAACCGTATGGCGCACGCGGCTTCCTTAGCAGTGGCAGAGTCGCCGGGGCGGGAGTTCAACCCGTTGTTTTTGTGTGGCGGGGTAGGATTGGGCAAAACTCACTTAATGCAGGCGATCGGGCACTACCGCCTGGATATGCACCCCAATGCCAGGGTGTTCTACGTTTCCACAGAGCAGTTTACTAACGAACTGATTGCCGCTATCCGCAAAGACAGTATGCAGATTTTTCGGGAACAGTATCGCGCGGTGGACGTGCTGCTGGTGGATGATATTCAGTTCATCGAAGGGAAAGAGTACACCCAGGAAGAATTTTTCCACACCTTCAACACGCTCCACGAGGCGGGTAAGCAAGTTGTCCTGGCATCCGATCGCCCCCCTAGCCAGATTCCTCGCCTGCAAGAACGGCTCTGTTCTCGCTTTTCCATGGGATTGATTGCCGATATCCAATCCCCAGACTTGGAGACCCGCATGGCCATTTTGCAAAAGAAGGCCGAGTACGAGAACATGCGCCTGCCCCGCGAAGTGATTGAATATATTGCCTCCAGCTACATCAACAACATTCGAGAACTGGAAGGGGCACTGATTCGAGCCGTTGCCTACATTTCCATTTCTGGCTTACCGATGACGGTGGAAAATATTTCACCCATCCTCAACCCGCCTGTGGAAAAGGTTGAAGCCTCTGCCACAGACGTGATTACAGCCGTCTCTGAGGCCTTAGATATCTCGATCGATGACCTCAAAAGTCATTCCCGCCGCCAAGAAATCAGCCGCGCTCGGCAAGTGGGCATGTATCTGATGCGCCACCACACCAACTTGAGCTTGCCCAAAATTGGCGAAGAGTTCGGGGGCAAGGATCACACAACGGTGATGTATAGCTGCGACAAGATCACCCAACTTCGTGACAGTGATCCCCAAATGGCCCAAATGTTGAGACAGTTGAGCGATCGAATTAACCACGCAAGTCAGCCGAAGAACTAAATCCTCAATAGCATGTTGCTGACTTAGATAGAGGGATCTATCTCAAGGAAATGTAAGGGCGAAGCAGTAAATAAGGAGATTTCCAGAAAAAGTTATCCCAGGCACCGGAAGGGCGTTCGCGGAGCGTGTGCTTTGCACTTAGCATCCGGGCAATGACTTTCGGTCGATTCAAGGGCTGATCTGCCGGATGCTTCGCCCCTACAAATACGTCCCAATACGTCGGGATAATTTTTGAGTTGGAAATCCCTACACTGCTAGAACGTGAGGGTGTTGGTTTGGTTGACGATCGTGCCTTGGTTCACCACCCCGATTTTTTCTGCCAATTTCG
>JARCMD010000321.1 GCA_030248885.1 Leptolyngbyaceae cyanobacterium MP9P1.79 | reverse complement strand
TGTGGCTTACGCCTTAGGACTATGTTTTGCAGGTTTCTTTTTCCTCGGTTTGTCTTATCTATTTCTAAAATTTCAGAACAAGGTACCTGCACAATGGGAAATCGTCTGGTGGTGCTATCCGCCACTTTGTATCCTTGTTCTCTTTTGGGCAATGTTTAGAGCTGTTGCAAGATTTTAGCTAGAGGACAAGCATGAAACTATCAGTCGATCGGCAAGAGAAGAAGGGTATGTTTGGTGGTGCTTACTATGAGACAACCGTCAAAGTCACCTTAACCCCAGAGGAAGAGCAAGTTGCTCGTAAGCAGAACATCATGAATATTCCTCTCATTGGTGATGGCAATGTTCAATCAGATGAAACAACTAAGTTGCTCCATCTCTGTAATCGTACCCGTTTATCCCTAGCGGATTTGAAGAGCGGTATTACTGCCACAGCTAAAGGTAATCAGCTGGGAATGCTCGGCTGGTTTGAAGATGAGATTCGATCGCAGTGCAAAAATGTCAAGAGCAACATTGAGACCGATGGAGCTTTTAGTCAAGGCGGTCAATCTTACGAAGAGGAAATCTAGCGCTCAAATTTAGTTTGTCGTACTGCCAACTATTGAGGAAATACATGTCTAGCGAAAAACCGAAGGGAAACGAAAATCCAAGAGACAAAGAAAATCCGAAGGAGAGAATGGAGCGGAAGTGTACGTCTTGTGGTGGGACAGGCAAGGTTAAACCGCCTGGCGCTGTGAGAGAGGCGACGTGCCAGAAGTGTAAAGGCAAGGGATTCACTATTGGACAGTAGTGAAGCTGGTTGCTGAGCCTTGTTGCAACAAATGATTGAACGATTCACCTTCAATCCAACAAAGGCGAAAAACCACGCTGGTAACCCTGAGACCAAATTAAATTTATTCTATAGCAAGGTAGTCAAGATGCAACCGATGATTGAAAAAGCTCAACAAGCGATCGCCCAACCTGAAGTTCAAGAGATGCTGAAGAAGCTGTCCGAGTACGGTCTTGGCGTTTTCATGCCACATATGCATGATTCTGAAACAGGTAATTTTGTCCCTCTTCCTACAGAAATGGTCTCTGTTGAAAGAGACCTGCAAGTTTCCTTTCATCACATTTCCGATCCTGAAGTTGCTAGTTCTCGTCCTGTCGGCTGGGTCTGGAGCAACGCTATTCAAACAGCAATAGTTTGCACTGTTTGTTACGAAGTCAGTGGACGGCATGGAAAAGGCAATCACAGTTAGATTTCAAAGTTCGTAGAAATGAGGGGTGCATATAACCATACCCCTCGATTAACTCACTCTTTTGTAGCTGGAGTACAAAATGGCGATCGATCTTGATTTATTTTCCGGGTCTAATTTTCGCGGGACGATTCAAAAATACTGCAACCATCTGGGTTGGTCAATCAACAATATTAATGATCGGCGTGCAGTTCTAAAGTTTAATGCTAACTCTGGCAACACTCAAACGCTCTTTATCATCTCCTATCAAAGCACCCTTGAATTTTCCGTTCCGAGTGGACTGAAATACTCCAGCATTGAAGATGTGCCAGGATGGTTGTCCACCTTATTGCTCTGTAAGAACAGTGAGTATAAAGTTGGCTTCTGGTGTGTCGAGGAAATTGAAGGGCGAAAGACTTACTCAATTATGCACAACGCTGAGATGAGCCTCATCAATGTTGACTACTTTAATAGAGTCATTTCCCGACTGGTTGCAGAGTGTGATGATTTAGAACAGGTTGTTTCACGCGCTCTTCGAGGTTTCTAGTGGGAAAATGCTTTTTTCACACTAGAAACCTCCCGTGGACGATCGCCCTCTTACTCAACATGAGAGGGCGATCGGGCTTTCTACTTATAGACTTCGCCACGAGAAGCGATCGTGGTTATAACATAAGTTTTGCTTTCAAAGTCTTCTATAAATAAGACTCGATATTTTCCAACTCGTATCCGAGATTCAGGACGACCTTTTAGAGGTTTGATATCCAGGGTTTCCGAATTTGAAATTAGAGCATCTAGAGCATTAACAATTCGCACCTGATCGTCCAGTTGCATTCGTTCTAAATAGCGTTGAGCAGGTTTCAACACAACATATTCCCAGCTATCCAATGGTTTTCCCAAATAACCGCAATTTCAATTCTTCTGATGATAGACCTGGATCTTGTCTACTTTGGTAAGCCTGCCAAGCAATATCACTTTCGGCAATCTCTTGAGCAAAAACTATCTCGTCTTCACCTTCAACCTCAGCAGAATAATGGACAAGTCCAGATAGGGCTTCCAAGAGACGATACTGCTCATCAGCAGTAAGGCAGTGCGCTAAGTTCAAAACTTCTTCGTAGGTCAACATAGAACTTGTAGTTAGCTTAGTAAGCATCAATATTATTTTAGTCTTCTTCTCACTCAAAACGGAAGGGCGATCGGGTAAGAGGTGTGGTAGTCGCGCTTCGGCTGCGTGCAAAAGACTATCTTGCTCTAATTCCATCAGGGTGCCTCCAGATTATGTTTCTTGCAAAACGGTGTGAATGAGTTCTGCGGCTAGTTCTAGCTTATCGCGCTGGGTTAGGGCATCGAAGTCTACAGTGATGCTGGGGCGAAAGTAGGTGGCACTGGTTGGTGTGGGCGGTAGGTCGAGGGGTTCCATTCAGAGCCTGTTTAGGGCAGAATGGCTGAAAACCAGTCTGCTGTCTCCTGAAAATCAGCTATGACCATTCCGGCTTCAGTTTGGGTCAGCGGCACCACGCGCACCGGCAAGACCACGCGCTTGGTGGAGCAATTTAGTGTGTTTTTGCAATCTGGGTTGGATATTCCAGAGAAGCGATCGGTGCCCGTGCCCAAGAAGCGGGGCAGCAGCAGCGTGGAAGCGGGGCTGAGGCAAACGAATTTGCAGCAGACCGCTGGGGCGATTTTGGTATTTGCCGCCAATGGAGACAATCGTTTGGAGTTGACCGATCGGATTTTGGCCGCGATTCAAGAGCGCTATCCGGTTCGTTCCACCACACCCTTGGCTTTTTTTGAAAATGAAGTCACCCTGTTCTTTCCACTCGTGGCTCAGCAGTTAGGGTTGAACGCCCAGTTTCCCATTCGCTTACGTCCTGAAAATGAGCAAGAACTGGCGACTCGGCTTTGGCGATCGGCGCTCACGCCAGAGGTGCTAGACCAAGCGGGGGTAGGAGAATATCGGCTGGTGCGACGCATTTTGGATTTAATGCAACTGGCGGCTTTTGGTGGCATCCCGATCGCAGACATTACGATTCTTTTGGAACAAGGATTACCAGAGCAGGAACCGCTTTGGGGCTTGGTGGGTCGGTTGGCGCTGGAGTGGCGATCGTGGTGTCTCGATCGGGGGCTACTCACCTACGGCATTCTCACAGAGCTTTACTGGCGCGACCTGCTGCCCCATGCCACCTATCAACAGTACCTCACCCAGCGCTATCGAGGCGTGTTAGCCGATGATGTGGATGAGTATCCAGCGATCGTCCGCGATGTGTTTGAACAACTCCTCGACAGCGGCGCGGCCGGCTTGTTTACCCACAACCCTAACGGTGGCATTCGGCAGGGACTGGGCGCTGACCCCGCCTACTGGGCAGGGTTGGCAACCCGCTGTGCGGTGGAAACCCTGACCCATTGCCCCGGTGGTTGCCTCGCAGATACGGTGGGGGAGGCAGTGGTGGAATTAGTCAGCAATCCAATTTTCCTATTTCAGTTACCGGAACCGATGCGATCGATTCAAGAAACCTCACGGGCCCAGATTTTGCGCCGCACCGCTGAGGTCATTATCCAAGCCGTGCAAGACGAACAGATTCAGCCGCAGGACATTGCCGTCATTGCCCCCGGATTGGATGCCATTGCCCGTTACACCCTCACCGAAATCCTTGCTGCTAAAGGCATTGCCAGCGAACCCCTCAATGACCAGCGCCCCCTCGTCAGTTCGCCCATGGTGCGGGCCCTGCTCACGTTGCTGGCTTTGGTCTACCCCGGTTTGGGGCGATCGATCGATCGCGAAGCCATTGCCGAAATGCTCGTGATCCTGAGCCAAAAACCCGAAATCCCCACTCCTTCATTCCCCCACTCCCCCACTCCTCCACTCCTCCACTCCTCCACCGCCATCGACCCTGTACGGGCAGGACTACTGGCAGACTATTGTTTTGAGCCGCACCCCGATCGGCCGCGCCTGTTGCCTGTGACGGCGTTTCCCCGCTGGGATCGGTTGGGATACCAGGCGACAACGGCCTATGAAGGAATTTTGCAGTGGTTGGAGGTTCAGCAACTTCAGCAATCCCAGCGACTGATTCTTACGCCGCTCACGATTCTAGACCGCGCCATTCAGCAATTTCTCTGGAATGGCAATTATTTACCCTACGATCAACTGGCGGCGTTGCGGGAACTGATTGAAACCGCCCAACAATATTGGCAGGTGGATGCACGCCTTCGCCAAAGCGATCGCAGCCAGGGCGATCGAACGGATGCCTCTGCTTCAACCACGGTGGGGCAATTCATCCAACTGCTGCGGGGCGGCACCATTACCGCTGACCCTTACCCTGTGCGTCCCTTGGGAGCCGTGAACCAGGCTGTAACCCTGTCCACCATCTTTCAATATTGCTCCAGTCGGCGGGCCCATCGCTGGCAGTTGTGGCTAGATGTGGGGTCGGAGCGCTGGCTAACCGGGGGCGAGGGGCTGTTCGGCGCACCTCTATTTCTCAAAAGCTGGTCGGGGCGCGCTTGGACGGAGGCTGACACCCTGGAAATGCTGGAACAACGGCTGCGACGGGTGCTGCTGGATCTCCTGGGACGCACGGGGGAGCGAGTGACACTGTGCCACAGTGAGCTAGCGGTGAACGGTCAGGAACAGGCGGGGATGCTGCTGGCTCTGGTTAATGCAGCGGGGGCGATCGGAACCTAAAATTCACCTATTGTCCCGGTAGGGGCAAGGCATTGGGTCAAAGATTTTTTGACCCGGGCAAAGGTCATCGTCCCAATGCTCTGCCCTTTCGAGAGATATCGCCTGGGGGGTAGGAATACACAGGCTATGACACTTAAACAAATTCGATCGCCCTGATCATTCTGGGCTGTGGGGCGTGGCGCTGCGGGCGAAGCATTGGCTCAAAGATTTTCTGACCCATGTAGAGGTCATCTGCCCAATGCTTCGCCCCTACCCTCGGACAGGTGCGATCGGCCTTATCATTTTGGCCCGCTCATTTTGGAGCCTATGTTGTTGCACCGTGGGGGGCGACAGGCTACGGCAAGCCAAACTTATTTCAGACCCAACCAGGACTTAATTTCCTGAGCTAACCAATGACACTCGATCGCACTCAGCAGTCCCATGCCAAACGAGTAGCGCGAGTGCTGGTGTTGGGCCGTTTGAATCGTGACCATTTCCTTTTCTATGAATATCGTTCCTACAACGACCAGCCCGCGTTTTCTGACCTCGGTCACACTCTGAAAAACATCCAAAATAGCTGAAGTATGACCTTCCCTACGACCAAAATAAAAGCCAAATGAGCACTGCTCCAGGGTGAAATTACGGCGATTAAAGATCACTCGGTAGCCCTGGGAAAAGTTGTGGATCAGCTCAAGTACCATCCAAAATAGGATCGGAGATGAAATCATCAAGAGGACGGCTAAAAAAGGGAACTGAACGAGAGTGCTGACCATGAATAGGATCAGGGCACCTAACCAAAACGTCTTAGCAGAAGTCCATTTCGTCTTAGCAGAAGTCCATTTCGGCCCAGGAATCTGAATCACTAACTCCTGGGACGATCGGCTAATTTGCACCCGACTGTGAACAGGCTGTTGCATCCCGCGAACTGGCATCAGGGTAGACCCAATTTTTAGAGCCTCCAATGCCCCATCTGCCGTACTAAACCGCCGATTAGGGGACGGTTCAGTTAACTGTTCTAGCCAGCGCACAAGATCCGGTGACAGACTGACCAAGTGGCTAAACTGAATTCGCAAATCCTCCTGGGGCAAATCCGCTGGGGCAGTGCCCGTCACCAGATGGATCAGCGTTGCACCCAACGCATAGAGATCGGAAGCAGGGACAGCGCGACCGCCAAACTGTTCCATCGGGGCGTAGCCGTAGGTTCCCACCACCGTAAAGGTTGCACCTTCCGCCGCCGTCTTGGATTGCACGGCTCCAAAATCCACCAAGTAAATATAATCATCCTCCCCCAACATCAAGTTGCTGGGCTTGATATCGCGGTGCAACACGGTCGGGCTGAGTTCGTGTAAGTAGGTCAGGATGTGTAGAAGATTGACCGCAATTTGCCGCACTTCATCTTCATCAAACCTGCGCCCTTCATCCAATAGCTGCCGTAAGGAAGCGCCGGGTATATATTCCTGCACAAGCCCAAACCACAAGGATTTGTCGTCGATCGAGAAGTAGTCGTGGTACTGGGGAATACGGGGATGATCCAGTTGTTGCAGAACTTGGGCTTCGCGTTCAAACAGTTTCAAGTCATCCCATTGCACCTGCCCTCCCACAGCTAGCAATTTGACGACAACTTCGTGATTCTCAGAGTCGATCGCCCTTAAATCTGTAGCGAGCCAAGTTTGTCGCGCTGCATTGTGCCCTAGCTGGCGCTGAAGTTGGTAGCGATCGTGCAACACCTGTCCTATTTCTAGCACCGCCTTATCCCCTTGCTCTTCATTCGCAAGTCTAACCCTCTAACTTCAGCCCTGGCAATGTTTGGGAGGCGATCGAAAACCAGCATGAAACGTGCATTGGGCTGGGATTTCGTGCGAAGGTACTGTCGAGCGCTAGCTGACTTAGGGGCACCAACCTAATATCAATCACGCAGACTTTTGTAATGTTCACGATCGTTTTTTCTGTAGGAGTTAGTTGATCGGTGATATATCACTGACAATAATCACAATCTGCCCCTCTCTCGTAGGTTTTGGATGTCCTGCTCAAAATCTTCCACCCCGTAATGTACCGGAATGCATCGACTAGCAAGTAGATGTTGAAATGCAACCCTATACATTCCCGCAAATCGACCGGCTTGAGCAAGGGTAAGTTTCTCGCGTTGAAAGAGCATGACCGCGATTTCTTGACGCATTTCAGACTCAGTCATGCGAGTTACGGTTAAAATTTCGTCGGGAACAACAACACTCATGGCTAAATTCCTCGTTACTCTCACCATTTTACGCCTCTGAGCCAACGAATATCTGTGTCCTGTCCGAGCCAGCTAAATTCACTATTATACAGCGATCGAGTTCATCTCATGCTCTATTACGCTTAAAGTAGAATTGCCGTTATTGCCAGTCATCACAATGTTGAAAAAGCAAGGAAAAACCTGGGAATTTGTTAGTGAAGCTGCTTTAGAAGACTTCGTTTGGGTTCATTTGAAGTCGTTGTTTCAACTTGAAGGACTTAGGCGGCAATACATGGTAAACGGTGAGGTTTGTGACATTCTTGCTATAGATACTCTGGGTGGATTAGTCATTATAGAACTCAAGAATGGTGAAGATAGGTATGTAGTTCAACAACTAACTCGATACTATGCGAACTTGCTAGAGAAAAAACCTTTGGAGGCTCACATTAAATACGAAAAACCCGTCCGTTTGATAGCTGTTACTCCCAGTTTTCATAAACACAACTGGATTGACAAACAATTCAATAAATTAGACATTGAGTTTTTTACGTTTGAAATCAACGAGCGCGATCGCACGAGATGCTTTGGGTTAAGAAGCTTAGGTTCAAGTGCTTTCTCTGAGATAGAAGTTCCAGAATTGATCAAAGCAGACAAGTCTAAAAAGAGTGAAGGTAGCAGGACGAAGAAGTTCACAAGATTCTAGACTATTACGTTCGTATTCGTTGTGGACACAAGTTGGGACTTCCAAATCTAACTGTTGAGGAAATTGCTGGGCTTAAATACTCTGGTGGTATAACGAAAGGTAAGATATTTAAGATAATTACAGATGAAACTACTGAAAAGGGCAATTCAAAGTTGGTTTCTGTGAGGGTTCCGGCACGGATTACAGTTATAGATTTTATTCACTGGGTTAACAAATCTGTTCCCACGGCAAGAGGTATTATTACGCCGAATGGTCGTAAAACCACTTTTTGGTAGAGCATATAATGATGAATAACTTCGGAATCGCTTAATTAATTGCTACCCACTACTTCACTCAATGCTTCATTCAGCGTGTCCTCGCTGACACCCCGACGCTTCAAACTGGCAATTAACGCCGTCATAGTTTCGCCCTCGAATCGCTCTAAATCAGAGCGCAGCCCCTGACCAATGTAAGCTCGAATCAGCGGTTGATAGCCTGAAAACCCCAACAATGGAGCGATCCGCTTTAAGTCTTCCACCACATCATCGGGAATGCGGATCGTCACACTAATCATGGGACGATTTCTGTCTAATCGCTTTTTTAGTGCTTCAAGCTTCATAGTCTTCTCGCTCCTGTCGGGTTGCTTTGCGGGCAGAAATAATCCGAATCACACCTTCCTCACGTTCGATGTGAACCACATACAACATGTTCCATCTTGTGTCCAATCCAATTACTGCGTCTCGTGCCTCATCATTGCGACTCGCATCAACCACCACGAGAAAGGGATCGAAGAATACCTCGGCAGCTTGTTGGAATGTGATGCCTTCGTGCTTACCAGGATTCCTCCGTGCCTTCTCATCATCCCAAACAAAAGTGATGCCGTTCAGTATGAAAAACACGTTCATGCTTTGCAGTGTAAACAAGACGTATTTACATTGTCAATACATTGTTCGAGACAGTTAATTACCGTGAATGCAAAGTCACTGGTCATCGCCAAGTCCGATCGCCCACTCCCCAAAAACCCGCCCTCGCAACTTCCGTTCATCCTGGGTTTAAATCCATTTATCCGGTACTCTAGTATGCTGTTCACAGGGCGAGAGGAGTAACCTATGGAGCACGTCAAGATTTTTCAACCCACCGGAACGCTGGATGGCACCAAAGCGAGTCAGCTACGCCGCGAAATTAGTGATGCGGTGGCTGAAGGGGCAAAGACAGTACTCATTGATTTGCAAGGACTGACCTTTATGGACAGTTCTGGCTTGGGTGCCCTGGTTTCGGCGCTGAAGACAGTGCGATTGTCCGGCGGGAAATTGTGTATTTGCTCCGTCAATAATCAGGTTGGGATGCTGTTTGAGTTGACAAGCATGAATCGCGTCTTTGAGATTTATGCCAATCAAGCTGAATTTGAGCAAGCAGTTCTATCTCAGTAATGCTTTACCTGTAAGGAAATTTCTAGAAAAGTTTATACCAGGCACCGGAAGGGCGAAGCATCCGGGCAATGACCTTCTGGTCGATTCAAGGCTCTATCTGCCGGATGCTTCGCCCCTACAGGGGTAACATCTTTCTCGGAAATCTCCTAAAGTAAAGCGATCGTTACTCCACCTTTCCCCGTTTCAGATCCAAACTTCGTACATCTAAGTGTTTGGACTCTTGGAACCAGGCTTGGAGAATGTGTCTAGGCTGGACTGTGATCTCTGGTGAGGTTTCCAAGGCAAGCAGCAGGGCGGCTTGGGCGATCGTCTGAATTTCGCCCCCGTTCAAGGGCCACTGTGCCAGAGCTTCCCAGTCGATCGCCGAGTCTAGGGCGACGTGGGGCGGGAAAGCTTGGTGCCATAGCCGGAGGCGATCGTCCTGCTGGGGCAACGCCAATTCCAGCACGCGGTCAAACTGGCGCTGCCACCGCCGCACCGATTGGGGAAAGCGCACACTCAAAAACGTGAGACTCCGCGTCAGGGAACGCTGGTTGAGGAACCGATGCAACAGAGCGGGGGAGAGCGATGAGGAGCGCCCAAACCAGACCTGAGCCGATTTCAGCAGCAGGACAGCGGGCGATCGGGACTCAATCTCTTGCAGCAAACCCGCGTAATCCTCAACGCTGATCTGGGCTAAATCAACCCAAACCAGAGGGGTATGCAGCGCCTGGGCAACGGTTGCCGCCGCAGTTGTTTTGCCTGTGCCCGGTGCCCCGGAAAGCAACACCACAGAACCAAGTTTAGCTGGGGCGATCGGCTGGTCGGCTGCCCCCAATGCCTCAACTTTTTCCCCTAGCCAAACTCGCTGGCAAAGATGCTGCAATGCCTCAATGAGCGTTGGGGGCAAAATTAGGCGAGACCACGGTTCAGCGAGGCGATTTAGGCTAAGCAAATCGGTCAGATCTTGCTTTGAGACTGGTTGTTCTTGAAGGAGTGATGTCGGCTGGAGTGCTAGCACTATTGGCGATCGATTGGGTAGCAGAGCTTCCAATCCTTGAGGGGATGGCTTTTCGGCTAACAGATAATTCACTAAGCCATCACTCAGTTTAAGGTGACGCGCTAAAAACGGTTCCTCTGGTTCAAACACCTCCAATAAATGGTGCTGGATTAACGGACTGGTGGTGAGGGCAGTCCGTCCCTCTCGCCACTCGGCATCGTTGCGGCACAAAATCCGCAACACTAAATCCACCGTGGGTAGATCGGTTTGACCCCGTAGCAACCCGGCTGTCTGCAAGGAACGGAGCGATTCAGTGATCGACCGCACTTCATTGGGGACTTCGCCGCTCTGCAAGTAGCTGTAGATGCGGGCATAGCGACGGTTCACCTCTGGAGCCAGACCCATGAGGAGCAGGTTTTTTTCAAAAAAACTCAGGTTGAGGCGCGATCGTAGACTGGGTAAGCTCAGGTGAATCCCCCGTTCGTGGCTCCCCTCAATGCGCGCTTCGAGTTGCTGCTGAAAGCCCACTTTTACGCCTGCCTCACGGGGAGGGGGGACTTTGCGGAGGGCGCAATCGTCGTAGGATGCTTCTTCTTCCAAGAAGATAATGCCCTTCCACCAATGGCTGGTGACGCGATCGGCCCGCGTTTGGGACACCCGTTCGACTTCCTTCACATCCTTCCGCTGCCGTGCCACTGCTAGCATCAATACTCGGTCTAGCCAGTGAAGCTCTGCTTTTAAATAGGTCCAGTTATCTGGAAATGGCTCAGCCCGTTCCTTCTGCATCAGTCACCAAGTGTTAGTCATTCGTCTCAAACGTCACGCTTCACAAGCGCATTTCTCTCAATCACACTTCTCTTAATCACATTTCAGGGGCGATCGTCACTGACTTAGTTTTCCCATATTTCGTAAAAACTCTAGGGGCAAGCCATCGGCATCGGCGATAAATGCTACTTCGTACACGGCATCTCCGATCGCTTGCTGGGTGGGTTCCAGCAGGACCTTCAGCGGTTGCACCTGGTCTGGATGAGTTGCTGCGGCATGGGCAAAACGCGTCTGCAATTCTGCTAACCAAGCGGGCAAATCGGCAGCTACTTGGGTGAGATCGAAGGAGAGGTGATAGTAGCCAGTATAGTGTTCATCCCCAAAAGCATCAGGAGCGGGATGGGGTTCGGGAATTTGGATCAGTTCAATGCGCCCACCCAAACCGGTCATCCAGCACGCCAGGGTATAGCCAGTGGTGAAGCGCTCTTGCACGGTGAATCCGAGTTGCTCGTAAAAGGCGATCGATCGATGAATGTTGGCTGTGCGAATAGAAACATGGTGGAGCATAAATAGTTTTGAGTTTTGAGTTTTGAGCTTGGAGTTTTGAGTTTTGAGGTGGAGTTTTAAGTTTTGAGTTTTGAGGTGGAGTTTTGAGTTTTGAGCTTTGAGGTTGGAACTTGGAGTTTGGAGCTTGGAGGTTGAAGGTTAGAGCTTGGAGGTTGGAGCTTGGAGCTTGGAGTGCTGCTCACTTACTTCTGCCAATCTGCACTAGAGACTTTGCACTGGGTACATCTCAGCTTTGGCAGATCTCCGATCCGCCCACCCTTCGGGAAGCAAGCTACATCCCCAACCCTTCTCCCTGGGGAGAAGGGAGCCGGAATTCAAAGTCCCTCTCCCTAGCTTGTCATTACCAACATCTCTTAAAAAGCTTAGAGAGTGTCTGACAAATGCCCTAGACCTTGCACTTGCCCCCTTTTCATATATGCCTGAAAGGCTTTAAGAACCGAATTCTGAGGGACTTCGATCTCAGGACCCCCCAGAATTGGGGGCTGGGGGGCGGTTCGGGCGACAATTTAGGCCTTCTGAGAGGTTTAGAATTCACATTTTTGAACAATCGAAGATTGTTCAAAAATGTTGGTAATGACAAGGGGGAGAAGGGAGCCGGAATTCAAAGTCCCTCTCCCTAGGGAGAGGAATTTAGGGTGAGGGTGGATCGGGCGGTTGCAAAAATGGGATGCACCCCTTTGCACTTGCCACCTTTTCTAGTGTGCCTGAGAGGCTTTGAGCCAATAATTCTGGAGGACTTCGATCTCAGAACCCCCCAGACTATAGCCCTTTGGGCATCCCAGGAAGGGGGCTGGGGGGCGGTTCAGGCAACAATTCGTACCTTTTCAAATTTGTCAGAAATCTCCTCAAGAAATACCGAGGAGTTGGGCGAGGAGGGGAAGAACCGTGTCGGCCCGATCGCCATCAAATTCACCCCGCTTCTCTCCACCTGCCAGCCCAACTCCCCAATCTCCTTGCTGTCGGACACGTTCTCCCATTTGGCGACGTTCCGGGGCGGCAAAGGTAGAAAAGGTGCGGCGCAGCAGGGGAAGAATTGCGGTAAATGGATCAGGGGGCAACTGGGTTAACCAGTCGTCTAGGACTTGCCAAAGGGCTGGATTGTGCAACAGCAATAGTCCGCTTCCTGCCAGAAATCCTTCAATCCACGCGGCGGCTTGGGTGGGTTCGCTGGCGGTGGAGAGGGCGAATCCTAGCCGCTGGGCTGTATCCTCTGGCTGGAATAGGTTTGCGTCAAATAGCAACCGACAGCAACGTCCGGCTACTAGCCCATGCAGTCCTTGTTGGTCTGCCAGTTGGGTCAGAACCTGATGCCACATGGCTAGGGATTCTGGATCTTGGAGTAGCCCGATCGCGCCGTGTACCCCGATCACCTGTTGATACATTTGGGTGGCAGCATCATCGTCTAGGGATGCGGCGGCAATGGGCAACCCGATGCAAATGCGGGTAATCAGCCCCGTCACCACATGCCCCACGATCGCCGTTTCAAATTGGCGCACCGTGCCATATCGCATCACGTTCACCAAGGGCGGTAGGGCTTGCATCAAATGCGCCATGTCGCTGGCTAGGGCTGCCTCAGATTCCAGACGGGTCATCAAATGTCCGATCGCCTGGGGGAGATTGGCCAGCAGAGTTTGATCGATCAGCTTTGTCAAATCGGGGAGGTTTGCCTGGTTGGCCCGATCGCAGACCCAGGTTGCCGCCGCCGTTTCGATCGTGTTGCCCCAGACTCCCGCTTCAATGAGGCTCAGGACAAACTCTGGTTGCCAGCGTAGGTGCCAGGTTTCGCGGAAGGTGCCCTTGGTGTTGCCTGTGGACTGCGGCTTGCCCCAGGGCAGTTTTAGCAGGGTCAGCCGATGCAACAGGTGCGATCGGTCTAGATCCATCGGTTTACGTAAATCCAGGTTCAGAACGGTTTCTGTTGCGTCCGCCTTTAGCCGTAAGCGTTTCTGCTGCCGCTGCAAATCCTGTTGGAGCGGAATCATGGGGGTTTCTGCAGGAACCCGCCCCAACCGTTCGCCCACGATTAGCTGCTGGTGGATGAGTTGCATGGGCAACGCATCACCGAAACACAGCACTGTCTGGGTCGCTTCATTCAGTTCGGGTAACCCAGGTAGGGGCCGATCGCGCAGCGCAGCCAAGGTTTCTGCCAATCGCACCGCCTCGATCACACTGGCAGAGGAGGCATCCAAATCCTGCTTTCGCAACAATCGTGCCACTTTAGTCATCCAATGGATAGACGTTGGCGAAGCACTGGAGGTTGGATTAACGGTTGGTTCCCCGCTGCCAATTTCCCGGCCGATTTCCCGATCGCCCTTCCCCTTCCCTCGTTTCTTGCCCCCCATGTCCCACAAATGCTGATACCACCCAGGAGACTCGATTCCCGCTCCATAGCCACTGCTCATCGCCAAGCGTCCATAGGTCCAGGGCACCCAGGTCGCTTCAACTTTGACCTTGGGGAGTCCTTTCAGCAGGGCGGTATCTTCCTTAGCTGGAGGCATGGTTGCCAAGGCGGGGGCGTGCCAAGCACCACAGACGACAGCAATGCGTTGAAAGCCCTGTTTCTCTGCCTCGCGGATTGTCTTTCGCATGTAGGCTTCTCGATGGGCTTCGAGCCGAAAATGAGGATGGGGAACGGGGGGTTGGGGAGAGTCGATCGTCGATCGCAGCACCGTCATGGCTTCCAGAATCGCAGCAAACAACTCCGTGCTGTCCTGCCGTTGCTCAACCAGATGCTCCCACCAGCGCTCACCGTCGTTGTACCCCGCTGCCTCAGCCAAAAAGCTTAGGGGGTCGTGGTAGGGGTTAGAAGTTGAAAATTGAGGATTGGATGGAGGCTCCAAGTCTGGGTTGCCAGCGTCCAATTCGCTTGCACCCTCTTCCTGTACTCCCTGCTCCTCAGCCTCTATTTCTGCCTCACCCTCCACTTCTTTGTCCTTTCCCCCATCTCCTGGTTCTAGGGCAGATAGATCCATGGCAAATCGATGGCTCTGGGGCAAATCCATAAACCGGACTGGAATCTGCTGAGTCAGCCCATAGTGAATAGCCTGCCACTCTGGAGAAAACACGGCAAAGGGATAGTAGGCAGCCTGTTGGAGATTATCGGGCACATAAACCAACAACGCGACAGGTGGACGCATCTGGGCATTCCCTAGCAGGGGCAAGACCGCTTCTGCATCCGGTGGGCCCTCAACCAGCACGATGTCAGGCTGGAGTTGGGCCAAGGCTCGACAAAGACTGCGGGCTGAGCCGGGGCCGTGATGGCGGATACCAAAGATGTGAACCTGGGAGTTAGGGGCTGGAGGTTGAGGGGTGGAGGGCGACATAGTTTATTTTCCTCCTGTGGTTAAGGTGTGACGTAGGGCATGTGATTTGTTGGAAAGAGAACTGAATTGGTATAATCCCGCTGCTCATTAAGGCGTGAGGTCGTGCAACTCTTGGGCAATTTCTATCCGGGGTGACAATTTAGCAAGGGATGCTGGAGTTACAGATCAAGGGTGAAGATGGTCTTTGGTATATTCCCTAGTGCAGGCTGACAGAAGTAAGTGAGTAGCACTCAAAACTCAAAGGTAGTCGCCTGAGATTTATATCAGCCTCTCACCCCCAACCCC
>JARCMD010000048.1 GCA_030248885.1 Leptolyngbyaceae cyanobacterium MP9P1.79 | reverse complement strand
TAGTGTTCTGTCAAGAAAATTTTGAGGGGTCGAAGACCCTCAAAATTTAACTCCAACTAACCTCCCGGCTTTCAGCTACCCGTCAATTAATGATTGACAAACTACTAGGGGCAGGGCGATCGAAGACGGTTCACTCGTGGGTGGAGCCGTCAGGCATAATCGCTCCCGTGAGATTCGCATTTCGCAGGTTGGCTTGGGACATTTTGGCGTTGAGGAGAACTGCTTCCACGAGAGTGACATCACTCAGGTTGGCCCAGGTTAAGTTAGCGCGGTAAAGATTGGCGCGAGTCATATTGGCTCCCCGCAGAGCAGACCAGCTAAAGTTTGTCGATCGCAGCTTAGCGCTGGTCAGATTCACATTGGCTAAGTTGGCACCACTGAGCCTAGCTCGGCTCATATCGACTTCAGTTAGGTTTGCTTCTTCTAAAACGGCTCCATTCAAAATCGCGCCAGCCAGGTTCGCCCCAATGAGAATAGCCCCATTCAACACAGCATTGGTCAGATTTGCGCCTTCCAAAATCGTCCCTTCCATGATGGCGTTGGTCAACGTGGCGCGACTCAGGGATGCATCGACCAACTTGGCTTGGCTGAGCGTTGCGCCTTTGAGATGAACTTCGCTCAAATTTGCTTCGCTCAAATCTGCGCCCGTCAAGTTGGCCTCGCTCAAATTAGTGCCGCGTAAGTTTGCACCCCGCAGGTTAGCTTGGCTTAAGTCGGCTCGGCTTAAATCC
Organism: Leptolyngbyaceae cyanobacterium MP9P1.79; assembly: GCA_030248885.1. Classification (GTDB taxonomy): domain Bacteria; phylum Cyanobacteriota; class Cyanobacteriia; order JARCMD01; family JARCMD01; genus JARCMD01. The sequence continues at coordinate 14,903 of JARCMD010000048.1, read as the reverse complement.
GCACTGATTAGGTTCGCCGCAGATAAATCAGCGCCGCGTAGATTGAGTTCGCGCAGGCTCGCTTCCCGTAAATTCACTTCTTGGAGAATGGCCTCACGAAGACTGGCTCCATGGAGATTTGCCGCTTTCAGGTGTGCCTGACTCAGCGTGACACCCGCTAAGTTAGCTCCAATTAGATTGATCCCGCGAAAATCTCGCTCTCCTGCTGCATACTTCGCTAGCAGTTCATCAACACCCATGTCATCTGTCTCTCAGACTGGTAAATCAGACGGTTTACGATGGACGCTATCACCTATGTTTTGGGTCTATTGCTTCTGTAGAGTTGCAGCCAACTGCTTCAGCATTATTTCGAGAAGCCTACATCATACTCCCTTACTTGGAAAACTAAGATGTAAAAATCGTAGATTCTGACAGAATAACTATACGTTCAGCCATTCATTTCACAGACAACTTATGACAGACAATTTTAGAAGCCAGATTGTGACGCAAGGTATCCAACGATCGCCCAATCGGGCCATGCTCCGGGCTGTGGGGTTTGGGGATGGAGATTTTACGAAGCCGATCGTGGGGCTGGCCAACGGATACAGCACGATTACCCCCTGCAACATGGGATTGAATGAGTTGGCAAAGCGGGCAGAAATGGGGCTAAAAATGGCGGGGGCGATGCCACAAATGTTTGGCATCATCACCGTGAGCGATGGCATTTCGATGGGCACTGAGGGGATGAAATACTCTCTGGTGTCACGGGAAGTGATTGCGGACTCGATCGAAGCGGTTTGCAACGCCCAGAGTATGGATGGAGTGCTAGCGATCGGCGGCTGTGACAAGAATATGCCGGGGGGAATGATTGGGATAGCGCGGATGAATATTCCTGCCATTTTTGTCTACGGCGGCACCATTAAACCAGGGCATCACAATGGCGTTGATCTGACGATCGTCAGCGCCTTTGAAGCGGTGGGACAATACAGTGCTGGTAAAATTGACGAGGAGGAATTGCTGGAGGTGGAGCGAAAAGCCTGTCCAGGGGCTGGTTCCTGTGGCGGTATGTACACCGCAAATACCATGTCTTCGGCGTTTGAGGCGATGGGCATGAGTTTGATGTATTCCTCCACCATGGCAGCGGAAGATGCCGAAAAAGCGGACAGTGCAGAGCAGTCGGGCAGGGTTTTGGTGGAAGCAATTCGCCAGCGTCGCCTGCCAAGCCAAATTCTGACTCGCAAGGCCTTTGAAAATGGGATCGCTGTGATTATGGCGGTTGGGGGGTCAACCAATTCGGTGCTGCATTTACTGGCGATCGCCCACACGATCGGCGTAGAGCTAACCCTAGATGATTTTGAAACGATTCGCGCCCGTGTGCCGGTTTTGTGTGATCTCAAGCCATCGGGACGCTATGTGGCAACGGACTTGCATAAAGCGGGAGGAATTCCCCAGGTGATGAAAATGCTGTTGTCCCATGGTGTATTGCATGGCGATGCTTTGACAATTACAGGGCAGACGATCGCGGAACTGCTGGTAGACATTCCCGATCAGCCTAGGGATGATCAGGACGTAATTCGCCCTTGGGATCGGCCGTTGTATCCCCAAGGACACCTAGCGATTCTGCGGGGAAATCTAGCGACAGAAGGGGCTGTGGCTAAAATTAGTGGGGTGAAACAACCCAAAATCACCGGCCCAGCCAAGGTGTTTGAATCAGAGGAAACGTGCTTAAAATCGATCCTGGCAAAGGAAGTTCAAGCAGGAGATATCGTCGTCATCCGCTACGAAGGGCCAAAGGGTGGGCCGGGAATGCGGGAAATGTTGGCTCCAACCTCAGCGCTCATTGGGGCTGGTTTGGGGGATAGCGTGGGACTCATTACCGATGGGCGCTTTTCGGGGGGCACCTATGGCATGGTTGTGGGGCATGTCGCTCCAGAAGCCGCTGTGGGAGGGACGATCGCCCTTGTCCATTCAGGAGACATGATTACGATCGATGCGTCCACCCGGTCTCTGCATCTCCATGTTGCTGATGAGGAACTGGACAAACGTCGTGCCGCTTGGCAACCGCCTCAGCCCCGCTACAGAAAGGGTGTATTAGCCAAATATGCCAAGCTGGTCTCCTCTAGCAGTGTGGGTGCTGTGACTGATCTGAATTTTTAGAGGGATATAAGGAGATTTCCGGGAAAAATGCGACTGCTTTAAAGGCGTTCGTGTAGCCTATGCTTTGCACTTAGCATCCAGCAGATCAGCCCTTAAATCGACCAGAAGGTCATTGCCCGGATGCTTCGCCCTTCCGCTACCTGGGATAAACTTTTCTGGAAATCTCCTTAAGTCAGCAGCCTTTCACTCAGAGATGAGCCAAAAATGAACGTGCTGTATCCGATCGCTCTGAAACCTGGAATTTTTATTGTCAAGCTAGTGAATAACAATACTTCGGACAGTTTTTGTGGAGGTGCTGGAAACCCTGTTGTACAGCCAATATAGACCCTCACCCTAAATCCCTCTCCCAAAAGGGGAGAGGGACTTCAATCCCCCAACCCCTTCTCCCAAAACGGGAGAAGGGGTTGGGGGATGAGGGCTAGCTATCGCAATATGTCCGAACTATTGCAATAAGTCAGTTGATTCATGTTCATCCCTATCATTCAGTTAAGAGGAGCGATCGATGCCGATTTCAGACATAGCCCAGCGATTGCTTGCGGCTAAGCAGGTAAAAAAACTCAGCTTTACAGATCTTGAGACGCTGCTGGGGCGTGATGAAGTTTGGATTGCGGCATTGTTTTATCGCCAAGCCATTGCATCCCCTGAAGAAGCAGCAAAATTAGTGCAGGCGCTGGGTTTAGATGCAGAGGTTGCCACAGAGTTGACCCGGTTTCCAGTCAAGGGTTCAGATTTTGTGGTACCGATCGATCCTCTCATCTACCGCTTCTATGAAATTATGCAGGTTTATGGAATGCCGATGAAGGAGGTGATCCATGAAAAGTTTGGCGACGGGATCATGAGTGCCATTGATTTCACGCTCGACATTGAGAAGGAAGAAGACCCAAAGGGCGATCGGGTCAAAATCGTTATGTCTGGCAAGTTCCTCCCTTACAAAAAATGGTGGGCGGATAGACGATCGCCACTCCATCCAGAAAAATCAACTCAGGTGACTTTCGGGAAAGAAGATACTCTGCTGTAGGGGCGTTGGTGTAGCGTGTACTTTGCACTTAGCCTTCGGGTAATGACCTTCTGGTCAATTCAAAGGCTGATCTACCGGATGCTTCGCCCTGCCGGTTCCAGGTATAAACTTTCCTGGAAATCTCCTAAGCCACGTTACCGCGATGGCAGCATGGTGAGGATTTCTTGGGCAGCTCGATCGCACACCCCCACCTCTCCTAAGGCGCGACGCATTTCCTGGTATCCTTCTAGCGTTTTTTGGCGACGATCGGGGTTCAACAGTAAGTCCAACGCTGCTTGGGCAATGTTGTCGGGCGTTGCCTGCTCCTGCAAAAACTCCGGCACGATCGGCTTCATTTCCACTAAATTGGGAGGAGACATGAACGGAATCGAAAACTTGAAGAAAGTCTGTGCAATCCAGTAGGAAAAGCCGTTGAGTCGATATAAAACCACTTGGGGCACGTTTAAGAGCGCAATTTCCAAGTTCGCCGTTCCCGATTTTGAGATCGCCAGATCAGCCGCTGCAATGACCTCCTGGCTACGCCCGGAAACCAAGGTTGCCTGGAGTTCGTAATCCTGAATTGCCTGCTCGATCGGTTGGCGATAAACCTCTAAGGAGAGTGGCACCCAGAACTGCACATCCGGCAGTGTCTTTTGGATTTGCTGGGCAGCTTGAAAGATAACCGGGAGCAAATATTTTAGCTCTTGGCTACGGGATGCGGGAAGGAGGGCGATCGTTTTCTGGTCAGGCGCAATGCCCAACGCTGCCCTGGACTGTTCGCGACTAGGAGCAGACTGCATCCGATCGATTAAAGGATGCCCCACCCACGTCACCTTCATTCCTTGCTTTTGGTAATAGCGGGCTTCCTCAGGAAAAATTGCCAAAATCTGATCGGCGATGCCTGAAATTTGGGATTTACCTTGAGCCATCGGTGACCAAACCCATTCCTGGGGCGCAATGTAATAGACCACAGGCATTTTGGGCAAATGGCGACGAATATACTTGCCAATACTGAGATTGGGCCCAAAGTAGTCAATTAACACCACCAAGTCGATCGCCTGTTCTCGTAGCAATCGCTTAGCTTGGCGTTGAATTTGGAACGTCGGCCACATATGGGGGAGCGCTTCCAGAAGCCCAAGGGAGCCGATCGCACTGGTATTTCCCAATAATTGTGCCCCTGTTGCCGCCATCCGATCGCCGCCCAGAGCCAGAATTTCCAGTTCAATGCCAGCCCGTTCTGCCTGACGTTGCAAAGCGGTGATCAACAGCGATCCCTGTAAATCTCCTGACACTTCACCCGTGCTAATGAACAGTCGATAGGTGCGGTGGGTGGAGCCAGGGGGTGGAGTCTCAGAGGAGAAAGTCTTGGAGTCACTTGCCATGTTGCTGTCCTCATTGCCCCCAATGTCTGGTTCAATCCTCACTAGCCGTCCCCTTACGCCGCCCCGGAATGAGTCCACGCCGTCCTTCTGCCTGGGAACTTTTGAGAAACTCGCGCAAATGGTATAAATGCTCGTTGTCAGGGAGTAGGTCTAGCTGCTCGATCGCCTGACTGAAGGGCGTTTTAGAGTAGTAGAGGAGGCGAAAAGCTTTCTTGAGAGACTGAAAAACTTGACCATTTCCTAGCTCAGCCAAACCTGCCCGCTTCAAGCCAACTTGATTCAGCGATCGTACCCGTGCTGGGTTGCCTTCCACGAGCATATAGGGCGGCACATCTTGCACAATGCGGGACATGCCGCCCACCATGGCCAAGCGACCAATGCGGACAAACTGATGAACTCCCAAAACGCCACTAATCCGGGCCTGTGACTCAATGTAGACATGCCCAGCCAAGGCGACAGAATTAGCAATGATCACTTGGTCTTCGATCGTGCAGTTGTGCCCCACATGGGTGTTGGCCATTAGTAAATTGTGGTTGCCGATCGCAGTAACCTCCGTGGCGCGAGTGGCACGGTTAATGGTGACATACTCTCGAATGCGATTATCGTTGCCAATTCTCACCAAACTCAGCGCGCCATCGTACTTGAGGTCTTGTGGTTCCAAACCGATCGCCGCCCCAGGGAAAATTTGATTGCGCTCACCAATTTCAGTTAACCCATCCAAAATTACATGGGCACCAATCAGGGTTCCCGCCCCTACCTTGACATTTTCTCCGATCACGGCGTAAGGGCCCACCTGAACCGTAGGATGTAGCTCTGCACCAGAATGAATAACAGCCGTGGAATGAATCATAGGGATTTTAGATTTGATTCGGCTTTAGCTATAGGGATCTAAAATCCGACAGGCAGCCTCAGTTTAATCAACGATCGAAAACATGAACTCGCCTTCGGCCACCCGTTGACCCGCTACCTCAGCGATCCCCTGCATTTTAGCAAAGCGTTTTCGTTTAACAGAGAGTAAATTCACCGTCATCACCAGTTGGTCACCAGGGACAACAGGACGGCGAAACCGGGCCTTATCAATCCCGGCAAAGACGAACAGCCCGTTCTTTATATCAGCCATTTGAGTCAGAATGATACCACCCACTTGGGCCATCGCTTCGACAATCAGCACCCCTGGCATAATCGGTCGCCCTGGGAAGTGCCCCTGAAAATGGGGTTCATTAATGCTGACATTTTTAATGCCCACGGCCCGTTCCCCAGGCACATACTCAATCACTCGGTCTAACAAAGCAAAGGGGTAGCGGTGGGGTAATAGAGCGTGAATCTCTTCTAAGGTGAAGGTGGTCTTGGGCGGAGAAGCTAGAGGAGGAATGGTGGGGTCAGGCGTGCTGAGGGAAGCAGGCACAGCGGAAATCTCAAGTTCAGCATCGGTCAGCGAAGACATAGAGTTGGGAAAAAGGGAATTAGGTCAGAGAGCTACGTGACGGGCAAAGAATGATGACTTCAATGACCTGCTTGGCTCATTTTGGCAACAAGTTGCAAATGCAGTTGGTGGCTGGCTTTGTAGGCAACGAAGTGAGCCAGAGGCAGGGTGCCCAACAAACTCAAATCGCCCAATAGATCGAGAAGTTTGTGACGCACTGGCTCATTGGAAAATCTCAGGGGCGGATTAACCCATCCCTCAGCACTGCAAACCAAAGCATTGTCTAGACTACCACCTTTGATCAACCCACTTGCCTGGAGTTGGGCAATTTGGTGGGCTAAACCAAAGGTACGGGCGGGGGCAATTTCTGTGGTAAATGTGGCGGCAGCGGCAGGTGAGGTCGTTGGAGACCAACTGTGCCATTGGTTGCCGATCGCCTCCAAGTCAAAGTCGATGCCGTAGGTAAAGCGGAGGGCAGAGGCAGGCAGGGCAGCGACAAAGGCATCCCCGCAGTACACCCAAATGGGATCTGTCAGGACGCGCACAGAACGGGAGGCAGTTTGGGGGAGTAGCCCCGCTTGTTCGATCGCCTCCGCCCACGGCAGAGCGGAGCCATCGAGCAACGGAATTTCTGCCCCGTTGACTTCAATGCGGGCATTGTCTACACCCAAGCTGCTGAGGGCGGCCAGGAGGTGTTCCACAGTGCGGATTCGCACCTGCCCCTGCCCCAGTTCTGTAGAGAGCATGGTTTGGCTCACCGACTCCACGCAAGCCGGGATCTCAGGCAGTTCCGGCAGATCCATCCGCACAAAGTAGCGTCCCCGCCCCACCGTTTCTGGCAAGACACGCACCTGGGTTGGCTCACCTGTATGTAACCCAATACCCGATCGCTCAAATCCTGCTGCCAAGGTCTGCTGACAACCTGCGCTCCCCGGTTCCCCAGGCTCTATTTCCCGCTCCCTAACTCCCTGCATTAGAACCGCTCTCCAATCCCAAAGTTGATGCGGCTGCTTCCCTGGTCATTGATCCCATAGTCAATGCGAATGGGCCCTAAAGGGGATTGAATCCGAACGCCTAAGCCATAGCCATAGCCGCTACCGGGCTTATTTCTGGCTCCAGCCGGGTTACCCAGTACGCTACTGGCAGTGCCCAAGTCGGTCGCTGCATCGACAAACAATGCACCCCCGATCACAGAAAAAATCGGAAAGCGATATTCGGCTGTCGCCTGGATAAAGCTACGACCAGAACCCACACTTCCATCTTCGTAGCCGCGCACAGATGTGGCACCGCCCAGGGCAAACGCCTCGTAGGGAGGCAGATCGCCAAACACTGTACCAGCCTGGACATTGAAGGCCAGAGCTTGGGGTCCAGGGGAGAAGTTGGTGTAGGTGACGGGGATGTAGTAGCTGTAACTGCCGCGTATACGGTTGAGGAAAATATTGCCAGAGCCGATCGGAATGGATTGTTCCGTACCCACCCTGAGCAACGAGCCACTGGTGGGACGGAGGGGGTCATCCCGCAGATCCCGCACGGCTCCAAACTGCAAAGTTGTCAAATCGTCTGTGCCCGTGCCACTAAAACTCAGCGCGTTGCCTAGTCGATCAACGGGGGATATGTTACGGCCAAAGTCCCGAATGGAAATCCGTTGATATTGGATGCCAGCGGACGCTACCCAACCATTGGCTAGGGGGCGGGTGAAGTTGAGAGATGTGCCTAAGCGATCGACTCTCGGCTGGTCACCATTGGGCAGATTCACCACATTTGGCCCGCCGTCAAAGACTAATGAGAGCGATCGACGATTAAACAAATTCACGGTGTAAGACGTGCGGAAGGGGTCACCTCCAATCCAAGGATCGGTGAAGTTCAGGTCGAATAGGACTTCCCGCTCCCCCACTTGCAGCTCTGCACCCAGCTTCTGGTTGTTGCCCCCCAGGTTTTGCTCCTGATAACTCACCGTGCCAAACAGACCACTCGCTGAGCTAATACCAAAGCCCGCCGCCAGAGAACCCGTGTTGCGTTCAATCACATTGGCAACCACGACAACCTTGCGGGGGTCTTGTCCTGGATTGAGCGACAGCCGCACATCTTCAAACAACCCCAGACCGAAAACCCGCTGCAAATCTCGCTCTGCGGCATTCCGGTTAAACACATCCCCAGGCTTCAAGTCAAATTCACGGGTAACAATAAATTCACGGGTACGCCCCAGAATCGGTTGACCCTGAGCGTTAGTGGTTTCGCCTTCCTTATTGAGAAACCGGACTTGAATTCCTTCCACTATTCCTTCGGCAACGGCTAGGGTGGCAGTGCCGTCTGGCGAGACTTGGGGCGCATCCAAGACTTGAGCCAAGACATATCCATTGTCCTGGTACCACTTATTGACCTGTTTCACCCCTTCCTGAAATTGCTTCAGGTTCAGTGTCGTCCCATACTGATCTTTGAAAATATCGTCCACCACTTTTTGTGGCAGGACTTGGTTGCCCTCAACCCGAACCGCCTTGAGTACAGGGTTAGGAGTGACCACAAACGTGACGCGGACTCCCAAGGGCGTATCCTCTGGCGTTGCTTGCACATTAGAAAAGAAACCAGTCCCAAAGATGGCGTTGATGTCTTCTTGCAGTTCAGAGCGAGTTGCGGTGCGTCCGGGGCGGGTGCGAATGGTTTGGTAGACCAAGTTTTGCAGGTCTCCTTCCACGCCATTCACCAAAACCTCGCCAACCAACACTCTGGGTTCTGGCCCGGATGTGGTGGGAGCGGGTGGAGTGGTTGGCGGTTGGACGGGGGGCGGAGTGGGAGTGGGAGTCTGGAATTCAATCTGTGCAGGCGCGGGGGTCGTGTCGATCTGAAGTTGATTGGGCGTTTCCTGGGTTGGGGTTTGGGTGCCAGGAGGAGATTGCTGAGGTACCCCAGATGGCGGGGGTGCTTCTTGGGAGGGAAGAGCCGGACTTTGGGAGACGGGATCAGGGGAAGATGACTGGGCAACTGTTGTGGTCGGCACCACAATATCAATCTCCAAGCTACGGCTGATTGAACGATGCTTTGTGTCTTTGACCCCTTGGCTGGGAGATGCGTCTGAGGAGGCCAGGGGACGATCGATCGACTCAGGGGCAGCCACTGAAATCACTGGAACTGAGTAGGGAGGGAGGTCAGATACGCTGGAGGTTCCCCCTTGCTTCGTTGCCCCAGTCTCAGGGGTAGCGATTTCAGACGAACTAATTTCAGGCGAACTCACATCCGGTGAACTGGCACTGTAGTAAAGCGCTTGTCCATAGGCAGAGTTGACTAAAAACAGATTCGTTGAGGCAGCTAGAACGGTTATAAGAACAGGAGATAAACGCATTTTTGTCCACACCATTTTGCACATCCACACACTAAAAGCCACCGTCAGTTAGCTAGAGCCGCCCAAGCATCCAGATTCATCCCATGACGCAATCTAAAGCAAAGAAAATCTTACCGCATTCATTGCGTCTATTGTGTCGTTTTAGAGTTTTAGGACTGAGGAGCGTGGGCTAAAACGCGCTCCATCACCTCGTGGTAAGCCGCTTCAATATTGCCTAAGTCACGGCGGAAGCGGTCTTTGTCCAAAATCCTGAGATTGGGGTCAGTCTCGGATTGGTTCCACAATCGACAGGTGTCGGGGCTGATTTCATCGGCTAGCAGGAGTTGTCCCTGGTTGGCAAGGCCAAACTCCAGCTTGAAATCGACCAGGGTAATGTTGCACTCCTGAAAGAAGGCGGACAGGATCTGGTTGATCTGCAATGCCAGGGTTTGTAATTGATCTACTTGTTCAGAGGTAGCGAGTTGCAGCAAGAGCAGCCGATCGCGGGTGAGCAAGGGGTCTCCCAAGGCATCGTTTTTATAGTAGAAATCAACTAAGGGATGGGGTAAAACAGTACCCAATTCCAACCCAGTCTGTTGACAGAGACTCCCCGCTGCAATGTTCCTGACGACGACCTCAAGGGGGATAATTTGCACCGATCGGACGCGCAACTCATTGGGGGCGGGGCGATCGATCCAATGGGTGGCAATTCCTGCGGACTCAAGATGCTGAAACAAATGACTGGAGATAGCACAATTCATCTCGCCCTTGCCCGCAATTTGTCCCCGCTTCTGGGCATTAAATGCGGTGGCATCGTCTTTAAAATGAGCTAGCAAAATTTCTGGGTCATCGGTGGCATAGATAATTTTGGCTTTACCTTCGTAAAGCTTTTGACGGGCAAACATGGGCACTGCTGCACGAATGGGACTGACACGAATGGGCTTTGAGCTTAATCATTGTATCCTGCCAAGACAACTCCCCCTGTGTCAGAACGGAATCTGGCACTCAGGATCGTAAATCTAATCAGTTAGTTACAAAACCGAGGTCTCTGCTTGTGTAGGGGGGCACCCCTACACAAGCAATCAAATTAATTTGCGATCCTTACAGGTTCTAGAACGGGCACCAATCGCACGCCAAATTCTAGTTCAAAGCAGTCTTTTTTATAATCGAGACTCCAGAGTTCTAGGGCGCAATCATCACCGGGTTGAGCGACGTGCAGATGCAGGTGGAGTTCGTGGGTGTCGGGATGCAATTCGCAGCGGACGTGATCGATCGCCCCAATTTGTCGGCGATCCAGCGCTACAGCTAACCTCAGTAAAGCGCTTAATTGGCTCACCACCTGCCGATGTTTTTTACTCACCAGATTGCGGTAATTTTCATGCTTTTTCTTGGGGGCACTGCGGCGATGGTAGCGGGCTAGGTTGGCGATCGTTTCAATTTCGGTTTCGGTGTAGCCCAGCAATCCGCCGTGGCGAATGAGGTAGTAGGAGTGTTTGTGGTGGGAGGAATGGTTGACAAAGTGACCACAGTTATGGAGGATGGCTGCCGCCCAGAGTAATTCCCGCTCCTCCCCATCCCAGGTGTGCAACATTCCTTGGGTCTGGTCAAATAGGCTGAGAGCAAGATCAGCAACACGCTTACTGCGCTCCACATCGGTCTGATATTTGCGGGCAAGGCGAATCACACTGCGCTGACGCACCGAACTTTGGTAGCGCAAGCGGTCTTCAATCAAGCCATGGGTCAGCATCCAGTCTACGATCACTCCCTCTCGCAGGGCGCGTTCACAAATTATGAGGGTTTCAATGTTGAGTAAGATCATTGCTTCTTGCAGAATCAAAGCTCCAGCCAAAATGATCTCCGGCCGGCGATCGGTCATTCCCGGAAATTGTGCCCGTTCTGCGTCACTCAGCCGCCGGAAGCGATCGACCAACTCCCGTAAATCCTTTAGCTGAATTTGGTAACCATGCATGGGATCGGGCACCACTCCCAGATGCTCCTTGGCATGGATAATGGCGAGGGTTTCGATCGTGCCAGAGGTGCCGACAAGTCGAGGGACGATCGCTGAATCTGCTTGTTGGAGGTAAGTTTGTAGCTCCTCGATCGGGCGTTCTAACATACCGCGAGCATAGGCTTGCAAGGCATTAAACTCTATATCACTAATTGGATCGGTGGTCACAAATTCCGCTGTGAGCCGCACGGCCCCCACCTTGGTGCTGCTGAGAAAACTGGGTTCCCGACCATCCCCCAACACCAATTCTGTAGAGCCGCCTCCAATATCAATCACCACATGGAGTTGATTGTTGAACTCCATGCCAGAAAGAGCTCCGAGATAAATGCGGCGAGCTTCTTCAACCCCAGAAATCAGATCCACATGCAGCCCCAACTCGGCTTCAACATGTTGTAAAAAGTCTCTGCCATTGCCAGCTTCGCGCACGGCACTAGTAGCCACCGCCAGGATTTGTTCCACCTTCAGACTGCGGGCAATCTCTTGGCACCGCTTCAAGGCGCTCATCGCCCGCGTCATCGCTTCAAAGGTGAGATAGCCTGTTTCCTTGTCCCGATCGCCTAGCCGAACCGTTGTTTTTTCTCTGGCAATGATTGTAAAAGAGGGCAGATCTGGGTCAATCTGCACCACAACCATGTGGATCGAGTTAGTGCCAACATCGATCGCAGCCAAGGTGTGGATTTGCTGAATAGACGGGGAACGTCCCAGCGAAATTGGCTCCTTTATGAGCTGTTCTCTTAGCTCATAGGGGGATACGGACTCTGACTCAATGTGATCCGAAGTAGGCAGAACATCAGGCGAAATAGAGGGATATACGTCGTCAGTCATAAAGGTAGATCCGTTGCCAATACATCTAAAGGATGAAAGATTTAACAAAGATTTGAAGCAGCCCTAGGGTAGGGATTTTCCCTCTTGCTGTTTGAGCATTAGGGATTCAAGATGCCACCTGATAGTTTTGTGCGTAAAATTTGTGCGTAAAATTTGTGCGTAAAACTTGGATAATAGGATTGAGAACAAAGCTGGAAATTGCTCAATCTTCCAGGGAGGGACTGGCGATCGGGTCTAGAGTTCCCACCTCAAATGCCCAATTTAAGCCCAGTTCAAGCCCAGTTCAAGCCCAATTTATTCTCCCTTACTTAGCAGGACAGATCCGGATATGCGATCGGCAGTCGTCCCACCTTTCCCAACCATCATTCCTACCTGAAATTCACAATTCCCACAACGTCATTTTCTTCACCAAGCGCAGCCCGTCTAAGCGACCCATGGACCCTGATCAACCATCCCTTACCCTCAACCATCAACCCATGCTGACCCAGCCCTCCGTTTCAGAATCGACTTGGTGGACCATTGTGCGGTTGCTCCGTTGGGATAAACCAGAAGGGCGACTCATTCTAATGATTCCAGCGCTTTGGGCATTGTTCCTAGCAGCCGGGGGCAGACCTGATCCAGTGCTGGTGGGGGTGATTGTGTTGGGAACTTTGGCCACCAGTGCGGCAGGATGCGTGGTGAATGACCTGTGGGATCGGGATATCGACCCCCATGTGAAACGGACGCAGAATCGACCCTTGGCAGCACGGGCCCTCTCGGTGAAAACTGGCATTGCCGTGGCGATCGTGTCCTTCATCTGTGCGGGAATGCTGGCGCTGTATCTCAATCCCTGGCGGAATCCGTTGAGCTTTGGGTTGTGTGTAGGGGCGGTGCCTGTGATTGTGCTGTATCCTCTCGCAAAACGGGTGTTCCCAGTGCCACAACTGGTGTTAGCCCTTGCCTGGGGCTTCGCCGTCCTGATTAGCTGGAGTGCAGTGAGTCACAGTCTAGAGGTTCCGACGGGGTTGCTGTGGATGGCAACAGTTTTGTGGACTCTAGGGTTCGATACGGTTTATGCAATGGGCGATCGAGAGGACGATCGGCGCTTGGGGGTGCAGTCTGGCGCGTTATTTTTTGGTCAATATGCAGAAGTGGCGATCGTGACATTTTTCATCGGCACAGCCTTTTTCCTTGGTTGGATGGGAATCGTCATGCACTTGGGACTGATCTACTGGTTCTGCTTAGCTCTCTCCACCCTCGCCTGGCTCTCGCAAGGTAACGAATTGCGCCAGCCCAACCTCCCCGCAGCCACCTACGCTCAGCTATTTCGACAAAATGTGTGGATTGGATTCTTGTTGTTGGCTGGGATGGTTTGGTGATGAGGCAGCGATCGTAAGTTTCAAGTGACTCTTTCCCACCATCCATCACCCATAAGTTAAGTTGGCATGTAGCTACTCAGGCTGCCCTCACCCCAACCCCTCTCCCAGAGCGGGAGAGGGGCTAAGACTTGGGTTCGGTTCCCCTTCTCCCTGCTTGGGAGAAGGGGCTAGGGAATGAGGGCTGTTCGACTTTCGGCAAGAGTCTGAGTAGTTAAGTTGGCATGAAGAATTTAGGGAATACTCCCCTTTCTTCCATAACGCAGAGATTACAATTTACCTAGCAATGCATATGGTTTGATCTATGGATTTAGGTCAGGCACCATGTAAAGACCTGGACACCCTCTGCCGTGGCCTATGACCTTATCTATTAGCTGCCCTGCTTGCTCTGCTACCCTCAGCGGTTTCGATCCCAACGGTTTGCTCCATACAGTTTGTGACTCCTGTAAGCGTACCTTTGGAGTGATCTGCGGCAAGCTTTTGGAATGCTCTTCCAAACGAGAGAATATTCTGCATTTAACCAATGGCCTGCCCGGACTTTATAGGCGACACTATGAATTGCGGGTCATTACAACCGCCAGAAGCTTGCGAGTATTGACGTTTTCGATCGCCGGTCGAGTGGATGCGGTGCCCGTTCAGCAAGGCGACACTCTGGTTTTGCTCTATGCGACGCGAAACCATCGCATGACCAGTCTGATTGCCATTACAAACCAGTCAACGGGGCGCAAGTACACACCACCCGCACCCATTTTTAGCCGGGGCTATGTGTTGGGGTGCTGTGCCGCCCTTTCTGCGGTGTTGCTTGTGACGTTGCTATTGATGAGCAGTCATCTTGTGCTGAGTTTTTCTCTGAGCGCAGTCTACTTTGCAGCCTGTATTAAATTAGTCGATGCCTCACGACTGAGTAGCCCACCGTTACGGATGAGTGTGCGGGAAGAGGCTCAATTAATGGCAGATCAACAGTTGATTAAGCAGAAATCTCGGCTGGAAGTCCGGATAGAGGCGCTACAACAGGAATCTCAAGAGCATTATCGGTTGTCTCAGCGCTTGGAGGGTTTGAAGCGCAAGATGCTGGAGGCTGACCCACAGCTTTATCAGGTTCGCATCGATCGCGCCGCCCGTGCAGTGAAAATTCTGCAAGAGCAGATTCTCAGCAATCAACATCTGCTCGACCAATACGATCAAACGCTTCAGATGATTGATATTGAGATCGAAACGGCTCAAGTCGCTGACCAGTTGCCCGATGCCCATCAATACACCAGCTTGATTTTCGATCGACTAGAAGAATTAAGGCAGATTGAAGCTGAAAACCAGGGTTTACGTCTACGGCTGGAAGCGATGGATGATGTTAGACGGTTGAGAGCTTAGATGGGGTGAAGGGTGGATGGGATGAAGGGTGGATGGGGTGAAGGGTGAAGGGTAGATGGGTAGATGGGTAGATGGGTAGATGGGTAGATGGGT
>JARCMD010000320.1 GCA_030248885.1 Leptolyngbyaceae cyanobacterium MP9P1.79 | reverse complement strand
CCTTCTTGTCGTCCTTCTTGTCGTCCTTCTTGTCGTCCTTCTTGTCGTCCTTCTTGTCGTCCACGTTGGACTCCAATTTCCTCTCCCTCAGCCTTCGCTTCTTGATAGACCCGTGTCTCTTGCAACGTGATTCCCAACATTTCTTCAACCTCCTGCCGACTCAGATTCGTGAACTTGTACACCATGATTCGGGTCACCATCTCCATAATGGCACGACTAATTTCAGCCGTTTGCCCCGATCGCGCCAACAGGGAACGAGCCGCAGCGGGTGCGTTGCCTTCATCGACCATCGTCAGCACCATCAACGCAACTCCCGACGGTAATTGGGCTATGTCTCCCAATTCTTCTAGGTAAATCCGATGCACTTGTTCGCTGGCTAGGAGCGATCGATAGGGACGAGTCTAGCTCTGTTCAGTGGCGCGATTGGGATAAATTACTACCGCTTGCCAATCGCTGAAGCGCGATCGGTTGCGGTAGAAATACAAAAATGACTCTCCGAACAGCCGTTCATACAGTTGCTCATCTTTTTGAAACTGGACTTCACAAAAATACACAACTCCTGTACTGTCGGTCTCTGGAGGTAGAAACACGCCATCGATTTCAAACTTGGGTTCTTTGACTGCTACAGAATCAAAGCGGTAACTGGCGGCATTGGGAGGAGCCGTAGCTAACAACTCAAACAGCAAGCTGGGAGACTGCTGAAATAATTGGTAAAAAATGGAATCCCGTCGCATGGTCGCTACCTGAAGAGTAAATGCAATTGTACTACTAATAGCCTAGGGATTGATTAAAGGCGATGACCCGGCGATCGTCATGACAAGGATTTATACAAAGTGCGGCATTTAATTGAGAATTTCTTTGCCAAGCTGAAGCAATACCGAGCGATTGCAACACGCTACGATAAGCGGGCAGTCAACTTCCTAGGGGCGATTTACCTAGCTGCTGCCATGATTTGGCTGAATTGATGACACGCCCTAGGTCATGCAAAAGTGAGACTCTGCTTAACAGATGGTTGAGAATCTGGCAGAGTGAAGTTTTGCTGCCAACATAGTGGACTTTCTATAAGTGTTGGTTCCGCATAGATGTGCTTCAGGAAACAACGGTAAGATTGTTTTGAGCGTAGAGGAAGAACTATGAGTATCATTCTCAAGCCGGAACAAGAGCGATTTATTCAAGAACAGGTATCGCGGGGTCGGTTTCGATCGTCTGATGAAGTTCTAGCTCAAGCGTTTAGACTGCTTGAGGAAAAATATCAGCAGTATGAGGACTGGATTGAGGAGACGCGCCACCAAGTTGATGAAGCAGCGGCAGAGTTCGATCGGGGGGAAGGATTGCCGTTGGAAACCGTTATGGAGCAATTGCAAGCTAAGTTCCGGCAGGCACCGGGAACAGAGGGATGAGCCGCTGTGTGATTTCTCCCAGTGCCAGCCGTGACCTGAATGCGATCTCCAACTATTTTGTTGAGCGAAACATTGAGGCTGGAGAGCAGTTACTGAAGGAATTCAACCAGAAATGCCAAAACCTAATCAGGTTTCCCAATATGGGCAAGCTGTATTCTAGGATTCAGGAAGGGTTGCGAGGGGTACCTTTGGACGGCTATATCATTTTTTACCGCACGACTAACGCTGGAATAGAAGTGCTGCGGGTACTGAATGGTCGGCAAGATCTGGAGGCTTTGTTTGATGACGAGCCATAGTAGTCTGTCAATCATTAATTGACAGGTAGCTGAAAGCCGGGAGGTTAGTTGGAGTTAAATTTTGAGGGGTCGAAGACCCTCAAGATTTTCTTGACAGAACACTAGCTCTGCTTGTAACGATCTGAGGAAATTGTGGCTTTTTTGTAACTACTCAGCCTACCCACCCTTCTGGAAGCAAGCTACACCCTAAATCCATTTATCTGGGGACAGGGACTTCAATCCGGCTCCCCTTCTGCCACTGGGAGAAGGGGCTGGGGGATGAGGGCAAGCTCGACATTGAGCTAGCAGCCTGAGTAGTTACACTTTTTCTTGAAATAGCCCTTCTAGACTTGAGATAGCCCTTCTAGAAACGACATGAATTCGGTGGTTCTTGTGAGCAACTCCACCTCAATATCAAAATTATTAATGTGAATATTAGTTAGAAACTGTTCGTAAACATAAATTGTGCCCCGATCCGCCCCCCAACCCCCCAATTCTGGGGGACTTTCGAGCCATTTTTGTTCAAAATCCCCCAATTCTGGGAGATGTAGGGGGCGAGTGTAAAACGACATGTTAATTTACAAACACTTTCTTAACGTCTATTAGACTCAAGAGGTTACAAGCCTCAACTCAACACCCATCTGAGCCAGCAAACGTCAGGGCTTGCCCCCGCACTGTGGTATCCAACGTGCCCCGATCGTATACCACGCGTCCCCCGACGATCGTTATGACCGGCCATCCCGTCAGATTCCAGCCCTCAAAAGGACTCCAGCCGCACTTCGTCAGCAGATCCTCCCGGCGAACAAGGTGGTAGGTGTGAAGGTCTACCAGCACCAAATCTGCATCATAGCTGGGGGCGATCGTGCCCTTGTTGGGAACTCCATAGGCCTTGGCGACAGCAGTAGACATCCACTGGGCAACCTGGGCAACCGTGCAGCGTCCTTGCATCGCTTGGGTCAGCATCAGGGGCAGGGCAGTTTCCACCCCAGGCATCCCAGAGGGGACATTGGCTGGTTCCAGAAACACAGTGGCATCCTGATTGGGCAGTGTGGCAGAGGGTTCAGTCATCCCCAGCCCTTTTTCTGCCAGGGTATGGGGAGCATGGTCGGTGGCGATAAAGTCAACCACGCCATCCAGTAGCGCCTGCCAGAGAACTGTGTTGTCGTGGGGCGATCGTAGCGGGGGATTCATCTTTGCCAGCGGGCCAATAGTTGTATAGGCGCTGGTGTTTAACAACAGATGCTGGGGGGTCACCTCGGCCGTCACCCAGGCGGGTTTGTCCTGCCGCAACAGATCCGCTTCTTCAGCAGTGGACATATGCAAAATATGCAAGCGGCGTTGGTATTTGTGCGACAATTTCAGCGCCAATTGGGTCGCTTGTAGGGCTGCCTGATTGTCTTGGATGATGGAATGAATGGCTGGGTCAGTGTTTCCGGCAAACTGCTCTCGTCGCTGCTGAATCCTCGACTGGTCTTCGGCATGGACGGCAATCAAGCGGTTTTCCCAGTGGGGATCGCTCAGATCCCGGTAAAAAATCGGGTCGAGGGTCGATTCGGCATCAATGAGCAGGTCGCCATGCATCGACCCCATGAAGACTTTGATGCCTGGTGTGGGGGCGGCGGTACGCAAATCGGGCAGGTTTGCCGCCGTTGCCCCAATGAAGAAGCCATAGTTAACCAGACATTTTGCCGCCGCCCGTTGCAATTTGTCATCCAAGGCTGCCTGGGTCGTTGTCAGGGGGCGGGTGTTGGGCATTTCTAGGAAAGACGTGACCCCGCCTTTGGCACAGGCACAGCTTGCGGTGAACAAATTCTCTTTGTGCTCCAGTCCTGGTTCCCGAAAATGGACTTGGGGATCGATGACTCCGGGCAACAAAGTGAGTCCTGTTGCGTCTATCTCAATACAACCATCCGGTGTAGGAATTATTTCTGCTGCAACCTGGACAATTTTGCCCAACTGGATCTCAACATCTCCCAACAAAAATTCGCCGCTGGGTAACAGAATTTGGGCATGACGAATGAGGAGGGAGCGATCGGAGTTCATGCCATTGTTCATGCCATTGGGGGTTATAAAGGATAAAGACAGCGGGACGATCGCTTAAATCACCTGTGAGGGATCGTTTCAATCGGAAGGATTGTTTGTACAGTGGTTGTAACGTGAAGTAAGTTGAGAATACGGAGTTTGAAGGTTGGGAGCATCTATTAAAGTATCAGGGCGTTTTAGTCCTGCAAGCCGCTTACTACCCTGTACTCTCAACCACAACCCCTGCATTCACTGATTTGTTGACCTGTCGATTAGATGATTGCATAGATTATGACTCGTGAGCCAGACCAATCTCCAGACGACGTTACGCCCCCTGATTCGTCACCCTTGAATTCGGAGTCCTCCCTAGCACCGAAGCCCAAACAGAAATCTGAAAATCCATGGATAGAGGGATTCAAAACTGTTGGGCTGAGTATTGTCTTAGCGTTGGGCATTCGCACCTTTGTGGCTGAAGCGCGTTGGATTCCGTCGGGTTCAATGGAACCAACACTCCAGATCAACGATCGCCTCATTGTGGACAAGGTAAGCTACCGCATTCAGAGTCCCCAGCGTGGCGACATTGTAGTTTTCAACCCCACTGACACCCTCAAGGCGCAGAACTTCAACGATGCCTTTATCAAACGAGTGATTGGCTTGCCAGGGGATAAGGTAGAAGTCAAGGATGGACGAGTGTTGATTAATGGAATCCCTTTGCCAGAGGAGTATATTGCTGATAAGCCCCAGTATCAGTACGGCCCAGTGAAAGTGCCCTTGAATTCCTACCTGATGCTGGGCGATAACCGCAATAACAGTTACGACAGTCACTATTGGGGATTTGTCCCTCGCGATCGAATTATTGGTAAAGCGGTGGTTCGCTTCTGGCCACTCAAGCGTGTCGGCGAATTAGGTCAGCACCCTGGTTACACGTCACCTTAGTTTCGTGACGAGTTCGCGGTAGCGTAACTCATCGTTGACTTGCACTGACGGGTATGTGTTGCTCTGATATCCTACCTAGACTGAATCTGCCTGCACCGGGAGCATCTCACTTTTGCAACCCTCACCCTAAATCCCTCTCCCCACCTGGGAGATGGACTTGGATCTTGCTCCCCTTCTCCCCTTTTGGGAGAAGGGGCTGGGGGATTAGGGGGTTTTGGCGTATCCTCCACAAAACTGAGATGCTCCCGTCTGCACCCTGTACCTTCTAACGTTGCCCCATTCCTGCTAACTCTTCACGTCTAACTCTTCGCAGATGCGAGTAAAGGCAGCAGCGGGATCAGTGTGGGTGGTGATGGGGCGACCAATCACCAGGTAATCGGCTCCAGCTTGTAGGGCAGCGGCGGGGGTGAGCGATCGTTGTTGATCCCCAGTTTCGGCCCACGCGGGTCTGACCCCAGGGCAGACAAGCAAAAATGCATCGCCACAGGTACGCCGGAGCAGCGGCAACTCTTGGGGAGAGCAGACTGCTCCTGCCAAGCCGCTTTCCTGAGCCAGTAGCGCCATTTGCAAGGCGTATTCTGGCAATTCCAAGGGGATTTTTAGTTCAAAAGCCAGGGCCCGAGATGAAAAGCTGGTGAGCAATGTGATGGCGATGAGGCGGGGTGGGGGGCAACCCGCTGCCTCGGCTCCCTCTTGGAGGGCGGCTTGGGCCGCTTGCAACGCAATGCTGCCGCTGGTGCTGTGAATGGTGAGCAAATCTACGCCGTATTGGGCGGCGGCTCGACAAGCTCCGGCAACGGTGTTGGGAATGTCATGGAACTTTAGATCGAGAAAAATGTGTTTTTGCCGGGTTTTGAGTTCGCTCAAAATCTGTGTCCCAGTGGCGACAAATAGCTCTAGCCCGACTTTCCAGGTGTTGACTTGGGGCAGTGTGTCGAGGAGGACGATCGCCTCTGCCACGGTTGGCACATCCAGGGGTACAATGATGCGATCGGATACAGATAGTTGGGTGGGTTTCACAAATTAATCTAAATAGAGCTAAATAGCAAGGTAAAGGATGAAAGCCTTATTGTGTAGACTTCTCAGGATGCAAGCAGCCTTGAAGGTAAAGCTGTTTCCCAAAGATAGTTCTAGATTGCTAGATCTGGTTGGAGTTGTAACGGAAGCTTCTCGAAATGCTCGTGATCATGCTGAGGATGAATATTGAGATTTCGCCTTGTTTGATACCATGCCCTTTTGGAATCCTGAATATTGCGACTTCCGAGAAAAATGCTACCAGTGTAGGGGCGAGCGTGTAGCGTGGGCTTTGCACTTAGCATCCGGCAAATAAGCCCTTGAATCAAGGTTTGTTTTTGCAATGCCTATCAAGATGCCAGTAATTGAGTGATGACTTCTTGTGACATAAACCGCCGAAAGTCTAGAATTTCAATCAAAACAAGTTTTTCATCATTTGAATAGTGCAGAATGACCTCTCCTTCGTCTTCGGCATAGGCGATCGGTTCATCGGATAGCTCAATTAGCAGAGCATCCACATCCTTGCTATAGCTAACCTCTTTCATATCTAGACTTCCTACCTGGGTAGAGTGTGATGATCAAAATGAATGTGTTGTACTCTCGATAAACTACTCTCAAAACCAGACTTTCATTCAATCGTTTTTGGGCAATTTGTTTGTTCTCCTCCCCCGACTCTAGCTTGTCGGGCGATCGGACTGTTTCAATTACAAAATCAGAGTCAATAGTTACTGTATGTTTAGCTAAAATCTCCAGCTTTAATTGAGAATGTTCGCTAAACCGGATTTCCTTCATTACTTATTCTTTAGTGCGTCCATCAACGCAACGCTATTGACGAATACCTAATCCCTCTGCGTCATAGTAGACTTCTGCCTCTGCCAAGATATGATCGCGGATGCGGTGATTCAGAAATTTGGGAGTCACAAGATCGATCGACCGCTGACCCAAAATTGTGGAAAGTTCCTCTTGAATCTGGTGAAGTTTAAGGAAGCCAGGAATGTGATCCGGCTGAAACTCGACCAGCACATCAATATCGCTATTAGGGCGAAAGTCGTCGCGCAGGACTGAGCCAAACAGGGAGAGTTTGTTGATGTGCCAGTGCTGACAAAAGTGAGTGATTTTCTCTTTGGAAATATCGATATTTTGAGTTTTCATTGCCTTGTCTCGTAATTCATGAGTTTTACGCTTCAAAAGATCATCGCCCCTCACACTTGCATTATTCCAGTTTCTCCAATTTTGCTAATTTCTGGGTTGCAAACTCCCGCACCTGCTCGTCGGGATCGTTTTGGGCCCGATCGCGCAACAATTCCCATGTTTGAGGGCGATCGGGGTAGTTTTCGAGGATCGCTTCCAGTGCAGCTTGCCGGGGATTGTCTTGGGAACCATACTCACGCTCAAAGGGATCATGGAGGGCCCGATCGATCAAAAACTTAAACATCGTGGGGTCATCTTTCCAGCCTTGGGCTAACTGCTCCACCGCTGTACTCCGCACATACCAATGGGCATCACTTTGAGCGAGGGATTTGAGTATGGGTAAGGTTTCAGGGTCGTCTTTCCAGCCTTGGGCTAACTGCTCCACCGCTTCACCCCGCACATTCCCATCTTCATCAGTTTGAATAAGAGATTTGAGCATGGGTAAAGTTTCAGGGTCGTCTTTCCAGCCTTGGGCTACCTGCTTCACCGCTGAACTCCGCACATCCTCATCTTCATCAGTTTGAATAAGAGATTTGAGCATGGGTAAGGTTTCAGGGTCATCTTTCCAATTTTGAGCGATCGCCCACACTGCTGCCTCCCGCACATACTCATCGGCATCACTTTGAATGAGAGATTTGAGCCAAGGTAAGGTCTCAGGGTCGTCTTTCCAGCCGCATCCGATCGCCTCCACCGCTTTACCCCGCACATACCCATCTTCATCACTTTGAATGAGAGATTTGAGCCAGGGTAAGGTTTCAGGGTCATCTTTCCAATTTTGAGCGATCGCCCACACTGCTGCACGCCGCACAAACCTATCTTCATCACTTTGAATGAGAGATTTGAGCCAGGGTAAGGTGTCGGGGTCGTCTTTCCAGCCTTGGGCTACCCGCTCCACCGCTGAACTCCGCACATACCCATCTTCATCACTTTGAATGAGAGATTTGAGCCAGGGTAAGGTGTCGGGGTCGTCTTTCCAGCCTTGGGCGATCGCCCAGACAGCGGATGCTCGAATATACCATGAGGAATCAAATCGAAGACAGCCCTTTAGCCAGGACAAGGTTTCAGGCTGCTCCTGCCACAAATTAGCAATCAATGTGATGAGGGCGATTGCCAACTCCCAATCAAACTTGTAAGGAGACTCCTGCTCAACTTCGCGTTGCAAGGTTGTGAGCAGGTGGGTGGAAGTGGCAGCAATTGCTGCCTTATTCCTCACCTCGGCAAAGCAGTGTGCGGCTAACAGCAGATTACTCAGTCCTTCTTTTTTCAGGCGATCGTATTGATCTAGAAATGCATCTCTATCAACGGTTTGGGCTAGCAGTTTGATGGCATAGCGCACGCCCATTACAGAGACGACTAGAAATGCATCTCTATCAACGGTTTGGGCTAGCAGGTAGTCGATGATCTCGCCCGCAAATTTGGCATCGATCAGTCCGGCAATCAGCCGTAGGACTTCGTGCCAGGTTTCATCTTGCCAGTGGTTGCCAAACACCTCTAGTTTCAGTTGTTCTAGGGTCAGGGTTTGGGTTTCCTTAAACTGCCAGACAAACTCCCAAGCACAGAAATACTCCAGAAAGGTGCGATGGACAAAGGCGTAGGAGTCGGCCCCCAAATAGCAGAGGATGAAGTTGCGGGTGCGGAGTTGCTGGATCATCAATCGAGCCATAGTGCGGGATTGGTCGATTTCCATCCCCTTCAAATACTCTGCCAAAATGGTTTCCAGGTCAGTGGCGCTGATGATGTTTCCGGACAATCCCTTTTGGCTCGACTGCATATGATGCGCCACCTTTCGCAGCATGGCTTGCTTGTCGCGGTAGTCGATGGTTTTGGGGTCAAGGCGTTGGTCTTCCACCAAGGCCCGTTCCACATCCCATTGGTGCAACAACACCCGCGATGCCTGGTTATATAGCTCTGGGCGATCTCTCGGCAGTTCTTGATGGCGATTCAGGATGGCCATCATGGTGAGCAACAGCGGGTTCCTCGCCAGTTCTCGAATCGCCTTGGAATCCTGCACCGCTTTTTGCAATCGCCCCTGCTTGCGGACTTTATCGGCTCTATCAGCAAAGGTCAGGTCGTGCCATTTCTGCATGAAGCCCTGAATTTGCTCGTCGTCCAAGTCTTGCAGCATCCAATGCCGAAATCCGGCATCGCGCAGACGCTGGGCCTTGTAGCCCACAAAGCGCGAGGTGACAATCACCTGCACGGTGGGATAGTCCTTGGTGAAGCGGTGAATATCCGTCACCACCTCATCCCGCAATCCCGGATCAAACACCTCATCAATGCCATCAAACAGGGCGATCGTCTTCCCTGCTTTCAGCGTGTCGTGAAGCTGTTGCCGATTCAGCCGACAGGTGACGTTGCCCCCATGAATAAACGACAACATATCCTGACACTTCCCCACCTGTTTATCGCGGGCATAGGTTCGCAATTCCAACAACAGGGGCAGGGGATAGCGGGGCAACTCAACTGGCGATCGTTCTGCCCAAACCAAAGCGATATATTGCAGCAGCGTCGATTTGCCAGAACCCGGATCACCCAAAATCACGGCATGGTGCATCGAGGTTTCGCGCCGCGCCCCCGCCAGAGATGCGGGATCGCCCACGACATCCAGCACAGAACGAATCGGCTGTTCGCGATAGACCCGCCGCGATCGTTCCAACTCTGCCTCCAGCAGTTCCACCTCATCCAGTTGCCCACTCTGCCGCAATCGCTGCCCATGCTCCTTGGGAATCTCGTAGACCTGGGGCAAAAACTCCTGACACTCCCGCACATTCTGCGGCACAAATACTTTCCACAGCTTCAGTTCGTTGTAATACACCCCCGTGGTATCCAACGATTCCAGCTTCAGATTGCCATACTGCTCCTTCAAGCCCTCTGCATAGCGCTGTAAATCAAACTCTGGCGCAATTCCCACCAATTCCTGCACCCCCTCTGCCACCGCTGCCTGGGCTTGGGCAGCAAAAATCGATCGCAGCTTGTCAGATTCATAGACGATCGCCTTCACTCGTTTGAGATAGCGCTTGCTCACCCGTTCCCAATTGAATTCTGGCGGTAAGGTGGGTAAATTCAAGTCGTGCCAGGTTTGAGCCAGCAGTTGGAGATCTAAGCTACTGCAACTCTCCTCAAATGCCCGTCCCAAGGCAGCGGCGATCGGGCCCTGTTGAATGAATTTTTGCAGGGGTTGGGTATATAGCTTAATTTGCGCGTCCTGATAATCCGCATCCTCTAGTTCTTGCTGCACGAATTGCAAAAATTCTTTCAGCGCCTTGCCAAACGCCTCCTTCTGCTCATTTTTTTCGGGGAGATGAATGACCTTCTTCAAGGCATCTTTGAAAAAATCCTTGGCATAATCCTTAGCCGACTCCTTCGCCAAATCTTCCAGAATCGGCTTAAATATAAATCCTGCCGCTTGCGCCACTCCCCAAATAACCAGCCAATCCACCATGACTCCCCACTCCAATGATGATGCAGTTATCCCCAACTATGGCATCCCCAAGGGCGATCGTCTTCAAACCATCATGCGTATCATCCTGGGGAATTTATACGTATATTGATTCTGTTTCCCTAAGAACCTGGTTGAAAAGTGCTGGAGATCTTGCACTCGCCCCCTCTTCATGTATGCCTGAAAAGCTTTAAGTCCCCAATTGTGGGGGACTTTGACCTCAGAACCCCCAGAATTGGAGGGCGGTTTGAGCAACAATTTATACCTTTTCAGACAAGTTCCAAGGAGATTTTTGAGAAAGATGTGACCTTTGTAGGGGCGAAGCATCCGGCAGATAAATCCTTGAAGCAACCAAGAGGTTATTGCCCGGATGCTAAGTGCAAAGCACACGCTAAGCGAATGCCCTTCCGGTGCCTGGTATAAACTTTTCTAGAAATCTCCTTAGCCTATGAACGTTTAAAGTCCAGCAGGCAAGGGGGTAGGCGCAGTTTGAATGGTGGGAATGGGAGGCACGCCGGGGGAAACTAAGTTAGGAGTAATTGCGCCGGGGGTATTTGTTGTGGGAGTTCCAGGGGGAACAATGCCTGGAGTCGGCACACTGCCCGGAGCGCCAGGAAACGGAACCTCCCTCGCTGGAGTCGGTGACCCAGTGCCTGGGACAACGGTTGTGGGATTGGATACCGGGGGAACAGATAATGTAGGGGGAGCTGAGGTGGGAGTGGAACCGGGGCGATCGAAGCCCAACAAGGCTCTGGCAGGACGGTAGTACGTCGCCCAGCGTTTTGTGTCAGGGCGGCTTTTCCACTGGGCCCGGCTCACATCCAGGGTGAGGATGGGCGTAGTAGCTCCATTGTTTTGAGCCGTGACAATCACCAGGGCTTGGGTGGCAAGAATGTCGCGATCGAAGCTTCGTTGGGCAGCGGCTCTAGCAGCAGCTTCAGCCCGACGGAGCAGCGCTTCAAAGGAATTATTGGGTAAGTTGTCTAGGGAAATATCGACCCGTGATGTGTAGGCTTGGGCAACTTGGGGGGCGATCGTGGCTTGGGACACCCAAAATTGACCCGCCAACCCCAAAACCGCCAATAAACTCAGGTAGTTAGACTTCCGCATGGCTCCACTCCTTCTCTAAAAATTGTCAGTGTAAACATCGCACAGCGTGACGACTACACACTATAACCCGTAGATCAGAAATAGTCGCTTTTTGTCAATCCACCTTTACGAGGATTGAAGAGCCTGGACTTGCGTCGCTGATAGTTCCAAGAGTTGAACTACCTGGACCATATCCATGCCACTTGCTAACAAATTTCGCGCAGATTGCAATAGTTGAGCTTGGGCCGCTTCCTTCGCCGATCGCTCCAATTCAGCCTGTAGCTCCGCTTGCTCCTTCGCCGATCGCTCCAATTCAGCCTGTAGCTCTGCTTGCTCCTTCGCCGATCGCTCCAATTCAGCCTGTAGCTCTGCTTGCTCTTTTGCCGCTCGCTCCTCTTCCGTATCTGTCAACAGCCAATTGCCCCCTCGATCGCACCAGCGCAACCAATAGCCCGGAATCCCCTCAAACACACCGTCCCAAATTCCCAAGCCAATTTCCAAATCAGCTAGCCAAACGATCGGAT
>JARCMD010000319.1 GCA_030248885.1 Leptolyngbyaceae cyanobacterium MP9P1.79 | reverse complement strand
GGGAGCATCTCACTTTTGCAACCCTCACCCTAAATCCCTCTCCCAGGTGGGGAGAGGGACTTGGATCTTGCTCCCCTTCTCCCAAAAGGGGAGAAGGGGCTGGGGGATGAGGGTGGTTTTGGCGTATCCTCCACAAAGCTGAGATGCTCCCCGGGCAATGTCCTTCTAGTCGATTCAGGGGCTGCTCTGCCGGATGCTAAGTGCAAAGCACACGCTACGCGAACGCCCCTACAGCAGTAGCATTTTTCTCGGAAATCTCCTTAAACCTCTGGGGGGAACCACTAAAAATTTTAAGAGAGTATAAATACCTGGTGAAAGCCAGGTTTTTTTATGGAGTTTTGTGGTGCTTTTAGGAGATGGCATCGATCTGATGCACCACTGTCAGGGCTGAGTAACTAACCCCCGCCGTTCCTTCGCCGGGGTGGGTGGAGTCTCCCACGAGCCAGAGGCGATCGATGGGGGTGCGGTTGGCAAAGCCGAAGGGGCCAAAGGTGGAAACGCGTTGTCCCAGTCCTCCCACGGCTCCCCGCTCCCGCGCTGTGTAGTGGGCAAAGGTGCGGGGTGTGGCGGCTTCTTGGTAAATGAGGGTGTCTGGGGTGAGGTGGAAAAATTGTTGGAGGCGATCGATCGCTTGCTCGGTGTATTGCTGTTTCAGGGCGGGGTAATCCGCCGATCGCCACCACATCGCCAGATCGGTGAAGGACGAGGCAATGACCGTGGCGCGGCCAGCGGGAGCGCGA
The DNA here is from genome assembly GCA_030248885.1 of Leptolyngbyaceae cyanobacterium MP9P1.79. Taxonomy (GTDB): domain Bacteria; phylum Cyanobacteriota; class Cyanobacteriia; order JARCMD01; family JARCMD01; genus JARCMD01. The sequence continues at coordinate 5,776 of JARCMD010000319.1, read as the reverse complement.
CCATCCCCCGGACGGCTAACGGAAACAAAGAGAGAATTATTTTCGGCGATCGGCCCTGCGTCATCGTACAAAAACTGGAGATGGGGCGGGCAACCCACGGGAATCGCCGTCTCATCTACGCCCAAGTACAGCACGAAGGCTCCTGAAGCTGGCGGGAGTTTTTCGACCCGGCGCTTGTAGGACTGGGGGGCCCGATCGCCCAGTAGCCGTACCAAGTTTTGCACCGGAACATTGGCGACAACATGATCGGCGGGTTCTGTCCAAACAGCATCGGTTTTGAGGTCACGAATCACGACGGCTTTCACCCTGCCCGCTTCCACCTGAATCTGTTCAACCCGATGCCGCATCAGCAATTGCCCCCCATCCCGTTCCAAAGCTGTGACGAGTTGGGTGCTGAGAGCCTGCATACTTCCCTGGAGGTGAAATAGCCCGTGGGGAGCCTGGGACACTGCCAACGCAGTGGCGGCATAAAGGAGGGCGGTTTCCTCAGCGTCCACTTGGGAGTAGAGCTTGAGTTGCAGGTCGAGGAAGGTTCTGAGGCGACGATCGCCCGCCAATCCGTAGCGGCGCAGGGCATCACCCACTGTGGAAAAGGTGTAGGGCACAGTCACGAGGGTGCCGGGACGCACGGCTTGCACCAGTTGCCAGAAATCCCATAGGTTACGGGGTGGCAAAACGGGTTCCCGTGCTTGAAAAGCCCAACTGTGGAGAAATAGCGTTGCCAGTAGTTGCCAGAACGGTTCGCTGCCAGGGAACTGCTGCTGGCGTTCTGCCTGCCATTTTGCGGGGTCGCGCCAAACATTGATGGGGACGGTTTCTCCAGGCAGATAGACGGCACAGGCGGGATCGCAATGGGTGGCGGCGGGCGGCTCTATGCCTAGCTCAGTAAAGATTTGGTGATGAATGCCCCCCGGTTCTAGCCCTGCAACCTGGGTTGCTCCCACGTCAAAGGTAAATCCGCGTCGCTGGAAGGTGGATGCACAGCCCCCTGGGACGATCGCCTGATCGAGTACTAAGACCCGATCGCCGCGATGGGCCAGTAACGCAGCCGCAGTCAATCCGCCAATGCCTGCTCCAATGACAACAATGGATTGCTGCTTACGGGGGTGAACGATCACCATTGTGCTTTTACATTTCTTAATATTTCTCTCATTCTATCGCAACCTTGAGGGCGATCGGGCACCTGTAAAGCTTGGCAGAAGTTTTTGGTCAGTTAGAGGGATGGTTTTGGGTTTTGGGTTTTGGGTTTTGGGTTTTGAGTTGAGTGCTGGATCGTTATTTCCACCAGCCTGCACTGGTGAACCCGATCGCCCCCACCCTTACCCCAAGAAACCGGGGTTCTGTCCAGAATTGCTGTCATCGCCCCCAATTTTCGCAGAACCCCGGTTTCTAGCCAGAGATCGATCGCCCCCACCCTTACCCCAAAAAACCGAGATGCCAGTGGTGGGATGCAGGGCATAAGAAACTGGGGTTCTGTCCAGAATTGCTGTCATCGCCCCCAATTTTCGCAGAACCCCGGTTTCTAGGCTGAGGGGATGTCTGGACAAGAGTGGCTCGAGAGCAAGCCAAAATTGGGGGGCGAGTGCAAAACTACACGCTAATTTAAAAATACTTTCTAACGTCAAAGGGTGACGCGATCGGACTGAGCAACCGTTATGGAAAACGGCTCTAATTGAGCCATAAGTTAATGATTGATTATTAAAAGATTAAACAAACTAAGTATTAGCAAAAACTTCCATAACCTGAATAAATCAAGTGGCGTAATCCTGATTCTGACAGTACTTTTAGGCACTCCAAATAACTTTAAAGTCTGTCATTGTTGTATCAGCTATCGTTTGAGGGAATTCTGCAAATAGCTCCCAAACCAAAAATTTGTTGAATGAGTAATAACGCTATTCATCGAATTTAGGGGGCTAGCAGATTGTGTCTCACCTTGCCTTGACCCAGAATTTGTATTTACTGTAGACTATGACGACTCAACTGCCTACGGCTAGCAGAATGCTACAACGGATGCGCCGTCTGGGAATTAGTAGCAAAATCAGTCTTGGCTATGGACTGGCTCTGATGATTACTGTGTTGGGAACTCTGCTGGGACTGGCAGTAGGGGATCACTACGAGCGTCAGGCGGCGCGAGAACAGCACGAAGAACACGAAACGGGGGCACTGTTAAGAGAGTTTCAGGTGGCGTTGTTGCAATCTAGAGCGCATCAGCAAAGTTATGCTCATTTTCTGCAACATAGTGCTAGGGCTAAAGCGTTACTGCAAGAAGTCAAAGCGCTTCCTGTCTCAGAGGTGGAGGGGCTGGCGGAGTTTCTGCAAAATGAAGCGACGATCGCTGCTTATCTCCAGAACGCCGAACAGGTTTTACAGCGACAGGATGCAATCGGTGCAAATTCAGCACAAGCTGCTAACACACTCCCGAACGCTGAACTAGTTCGGCGTTACGATGCCTTGTCAGATCAGCTAACCCTGCTGGCTCGAACTGCTTTTGAACGGGAAATACAAGCCGATGCAGAGCAAGCTGATGTGCGAGCTTTGCGAATCAACGCACTAGTGGTGAGTATGTTGGTGTCGATCGCCCTAGCGGTTCTATTGGCGATTTACACTAGTCGATCGATTGCCCGCCCTCTGGAAGCGGTGACCCAAGCAGCGAAACGGGTGACTCAAGACTCTAATTTTGAACTGCAAATTCCGATCGTCAGTGAAGATGAAGTGGGCATTCTCGCAGCCACTCTCAACCATCTGATTCAAGAAGTCAATCACCTGCTGGTGCAGAACGACCAGACCCAGAGCGTTTTGCAAGCAGCTAAAGCAGAGGCAGAGAAAGCCAGCATCGCCAAAAGTGAGTTTTTGGCCAATATGAGTCATGAACTACGAACTCCCCTCAACGGGATTTTGGGTTATGTCCAAATTTTGCAACGGGATGCAAACTTGACCGCCAAGCAGCAAGAAGGCATTAGCATCATCCAGCAATGCAGCAATCATTTGCTTAACCTGATTACTGACATTTTGGATTTATCGAAAATTGAAGCCCAGCGGATGGAATTGCAATCCACTGACTTTCACTTGCTACATTTTTTGCACAGTGTGGTGGAGATCTGCGCCATCAGAGCCGAGCAAAAGGGCATTACCTTTACCTATCAGCCGTCTGCCAGCCTACCTGTTGGGGTGCGTACCGATGAGCGCCGACTGCGGCAAGTATTGATCAACCTGCTGGGAAATGCCATCAAATTCACCGATAAAGGGGGCGTGGTTTTTAGTGTCACTTTAATTGAGCCAGAAGTGGAGCCAGGATCGGAAAGCCAGGTAGCTAGACCGGACTATCCCTCGAATCATGCTTCTAAGGCAGACTTCCGTAGCTGGAGAATTCGGTTTCAGGTTTCAGATACTGGGATCGGCTTGAGCCAAGAGCAAATCCAAAAGATATTTTTACCTTTTGAGCAGGTGGGACGTAACAAATGGAAGGTAGAAGGTACGGGGTTAGGGCTGTCAATTAGCCAAAGAATTCTAGAACTGATGGGCAGCACGATTCAGGTCGAGAGTCAGTTAGGGCAGGGCAGTGTGTTCAAGCTGGATCTGGAGTTGCCAGAGGCGGTGGATTGGATACAGGCTGGTCGGGTTGTGGCTCAGGATAAGGTGGTTGGCTTCAAAGGCCGATCGCAAAAGATCTTACTGGTGGATGATAAATGGCAGAATCGATCGGTTTTGGTGGACTTGCTGCAAGATATTGGCTTTAACGTAACTGAGGCTGCGAATGGGCAAGAGGCCTTGGAGCGAGCGCTAGAGATTAACCCCGATCTGATCATTACTGATTTGGTAATGCCTGTGATGGATGGGTTTGAATTGGTGCGGCAACTGCGCCGATCGCCCACCTTCAAAGATGTGATTATCATCATCACCTCTGCCAGTGCTTTTGATGCAGAGCGGCAGGAAAGTTTAGACGCAGGGGGAAATGCTTTTCTCGCAAAACCCCTCCAGTTTGAGGCGGTTTTGCAGAAATTGCAGGAGTATTTACACTTAGAGTGGATTTATGAAACCGCTCCTATCAGCAAATCACCCCGCTCCCAGGATAGACCACGAGAATCGATCGCCGACGGCCCTGTTCCAGCCATTACCTATGTTGCTCCCCCAACGACGGATTTGGAGTATTTATACGATCTGGCGATGAAAGGGAACATCAACGGCATTGTGGAGCGGGCAGAGCAGTTAATCCAGCGAGATGAGGTATTTTTGCCTTTTGCCACAGAGGTGCAGACCTTAGCCGAAACGTTTCAAATTAAGAAAATTCGAGAATTTATCAAACCTTACCGAGAACTGAAGCCATGAGCGGAATGAGTAGCGAAGTCAATCTAGAAATGGGCAGGATTTTAATTGTGGATGATAATCCCAATAATCTCAAAGTCCTCTCTGAAGCCTTAGGCAATACAGGGTGGGAGATTTTGGTGGCCACAGATGGCGAAGGGGCGATCGAACAAGCCGAGTATAGCCAGCCTGACATTATGCTCCTGGATGTCATGATGCCTGGTATGGATGGCTTTGAGACCTGTCTACACCTAAAGGCTAACCATACAACCCAGGATATACCGGTGATTTTCATGACCGCCTTGGCTGATACGGTGGATAAGGTGAAAGGGTTCAATGTGGGAGCCGTAGACTACATCACCAAGCCGTTTGAGCATGAAGAAGTGCTGGCCCGCGTCAAGAGTCAACTGAAGATTCGCAGCCTCGCTCGCCAAGTGCAGCAAAAAAATCAGGAATTGGAAAGGCTAGCCCAGGATTTAGAAGCCCGTGTTGTCCTGCGTACAGCGGAACTATCTCAAACTCTAGAGGAACTGAAAAAAACCCAGGTGAGCTTGGTGCAGCGGGAGAAAACCTCTGCTCTAGGGGAACTGGTGGCGGGGATTGCCCACGAAATCAACAATCCCATCAATGCGATTACAGTAAACATAGAACACGCTAGCGATTATATAAAAAATCTGGGTGACCTAGTGCAACTCTACCAAGACCAATACCCGGAACCGACTCCGAAAATCAAAGACATGATCGGGGCGATCGAACTCGATTATGTCATGGAGGACTTGCCTAAAATCCTCACCTGTATGGGCGATAGCACCGATCGCATCATCAAAATTGTGAAGTCTGTGCGACACTTTTCGCGGCGCGATGAATCGGTTACCCAGGCTGTTGATATCCATGAAGGTCTTGACAGCACCTTACTGATTCTGTCCCATCGCCTAAAAATTGGTCGCCATCGACCCGTAATTGAGGTGGTCAAAGACTATGGGACTCTGCCTCCCGTGGTTTGCTACCCCGGCCCGCTCAATCAGGTGTTCATGAATATTTTGGCAAATGCGATCGATGCCCTAGATGAAGCCGCAGAGAAAGATCCCAATTTCAGCCAACGCACTCCCACCATTCGGATTCACACAGAACTACGGGCTGGAGATCAGGTGTTGGTTTGCATTGCTGATAATGGGCTAGGGATGACAGAAGCAGTGAAGGAGCGACTTTCAGAACCGATGTTTACCACAAAACCTGTGGGCAAAGGCACCGGGCTAGGACTTTCCATCACACGGCAAATCATCGAAGAAAAACATGGTGGATCTCTGTGGTGGGTTTCTGAACCAAATCAAGGAGCGGAGTTTTGGCTGAAAATTCCCTTGCAACCGATCAGTCGATGTGCAACTTAAAGTCTGCCCTCATCCCCCAGCCCCTTCTCCCAGTGGGAGAAGGGGAGCCGATCCAAATCTTAGCCCCTCTCCCCTTTTGGGAGAGG
>JARCMD010000318.1 GCA_030248885.1 Leptolyngbyaceae cyanobacterium MP9P1.79 | reverse complement strand
TAGACCGTTGCTCGTGCCCCCATGTTGCCCTGCGACACCGAATCGAACTGAGCCTGCAAATCGACTAGCGATCGCCTAATTTGCTTCGAGGTAGCCCAGCTTAATGTGGCGGCAGTACCAGCCCCAAACAAACCCGCAGCCGCAGCCATAATCAGCCCCGTCTGCTGGGTATAGGGTACCACCGTCGGCTTATCTTTTTCGGCCACGAAAAAGTTAGAGGCTAAATTGCCTACAATCGCCACAGCCAGCATCGACACTACCCCAGTAGCTCCCGCCACAATCCAGCGCTTAGTTGCCAACGGCGCATTTTCCACAAACGCCAGCCAGCCCTGCTCTACGGCTACTTCTGCCTCTATGGTACGGCCATCCATTTGGGTAAACATGGGCAGTGCATCGGACGTCCCAGAAATGCTAAAGATTTCGTCTTCCCGAATCACAGACTGATCGATCCCGTCTGCCAGACCAAATCCGCCATTGCTTGAGGAAAAATCTCCTCTGTCCATGCTCCCAAACCCGGATCCCCCTACAGAAGGGCTAGTAAATTCAGCCGACTGATTTATATCAAAATCGGGCAAACTGCCCAAATCGTCGAACTCGTCAAACTCATCTAGAAAATCGGCGTTGCTCGCAGCACCGCTGGAGTTGACGCCTGAGTTGCCCGTGGTGGCAAAATCATTCAAGTCATCTAGCTCATCTAGCTCAAAGCCACTGTCAAATGGAGACACATAAGTGCTCTCATCCAGCTCCGGTGCATCAGCCCCAAACGTGGGTGCACCTGACCTGTCGGAGTTGTCATAGCCAAATCTTGACTCAGCTTGAGCAGCAGCCTCAAACTCTTCCGGCATCATAAAGAACGTGTCTTCTCCCCCGTGAAGAGGGCTAGCATCCGCCTGGTCTGCCGCTGCGCTTGGAAACGAATAAGTAGAATTAGAGTCAAACGACGGGGTCGTGTAGGGATCTGAACTGGGAAGTCGATCCGCATCCTCTAGGGCTGCAAAGTTTTCATCGTCTAGCTCAGGAAAGGCAGAGTAGGCGCTATCGAAGACGTCAGAAGACTGTGCCGATGTCTCAGCCGACTGGTTGAAGGTAAACGGATCGTTAGTGGTGCTATAGGGGCCGGCAGATTCATCATCGCTGCTGAGCGCAAACGGATTATCTAACTCAGATGGATCAGATGTAGATGATAAGGATTCACTTAAGAAATCGTCGGGGTTGTCAAGGTCAAGGTTGTCAAAGCTGAACGCGTCTGTAAACTCACCATTGGGATCAAAGGAGGACTGAGCCGTGTCGGTGGTGCTCAGAAAATCGTCATCAATATCGGCAAAGCTATCGTTGGCAAAGCCGCTGCCGACAAACCCGCCATCGGCAAATCCGCCATCGGTAAACTCATCCGCCCCAAACGACTCCGCCTCAAACGACTCTTCTTGCCCAGTGGGTTCATCATCGCCGCCAAATTGGCTAATGGTTGCCAGTCCACTGTTGGCATAGTCTACATATTCTGGATCGGTAGTGAGACTCAAGACCGACTGATACTGCTCTCGGGCGATCGCATATTGCTGCAACCCATAGCAATAGATATGTCCCCGCAGCAGCCGAACATTCGGCTCATTGGGGTGGCTTTCGACGAGACGATCGATGATGGCAGCGGCGTCCTCATACTTCGCCTGCATGTAAGCTTTTTCAGCCTGTTGATAGTCTTGTGCGTACTCACTGCTTGATCCCATTTGCCCTCTCCTTGCCCATGCAAGTATCCGAATGTGCTAAAAGTTTAGGCTGCCCACCGCGCCGAGCGAAGAATCGCGACTTGGTCTAACAGCCTGAGGAATCGACTATTCTCGTTGACAAGCGTCCACTCGCCTCGAATAAATGGAGCCATCCCATCTGGAATGTTGATCGGCATCTGTACGTCATCAATACTGAGCCAATCCATTTCGTTGATCCGGTCTACGGCCAGGCCCAACATCGTATCTTGGTCTTCGACTGCGATCACAAAAATTTCTGGGCGATCGGTACTCAACGGAGTAGAGTCTCCCAAAAATTGGCCTAAATCAGCCACCCAGACTACTCGCCCACGCACATTAAGAGTACCTAATAATAGCGGAGAGACATTCGGGATGGGCGTAATCCGGTCGGGCGGTAAAGCAATTACCTCTTTAATCCCCACCGCTGGTAAAGCAAATTCGTCGCCTGATGCCACAAAAAACCTCAGATGCAACTCACCCTCAGGGCTGTCTAGCTCCTGAAACTCTGCTCCTTGATCTTGCCCTCGACCCGTTAGAAAATCCGGATTGCCTATCATGTATCTCTACCCCTATCCTCGCAACAGTTGCTTGACCGTGCCCACCAACTCAGTCGGCTGGAACGGCTTGGCAATGTAGGCATCTGCCCCCTGCTTCATGCCCCAGTATCGATCAAATTCTTCGCCTTTTGAGGAACACATCACGACAGGAATGTTTTGAGTTTTTGGATTCGCTTTGATCTGACGACAGACTTCGTACCCATTCATCCGAGGCATGACGATATCTAACACGACCAGGTCGGGTGAATGACCTTCGATTTTTTCTAAAGCTTCTACCCCATCACTCGCAATAGTGACATTCAGACCACTGCCTTTGAGCAGATCTGTAATCATCGCCCGCTGGGTTACGCTGTCTTCTACAACCAAAACTGTGCTCATAACTCCTTACGCTGTAACTATAAAGATAGAAGTCACCAAATAAAAATTCCTAGCGTGAAGTTTTGGCATCCCTAATGCTACTTCAATGATTGAATTTAGTCTGAATCTTAACCTCGATCAGGCTATGTGCTTTTAGCCCTGCCTTGATTGTGCACTACCAGCAGAGGTAGAGATTGGTGAAGACGAGTCAGTAATATCAAGTTCTAACTCACTTTCGAGGTCTGCCGCCAGCAATTTTTCAAAGGTGGGGCGGGCGGGATCTCCAGGCCCGACGTACTTTTCGACTAGGGTGAGCAGTTCGTACTCACCAAATGGCTTTGTCAGGTAGTCTGTGGCTCCTACCATTCTGGCTCTAACGCGGTCAATAAACCCTTCTCGCCCGGTCAGCATGACGATTGGAGTTTGGCGAAAGACGGTCGATTTGCGCAGCATGGCGGAAATTTCGTAGCCATCCAGTTCAGGCATTGAAATATCACACAAAATAAGATCAGGCTTCAATTGAAACACTAGGCTCAGTGCCTTCAGGGGATTGCCAATAGAGGATACCTCATAGCCATGCTGTTGCAGAATATCTTCTACAGTTTGACGGATAGCGACGCCATCGTCGATACAAACCACTCGAGGCACGCGGTTAGGACAAGCTAGCCCCAAGCTGGGTGCCAGATCAGGTGAGGGATTCAGTAATTGCACTAATCCCTGCTGGACGTAGGGGTAAACGACACGGGCAACGGTGAGAATGTCGCGGTTTAGGTAGCGGGCAATTTGGCGGATGGATGTTTTGCTATCCATCCAGGTAGTGAGGGTTTGAAAGGTGCTGGCTTTGAGTGTGGCCCGGAGCTGGTCAGGATTGGCGATCGCCGGACATTGGTCGGGCGACTGAATTTGTGGATGAAACCGTTTCCACTGCTGCACCTGCTTCATGATTTTCATGACTAGGGGGCCAATCTCCAGGGTGGTCAATTGGGGAGACAGGGCAGAGCTAACCTCAAATATAAAAGATCCATGATGCAAGCTCAGCAGGTCAAACAAGGTTTCGTGCACCATGCTTTGGATGATGCTACGGCCTTGAGCCGGGGTCAGCGTCCGGTTTTCTAGCAATGCCCACAGATGTCCATATTCTGGAGCATTGGTGGTGGCGATCGCCGACGACTCACTTACTGAACCTAGCGCCTTTTCTAACTTGTAGCGCCGCAAATGATCGCGCAGGCGCTGCAAATTTCCTTTCGCATCTCCAGCATAAATAATTTGCCCGTTTAGAAAGAAAACGAACCAGGACTTTTCGGCGGCGGCTTTTGTAACCCGATTCCATACAGCGCTTCCACCCGACAACCCGTCTCCCGATGGCCCCGTCCAAGACGAGCCATAGGCTTCCACCAGCAGCTCACCCGTTCGTTGACCCAACTCAATGAGCTGTAGGATGCTGCGGATATCGATCTCACTCAAGTTACCTTGCATGCAGCCAAATTATTCTCCTGGAGACATTTGAGATATACAAGCCAATCTGTCTAAGCCCGAGGCACCCACAAAAAATATCAGATTCTATGGCTTAATCGACAAAGTTGGAGGCGTCGAGATGGAATTAGATTGATCTAGTTTGATCTAGGATTCCCCGATTGCTTCAAGGAATAGACAGGATCTGAGCAAAATTACTGAAAGCTGGGCTGGGTAGAGTGCCAGAGCGGCTGAATATTTCCCATCTAAAACTTGAAGCAAAAAAACAAAGCTGCCTAAAAACTACCTGAGCTCAGATGTTTGCCGAATTGGGTGTCGCTACCGCCTCTGGTCAACGCCAGCAACCAATCCCGACACAGTTCAACCTCGAACTCTCATCTCTTCAGAATTACACGGTTCAGATGACACGGTTAAGTGGCACTGCAATTGCGGATAAAGCTTGCACTGTCTTCTCACTATAGCTCTCTCTTGAAACTCTCCAAAATCAGGACGCCTAGTGAAATGCAGCTGATGCTAGCCGCGATCAAGGCGAGCACACCGCTCTTTTCGCCGGCTGGCAGATAATCAAAAAACTGAAAAGTATCACACCTCGTATCTGCTGCATGTACTCAGTCTGCACTTAATTATTATTAGATTTACATAAAGTAGAGTAGCTATATGCGATTCTCTAGCCACCTTGATAGGGTGATGGTGCTACATTTGATCGGAAAGGTGATCGGAAAAGGCAAGATGCTTGCCTGACTGAACCCTCTGCTCCTTAAGTAGAGTATTCTAAGGCGCACCTGTTATACCCTGTGCTCAAACGCGAACAGCGAGTGGATCAGGCGATCGCTCTCAGTCCGATGTTTCTGAGGTAAATGTACCTCTGATTTGGCC
>JARCMD010000317.1 GCA_030248885.1 Leptolyngbyaceae cyanobacterium MP9P1.79 | reverse complement strand
GGGGGACTTCGATCTCAGAACCCCCCAGAATTGGGGGGCAGGGGGGCGGTTCGGGCGACAATTTGGGACTTCTAAGAGGTTTAGAATTCACATTTTTGAAAAATCTTCGATTTCTCAAAAATGTTGGTAATGACAAGCCTCTTGGGAGAGGGATTTAGGGTGAGGGTCTTGGCTGTACAACAGGGTTTCCAGTACCTCCACAAAAACTGTCCGAAGTATTGAAGTAGATAAGGCTAAGTAAATAACGCACTGAGATGGTCGCTTAGCACGTCAATTTCCAGACTTCCATAGAGAATAAATTTATGAGAATAATCTGACCTTCGTAATATAAAGTTTAGATAAAGTATCTAAAATAACTTTTTCGCAAAAAGTGGCTTCAAATGTTCTGCCAGACAGCACTTGTTCTGTGAACTTCAGTGTAAATTTTTGATGAAGTTAGAGAACTTTTCCGTGCCATGCTGATCCCCACTCAAAATCTTCGTGATAGTCTGTTGCAGTTCGATCAATGAAAGCAAACACGGAATGAGTACGAGTTAATCTCAGCTTTTGATATCACTTGTCAAATTTGGCTCTTCCGTGCTTCTCACCCAGGATCTATGAGTCAACAAATCTTAAAAAGTCTGACTGCCACGCTGCTGATTACAGCCCTGAGCACAACTACTGCCAGTTATGCTAGTCCAGCAGAAACAGTCAAGCATAAACCGGAAGTAGAACTCTCACCTTCTGAGACCACTGCCCCCCCGATCGATGCACCCAGTTCTTACCTAGAAGCGGCTTCAGCGACTTCTAAATCTGAAACCTCCCCTTCCAAAACCTCCCCTCTCCAAGATTCTCAAAAGCCAGAGGTGGTGAAGTTAGGAGAGTATCAATCTCAGAGCAGCGTAGACCCTGATTCTACGATCGCCAAGGTTCAACCCCATTCTATTTCTGGACGTAGAGCTGCAACCTTGTACCTACGAAATATTCCTGTCCTAACGTTTCTCGGTTCTGTGCCTGCTGCTACAGGGGCGACTCAAACCAGAAAGCTTGCTACAACTACAAATCTGCTCTCACCTTCAGTCACTATTTCGTCTACCCAAGCCATTCGCTCTCAGGATATCACCGGAGATGCCTCAGAGCAATATCAGTCTGATCCAGTTTGGCGCGCCACGGCTGTGGCTTCCAGGCTCAACCAACTCAACCGCGAGGGGGTAGATGCCAACTCAATTACGGTCTCTTGGAATGCCCAACGGGAGCGTTACACGATTCAGGTGCAAAATCAAACGTTGGTTGAAATTGATCCGGTAACTTTTTTACCCGATACCACTCGTCAGGCTGAACAGGATGCCCTTCAAGTGGCAAATCGGTTGCGGCGGCTCCTCGGTGATGCGCCTCCCTTGAAGACGATCGTCGGCAAACCTAGTTCTACTCTGAATGCGGTTCTTGGCCCGGTGCTGTTTAGTCTTAGCGGTTGGGCCTCGTGGTACGGGCCGGGATTCCATGGCAATCCCAGTGCCAGTGGTGAACGCTATAACCAAAATGCGATGACGGCTGCCCACCGCAGTTTGCCTTTTGGAACGCGTGTGAAGGTAACGAATACGGACAATGGGCGATCGGTGATTGTCAGAATCAACGATCGAGGCCCCTATATCCATGGGCGAATCATCGATCTCTCCGCTGCCGCTGCCCAGGTTTTGGGACTCATTCAAAGTGGTGTAGCTCCTGTCCGGCTGGAGGTTTTGGGATCTCCAACTACAGCGTCTTTGGGAAATTAACCAGGTTTTGGGTGGTGATGCATTTGCCCCCAAACCCTTCACTCCTTCTATATAAGTGAGAAGCGGGAGCCAAGAAGCCTTGGTTCTCGCTTTTTAATTGAAAGAAAGTTTTGGCTTTAACGTGAGCATGGGGCGATATGTTGGACTCTAACCTTTACCTGTTGTGCCCTTTTGCTAAAGTTGCGATCGTGTAAGAGGGGAGGGAAGGTATTCTAGAAGCGGGTTCGATCGATCGCTGGGAGTAGTGTGGGACGATGAAAATTAAATTGTTAGATAATACGTCGCAAGATGGGGCCCGAATTGAGTCCTGGCCATTGGTCAATGTGGGCTTCTGTGTTTTGACATTTTTTGTGCTGACTTCCTTGCCGCTGGCTCCCCAGGCATTCAATATCAATGTGCCATTGCCGAGGAATAGTGCTTCACCATCGCGGCAAATGCTGATTGTGAGCATTGATATTGCGGGACAAACGTATATTGAGCAGCAGCCAGTGACCCGTGAGCAACTTTCGCAAACGTTAGTGGAGTTTAGGCAAACTCAGCCGGAAGGCTTGATTGTGCTTTATGCACCAAAGTTGGCGGTGTATAGCGATGTGGTGCAGGTTTTGGATTTGCTGCGATCGGTGGGGGGCGATCGGGTGGCCTTGGCGACGCTACCAGATACGACAACGCCTGGTATTCCCCCAAATCCAGGTTTCATTACCCCTGGAACTGCTAGCCCTCCTGCTCCTGGCTTTCCCACTAAAGCCAACCCCAATCTTGCTGACCCGCTGAATCCCTACGGCACCTCCGCATCACCACTGCCGATCGTGCCCAGTCCGTCTGTCCTTCCGAGTCCGTCTGGTCTTCCGAGTCAAGCCCCCGCTAATCAGCCTTACATTATTCCTGGTACGGCAACTCCTGCTCCTAGCCCTGCCAGTCCTGCTCCGGCCCCTAATTCTGCAACTCCAACGATAAGTCCTGCCCAGGTTAACCCAACGACCCCGTTTAATTCAGCGAGTCCTGGTATGTTTTCAGGAAGTGTACCTGCCACAACGCCTGCGCCAAGTCCATCACCCCAGAGTAGCCCATAGGCAAACGAAGTGCGGGGCGAGGCAGGGAAGACAGGGCAGATGGGGAAGACAGATCTCTGTCTCGGTTAGCGCAGACTTTATATCAATGTGTAGAGTGGGGAAGGAGGAATCTGATCTACATTGCTAGTTAGTTAATAACTTAAGCGTTTAGATCGGAGAGTTATCCTATGGATATTGTACAGATTTTGGTGACATGGCTGATTGTGGCTAGTAGTTTAGTGATTGTGGCGCAATTGCCGATCGGTGTGGAGATTGATGGGTATCGGAAAGCCATTATTTCTGGTGCTGTTTTTGGGCTTCTCAATGCGTTTTTGTTACCCGTTTTGAAACTGGTTTTTGCAATTCCCAACTTGCTGACATTGGGGTTGCTATCTTCTGTGTTTGCGTTTGTGTTAAATATCGCTATTTTTGCCATCGCCGCTTATTTAGTTCCTGGGTTTGAATTACGGAAGGGCATTTGGAGCGCAGTGTTAGGTGCGTTGGCGCTCAGTGTGGTCACGTCGTTGGCTAGTTCGTTTGTCTATGGTTTGACATAGTACGGTGGACGTTGTGAATTGCTGTGACCTTGCCCACTTGGGCAAGGTTTTTTGGCATCAGTGTCAGTGTGGCAGTGGGACTTAAATACCACTATTTTTGTGGTGCCAATCTGCTTGACTCAGACAATAAACGAAGCAATCATCATCACCGAACTGACGACGCTCGACAAATTGGAAGCCAAGGCGTTCATAGAAGCGATGGGCACGAGTATTGCTGGCTAGTGGATCAATCAGTACAGCGGTGACAAGTGGATCGGCAAAACATCGAGCTAGGGCAAGTTGCATGATTTGTGTCCCATAGCCTTTACCTAAATCGGATGCTTCTCCAATCCAAATATCAATGGCGCGGAGATTTGCTGGAGCATCACCCCAATAGTGACTCTCCTCACGGACTGGATCGATGATTTGGACAAATCCAAAGGGACGATCGGCGATTTCAGCAACTAATTGCTCTCGCCAATCGGGGGTGCGGTCAAGTTCTATTTCCCAGTGCCAGTCATCGTTGGGATCTGAGGCAATGACATGAGACTGATCATCCCAGTGTTGGAGCAGCGCGAGATCAGCGATCGTTGCAGGACGGAGGGTGATCATGACTATTTTGAGGCTAAGAAATGAGAATGGAATATTAACCAATAGTGATCTTACTCTCCAGTATGTTGGGATTCGATCGCCCCTTCTGCTTCGTTAACGAGCGATCGGAGTTGGTCTAACATCTCTGGCTTTGCCTGTTCCCAAAGCCCGCGCTGGTTCGCTTCTAGCAGACGTTCGGCCATATCACGTAATGCCCAAGGGTTGCTTTCATGCACAAAGTTTTGGACTTCTGGGTTGAAGAGATAGGCATTGGCGACTCCTTCATACATAAAATCCTCCACACATTGAGTTGTTGCATCATAGGCAAACAAATAATCCAGAGTGGCGGCCATTTCAAAAGCACCTTTATAACCGTGGCGCATGGCTCCCGCAATCCACTTGGGATTCACGACTCTGGAGCGGTAGACGCGGCTGATTTCTTCGCTCAGCTTGCGGACTTTGGGTTGGGACGGGCAGGAGTTGTCGCCAAAGTAGATTTCTGGAGTATTGCCAGAGATGGAACGAACGGCGGCTGTTAAACCCCCTTGAAATTGGTAGTAGTCATCGGAGTCGAGTAGGTCATGTTCTCGGTTGTCTTGGTTTTGCAACACAATTTGTAGGGTATCAAGCCGCTGGGTGAAGGCTTCGGGAGCCGATCGGCCCTCGGTGTTGCGAGTGTAGGCATAGGCGCTCCAGTTGATGTAGGCGCGGGCGAGGTCAGCGTCGCTGTCCCAGTTTTGGGATTCGATCAGTCCTTGCAATCCGGCTCCATAGGCGCTGGGTTTGGAACCAAAAATCCGATAGCGCGATCGGGCTGTAGCTTGTTCTGGAGTTAATCCTGTGGTTTGCCAATGGAGAGTTTCCTGTTGGACTTGAGCAGCGAGGGGATTATCGGCTGCTGCTTCGTTGAGGTTGGCAACGCTATTGACAGCACTATCAAATAGGTCAATGAGATTGGGGAAGGCATCCCGGAAAAAGCCGGAAATCCGCAGGGTCACGTCTACGCGGGGACGACCCAAAATAGACAGGGGCAAAATCTCAAAGTCAACTACACGACGGGATACTCCATCCCACACGGGCTGTACACCTAGCAATGCCAATGCCTGGGCTAAGTCATCGCCGCCCGTTCGCATGGTTGAGGTGCCCCAGATGGATAATCCTAGAGTTTTGGGATATTCCCCATGCTCCTGGGTATAACGTTCCACAAGGGCTTCAGCCGCTTTGCGACCAATGTCCCAAGCGGTTTCGGTGGGAATGGCGCGAATATCAACAGAGTAGAAGTTGCGGCCAGTGGGCAAAACTTCGGGGCGGCCACGGGTGGGGGCACCGGACGCGCCGCTAGGGATGTAGTGTCCATCTAATCCTCGGAGTAGATTAAGCAGTTCTTGAGGTGTTTGTCGCAGGGCAGGCAGGAGCCGATCGCGCACCCAATGCAATTCTTGTTGGGTTTTTTGACCGATGTCATGGGGTTCTGTTCCTTGGACGATCGCGTCTATGAGTGATGCTGCATAGGTTTCGATGACTTCAACGGCATCTCCAATAATCCGACAGGATTGGAGTTGGGGAAGGGATGTTGCTTCCAGAGTATCGCCTAAATTAGCAGTCAATGGGTCTACATCCAGGTGCCAGTCGGCGGCAATGGCGCGGGTTAGACCCAGGCGGTTAGCGTTGGGGTTGCGGGCAATGGCCACGATTAAATCTCGGAGTTGTTGTCCAACGGGGCAGTGCCCAAAGATGTGTAATCCGTCTCGAATTTGGGCTTCTTTGAGTTCGCAGAGGTAGCCGTCGGCGGTGGTGAGGGCGGCAGCGATCCTGTCGTCTGATAGCTCCGTGGTGATGCCTAACTCTTTGTGGAGGTTTTCTTGGCGAATGAGCTGCACGAGCCGATCGCGGATGATACCAACACGGCTGGGGTCAAGGGTCTGGGCTTCGTAGTATTCATCAATCAGACCCTCTAACTGGTGTAAGCTGCCATAGAGTTCGGCGCGGGTCATGGGTGGGGTGAGGTGGTCGAGAATGACAGCTTGCGATCGGCGTTTTGCCTGGGCACCTTCCCCTGGATCATTGACAATGAAGGGGTAGAAGTGGGGCATGGCACCAAATACGGCTTCGGGATAACAATTTTCGGAGAGGGCGACACTTTTGCCGGGGAGCCATTCTAGGTTGCCGTGTTTGCCGACATGGACAACGGCGTTGGCGGCGAAGGTTTCGCGAATCCAATGGTAGAAGGCGAGATATGTGTGAGTGGGTGCTAAATCTGGGGCGTGGTAGTTGAGGGAGGGGTCACGATCGTAGCCCCGTGCGGGTTGAATGCCCACGAAGATGTTCCCAAACTGTAATCCGGCGATGGGAAACCCATCGACTTGCAGTCCAGCTATAGGAAATCCATTTACCTCTTCTGCGTCTCCCCACTGAGTTTGGATGCCAGTTTGGACAGCGATCGGGAGACTGGCGAACTGGGTATGATAGGCTTCCCAGGATAGGGATTGTCTGATGGGGCGCAGTCCGAGGCTTTCTGGATCGTTAGTCACCCCGGCGATCAGTTGCTGCATTAATCCATCACTGGTGCCAGGAAGTTCTCCAACGTTATACCCTGCTGTTTTGAGCGTTTTCAGAATTTCCAGGCAACTGGCGGGAGTATCTAATCCCACACCATTGGCTAGGCGGCCGTCTCGGTTGGGGTAGTTGGCGAGAATCAAGGCAACTTTACGATCGGCGATCGGGGTATGTCGCAACTTCACCCATTTTGCAGCGAGGTCAGCGACAAAGTTGATCCGGGATGGTTCGGGTACATACCCAACTACCTCGGTTTGGAGGTCGGAGTTTTGGGTTTGCACGGCTTTGAAGGACACGGCACGGGTGATAATTCTGCCATCAACTTCGGGCAAGGCAACGTTCATGGCCATGTCCCGTGGCGTTAATCCTTGGGTACTAGCTTCCCATGCCTCTTGAGTACCGCCGCTGAATATGACTTGGAATATAGGGACATCCAGGGTTTCCCAGAGGTCAACTTGGGGCGTATCGGTTTCCAGGCTGGCCAGGGAAAAGCTGGTGGTATTGAGGATGATGTCTACTCCTGCGCGGCAGTAGCGGATTAATTCTGTCTGCACATCAGGTTCTTTGAGGGAGGAGACAAAGAGGGGGACAGGTGTTAGGTTCCGTGCGGTGAGGGCATGGCAAAGGGCATCGATCGCCGCTATATTCCCTGATAGATAGTGTGCGCGATAGAAGATAATCCCTACACCAGATTGAATGGGCTGGCTGTAATCGAGTCGGTGTGGATTATAGATACCCACCCGTGGCACTGACTGGGGTGGCTGGTAGGGTATAGTATAATCCAAAAATTGGGTGGCAATATATTTCAGCAGGTTGTGATAGTTCTCCACTCCGGCTTCGATGAAGTATTGCCACACCTGATTGACGGCGGATAGGGCGGCTGTGGAATGGCTGATCAGGGTTGGGTCGGGGCGTTCGTCACCGGGAAGGACAATGAGGGTGGCACCTGTGGCGGCGATCGTTTCCTGAACGACTTCTAGTCCATAACTCCAATAGGATTGTCCCCCAATTAAGCGCACAATGACGACTTTGGCTGTGGCTAACACATCTTCGGCGTAAGTGTCGATCGTCAATTGTTGCTGGAGTTGGAGCAAGTTGACGACCCGGACTGCGGGAAAGTCGGCGGGGAGTTGAGTAACGGCGGTGGCTAGGGTTTGAATGTCGGTGTCTGCAGCGGTGATGATGACGATCGGGGCGGGTTGCTGCTCGATGAAAATGACACCGTCCGCAGACGGGTTCCAGCCTCCTGGTATAGTGGCAAGACGATGCATTGGTGTTACGGGGATAGAACGGGCAATGGCTATCATTATTGCAGGTGAACGCAGCGGCGTGGGGAAAACGACTGTGACGCTGGCGCTGCTGGCGGCGCTACGGCAACGCCACTATACGGTGCAGTCTTTTAAGGTAGGCCCGGATTATATCGATCCGATGTTCCATGGGTATGTCACGGAGCGCCCCTGCCGCAATCTAGACCCGGTGCTGACCTCTGAAACCTATGTGCAGCAATGTTTTGCTCGCCATAGTCAGGGCGCTCAGTGTGCAGTGGTTGAGGGTGTGATGGGATTATTCGATGGGGCTTCGGGGCGAGATGATACGGCCAGTACGGCCCATGTGGCCCGCTTGCTGGGAGCGCCAGTGGTGCTGATTCTCAATTGCAGTAGCACGTCACGATCGATCGCCGCCATTGCCCATGGCTATCGCACCTTTGATCCCCGCATTCATGTGGCTGGTGTCATTCTCAATCGGGTGGGGAGCGATCGGCACCTAGAGTTGCTCACCCAGGCATTGGAGCCGCTCAATCTGCCAATTCTAGGCGTGTTACGTCGCCAGGATGATATTGCAATTCCCGATCGCCACCTGGGTTTGGTGCCCGCGACTGAGTTGGGGAATTTGTCGATGATTCTCGATCGTTTGGCAAAATTGGGGGAAACCTGTTTCGATTGGGCGCAGTTACTGCCATTGCTAGAGCCTGGGGTTGAACGTTGGGAGTTGCAGGAAGCAGAAGCAACCCACTCAAAACCCAAAACCCAAAACTCAAAACTCAAAACTCGACTAGCCGTGGCTCAGGATGCGGCGTTTAGTTTTTACTATGCTGATAATCTGGATTTATTGCAGGCGTTGGGGGCGGAGTTGGTGCCGTGGAGTCCGATGCACGATCGCCTGCCCGAAGGTGTGCAGGGTTTATATTTTGGGGGTGGCTTTCCAGAGGTGTTTGCGGGGGCGTTGGCAGAGAACATAGCAGCGCGGCGATCGGTGCAAGCAGCCATTCACGCAGGGATGCCGACCTATGCGGAATGTGGTGGATTAATGTATCTATGTGAGCAAATTGTGGATTTTGCCAACATACCTTATCCAATGGTGGGGATTTTGCCAACGTCAGCGGTGATGGGGGAGCGGTTGACCTTGGGCTATCGGCAAGGGACGGCGTTGCAGTCGAGTCCGTTGGTGGAGGTGGGCGATCGGGTCTGGGGGCATGAGTTTCATCGATCGGCGTTGACCCAGGGGCCCGATCGGCCGCTCCTGTCCCTCCAAGGGTATGATTCCCATCTCACGTTTGCCCCAGAGGGTTGGCAGCGGTATCAAGTTCATGCGTCCTATACCCATCTACATTTCGGGGCGCAATTCCATGTTGCTAAACGCTTTTTGCAACACTGTCAGGCTTGGCATGAGGGCACACTCCTGACACTTAATGGCATTGCTGCTGG
>JARCMD010000316.1 GCA_030248885.1 Leptolyngbyaceae cyanobacterium MP9P1.79 | reverse complement strand
CTCACGGTTGAGTTGACGTTCGCGCAACTCGCGCTGTTCACGTTCGTTCAAATTATTCATGATTAATTACCAGAACTCTTTTATCTAGAATTCGTCAATTGAATTCATTACATGAAAGCTAACCGTTGTACCTCAGCCAATGGCTCTACCATGAGGGGTGGGTCTGTTCGTTCAGAAGACTGAGATTTATTTCCTCCCGTCTCTGCGGGGATCTAGCTCGCATTCGGGCAATTCGCAGGAGATCGAGATATGAAAAGGCTGGTCTGGTTATTCACAATCTTGGCAGCAGTGACGGGGCTGTCAGCTTGTGATACCGAATCTATCCAGCTCAACCCCAGCCCGCCCACACAGACGACCCTAGCAGCCTCAACACCCGCAACGACTCCACCAGACGCCTCTCCGGCTTCTCCTAGCAATTCCGGCGTACGGCCACTAGCTGCGACGAGTTCTATGGCCAGCATACCTCTCAGACTTTCGTCAGCCGAGATGGCAATACAACCGTTCAAGCTAACGTTACCTTAGGGCAAACGGGTGAAATTGAATCGGTCGCGATTCAAGGCGGCACGTTGCGGGTTGAGCAAGGGAGCGCTAGCGTCGAGCTGCCTGTGCTTGGAGATGCAGGCTGTTAGCCGATGTTGCTGCCTGTAGCGCTGGCTTTAGGGTGGATTAATGAACTGAATTTATTGTATGGAGGAGCAGCATGGGCATTACAGGCATTCATCACATCGCCATCATCTGCTCAGACTATGAACGCTCCCGCCATTTTTACGTCAATGTGCTGGGGTTTCAGGTCATTCAAGAAACCTATCGGGCAGAGCGCCAGTCCTATAAACTGGATCTAGAGCTAGGAAGCGATCGCCTTGAGCTGTTCTCCTTCCTTGATCCCCCGGCTCGTCCTAGTTACCCTGAAGCCCGTGGGTTAAGGCACCTGGCGTTTGCTGTAGAGCAGCTAGATAGACTGGTTGCCCAGTTAAACCAGAGCGGCGTTGCCACCGAACCCATTCGCATTGATCCCCTGACAACCAGACGGTTTACCTTTTTCCAGGATCCCGATGGCCTTCCCCTAGAACTTTACGAAATCGCAGAAATTACGCCAAATTTACCCGAATACTAAGTTTTTGCGAATTTTTTCGTTTAGATCTGGCTTCTTCGCCAACCCAGAGGTACTGTGGCAAACGACACCCCTTAAACCCTCTTGTCCGGAATAATGTAAACTCCTAGAGCAATTTTGTTGCACTTGTGTTGAATGTAACGGTTGTGTAGGAACTTACTACGGAATAATCCAAGTTGAGGCGATCGCCCTTCCCTTCCCTTCCCTTCCCTTGACCTTGATCCAGGCAGCGGTCTGGATCTGACATCAGGATTTTCATGGAAATCAAATTGAGATCCAGATCTCCATCCGGGACAGGGTCGAAATAACTGGAATAATGGCTCAACCTACGTTGCTTGCTCCATCGTCATTAGTTCGGCTCAACATTAGTTTGCCTCAACACAATTCTGTTACAGAGTACTACCCTGAATGGAGGACTCTGTAATCAGACTATTACTTTTGATCGATTTGATCAGATTCAGTATGGTTTCTCAGTGCCCTTACAAGTTTGTTTAGGAAGCGTTCCAGACTAACTAACGGCATCAATTAGCTCAGGCAACGCGGTTGAGGATAGAGCGAAGATGGCTGGCAGAATTTACTTTTTAGATAAAGAACATTTAGTTCGAAGTTCATTAGTGCAGAACGCTTCTAATCGCAGCAATCTGCTCTATCGAGCTTCTACTTTAATGATTATAGTCACGGTATTGATGTCAGGCTATGTCGCTCGACTGGCACAATTACAGTTAGTGGAAGGAGCCAAGAATCAGCAGCTGGCAGAACAAAATCGAGTTCGCATGGTGCCGTTGCCATCCGATCGCGGCAATATTAGCGATCGCCATGGAAAACTGCTGGTCAGCAGTCGGCTCTCCCGCTATGTTTACCTTTGGCCACGTCAACAATCCCAAGAACAGTGGCAATACATCATCGCCCGCCTCAGCAGCATCTTGCAAGTTCCACCCAAAGAAATTTCAGATCGGCTGGCTCAAGTGGGTTACACGTCTGCCCTACCCGTACGGGTGAGTCAACAGCTCTCGCCTACCATGTTTGTAGCGGTTGCAGAAGCCCTACCTCGCCTACCAGGGGTCGAAATCCTCGCTGGATCTAGCCGCCAATATCCCCACAAAATGCTAGCCGCTCATGCGCTTGGCTATATCGGTGAAGCAACGGCTGATGAAATTGCCGAAAACCCCAGCTATCCCATGGGCATCCTGGTGGGCAAAATGGGGGTTGAACGGTTAGCCAACCAGGAATTAACCGGAACCTGGGGCAGCCGTTTAGTGGAAGTTAATGCCCGTGGGCAAGAATCGCAAATGCTAGGGGTGCAACCTGCCCGCAATGGCGAATCGGTACAGCTGACCCTCGATCTAAAACTGCAACAGGCCGCTGAAAAGGCGCTGAATGGCCGCCGAGGTGCAGTTGTAGCGCTGGATGTAAAAACTGGAGAGGTGCTGGTTTTAGCCAGTGGGCCTAGCTTTGATCCCAATATGTTTACCCGTCGCTTTAGTCAAGCCGAGTGGGACAATCTCCAAAAAGGAGATCAGCCTTTTTTGAACCGGGCGCTCCAAGGCTACCCACCGGGAAGCACCTTTAAGATTGTCACCGCTACCGCTGCCATGGAATCGGGCAAGTTTTCTCCCCGTTCTACGATTGGGACTTCTGCCTTCATTAGTGTGGGCGGTATTCAATTTTGGGAAAGCAGTAAGCATGGGTACGGCACTATCGGATTTCGAGATGCCCTGGCGGTGAGTAGTAATACTTTTTTCTTTCGGTTGGGAATGGCGGTTGGGCCTGAACAAATTGCCAAGTGGGGCAAGGTTTTGGGCATTGGTTTCAAAGATACGTTGGGGCTAGAAGGCGGCAGCAGTGGGGTGATGCCGATCCCTTCTGAGAAGGAGGCGCTCTATGGCGAACCTTGGTATTTGGGCGACACGATTAGTATGTCGATTGGCCAGGGTCTAGTGCAGGCCACGCCGTTAGAACTG
>JARCMD010000315.1 GCA_030248885.1 Leptolyngbyaceae cyanobacterium MP9P1.79 | reverse complement strand
GACGCAGAGCCTGCACGGCTGCTTTTGTGGTCAAGCGGGTATAGGCAATCGTACTGCCAAACGTCGGGTCTTGTTGAGCGTGAGCGTCTGCTAGACGGCGTAATGTGGCTGCCGCTTCTCGATGCTGATCCTCCCACCGTTTTGCCCCGGAATACCCCGATTGGCGACCGATACAGACGATGCCAGTGCGCCGTTCAGCCAGACCCATCTCTACACTAGCCCGTCCCCAGCCAAAGCGGGATTCTGCCAATCGGGACTTGCCATCACAGTACTTCAGCGTCATTTCGGCTTGAAAACTGCGACGAGTCACCAGATCCATCTTGGATGCCGCAAGACGCAGATCTGCAATTTGGTCGAGGGACAACGACGGCGGCAGAACGGAGGACTCCATGTTGTGATGACCTAGATTTTGAGACTTTTCCCAACTATACTCGACTCGGTAATCTCTTTTCTAGGAATCGCCTTAGATCAGGTGATAGTGTCAGCAATACAGCATTTTCTTAGAATACTTTAAGACACTATTTAATCGCGTCGAGGGTCAAATTCCCCGCCCCTTGGGGCGTTAGTTTTGATCAAAAAAGATTTGAATTTGATACCCCGTCCGCTCTGCGGTGGGGTAGTTCACTGAGCGCTTTAGACAGCAGTCCACTGCCTAACCCTGATGAAGCCTTGGCTGATTATGTCAAACGGGTTCGGGCAAGCCTCGGTTTGACGCAGAAGGAATTGGCAACCAAAGCCGGAGTGCATCTATAAAGCTTGGGAAAGATTGAACGAGGCATTACAACTAAGCTCAACCGACACAGCCGCAATGGGTTGGCTTACGCCCTGAAAATTCCGGTGGAATATTTGGAGGCGATGAGTCGTGGCACTCCCATCCCAGCGTCTACCTCCCTCAAATTTTGTCCTCACTGCTGGGTTCCGGGGACACCGCCAGAGTCGGTCTGGATGGAAGTACGAGCGAAGTACGGTTTCCTCTGCGGTTGCCAGCTACAACAGCGATGTCGTCAATGCCAGGAACCCATTACCTCTCTCAAGCATCGGTTCTGTCCGTACTGTGGAACTGCTTATAAGTTAGAGCCAAAGCCTGAAAGCAAGACTAGATAACGCTTAGAGGGCTATCTTGCAGGTTTTTACACGTATTCTGTCGCAACCCCTAAGAGCCTGAAACTCCCAAAATTCGTTGTTTGATTTTTAGACTGTCCCACTTACAGCCCAGAATGGGACAGTTAAGGTGGAGGACAGAGATGTTAGACTGCAAGCCTTTCAGCCCTAACGCTCAAAATTTTTTCTATGCTAAAACTGAGATGGGGTCGAGTTAGAGTAAGCCGGACAGTTCTCAAACAAAGCTCCGGATTATTACACTGTATTAAGATGTTGTTTGGTACACTGCAACCCTCAAAATCCAAGTGTTATATGATACCTAACGATACTTCAAATAACTTAAAGGACTTATACCTCTCCAAAATTACAACCTGTCCTGTGTTTCTGGAAGACTGATGGGTGAGAGCGATCGGTTATGAGAGACTCAGTTAATTGCTAGGCAAAGTGTAAATTGAAACAATCCTACAAGCGTCAATCCTCCCGACGGAATCTATCCAACCCAGAGCAAGACTCTCGGTTTTCTCCCCGTCCCTTTGCAATCCAAGCAAAACCGAGTGCCAATCCTCCTACCCCCCAGGAACAAGAGGATGCTGAATTTGCTCAGAACAAAATGGAAAGCATGAGGCTTCAGATTAGCGAAAAGTATGGCACCCTCACCCCAGAAGGGTCAGCTAAATTGGGGATGTTGCAAGCCAAGATGCAAGGAGTCCTCCAAGCACGACTAGACCAGGCATCAAGGGGTGGTTTTGACCTGTCTAAAATTTCTGTTTATCCCCCAGGTATCCAAGAGGCAGAGGCGATTCAGGGGAAGCAAGCAGGGGAGCAGCAAAGAACCCTGCATCAAGTGGCACTTAATCATCTAATCACCCCGATTCAGGCAAAGTTGACGATCGGGCAACCCAACGACCGATACGAACAGGAGGCCGATCGGGCGGCATCCCAGTTGGTTGAGCAAATCAATTCCCCTGCCTCAGCCCAGGCAACATTGGGACAGGTAGGGCAGCAGCAGGATGGGCCGCGAGGGAAACTGCAGGCAAAATCACGTAACTCCCAGACGTACCCCTCGGTGCATCTGAATAGTGACCCAGGGCAGCACAAATCTATACGGGCTAATGCACAGCCAAATTTGTTGGAAGCCTCCATTCGCAATACTCAGTCAGGGCAGAAAACCGAACCAAAAGCAACTACTCAATCAAGCGCAGTTCAGGCGAAAGGTGATAAAAAAAGTGATCACCAGGAGTCATTGCATCGTCAAACTCATCACCCGGAAAATCTGCATTTATCCAGTTCCCGTGCGGAGAATACAAATTTATCTAATGTATCTGGTATGCAGTTAAAGCCGAATACCGCATCACAATCTACTGTTCAGCAAGCACAAAACTCCCCAGATGGATGGATTAATATTAGTAAGTTAGGGAAACCAGCAATTCAATGTTTTCGTATCAAAAATAAAAGTGGGGAATTGGTAGAAACACGTTCCATGAGTTATGAGAGCCTTCTTGACCTAAGAGATTGGTTAGAAGAGCAGGGCGATGCTAGAAAAGACGATTTCAATGAAGTTCGAAAGGTGATTAACGCCAGGGACGAAGCACTATCTCGAAAGCAACGAACGATTCAATGTTTTCGTGTCAAAAATGAAAGTGATGAATGGGTAGAAACAGGTCTCATGAGTTATGACAGCCTTCTTGACCTAAGAGATTGGTTAAAAAAGCAGGGCGATGCTAGAAAAGATGATGCCTATGAAGTTCAAAGTGTGATTGACGCTAGGGACAGAGCACTACTCATTCTAAAGCAACGAACTGATGATCCAAAATGGACCAAACCAATTTCATTTGGTGGGCTTACCTACGAAGAAGTGTTTATTCGTGTAGAACATCTTCTAGTTAATAACCCAATGGATATAGATCAGGGAAGTGTGGGTTTCTGTGGAGTAGTATCACTTCTAACTGGATTGTTGGCAAGAAATCCAGTTAAGTTTGTGAATTATGTAATGGATATGTGCGACTTTGGTAAAGCTGAACTCACTGGTGGAAAGAAAAAAAATGAGATTAAGGTGAAGCCTGGTAAGAAATTTAAGACTAGGGATGCCAAGCATGAAGCGAGCAAACGCCGCATGGTTGATAAAAATGAAACTGGAAAAATCACTGACAATAGTCGCGCCTCAGATTGGATGATTCTTGGCTCTATTAGAGATTCAGAAAATACTACTCCTGTCAATCCAAATTCTGGCTTGGGTGTCCTGACTCAGTATACGACTAATACAGAAATTGTTAAGTGGTTCAAAGCGGCGGGAGCAGAACGAGTAGTTGAGGAAGGAAGTTTTCTCACAGGAGCAGGAAGAAAAAAAATTCAACGGGCAGAGAATTACTATAAGCAAGGTTTCATCGTTGTACTAGCTGTCAATGCTCGAGCAGTGGAATCCTATGACGAATATGGAGATATATCGTCTGGTTCGCCTAAGAACTTATTTACAGGACATTTTGTCTTAATGAATGGAGAGATTACAGATGAAGGTGAATATTTAACTTGTCCAGTTGTAACTTGGAGAACGACAGACAAGCTTTTTGTGAAGAAGAAGCATGTTAATTCTTACTTTAGAGGATTTATTGCGGCAACGTTAAATGTAAGTGGTAGTCACACTGAAGGGGAAACCAATTCAGATGGGTCTTCAATTACCTCACTTGAAACTTGGAACGATGTCGCATATGCATTATGGAAGAAAGGTGATCTTATTCGGGTGACAAAGCACTCTACTGATATAAGCGATCGTATCTTTGAGGTTCAAGAGGATCACGATCCAAATATGTATGAATATCCTGATATCCCCAAGATGAAATGGGTTAACAAATAAACCTACCACTTGCTACTCCCTTCCCAGTGTAGAATTAGGCAACAGCAAAGAGGGACATATGGAAAGAATAGAAGCACTAAGAAATAAAGGTATAGATGAGGAAGAGTG
>JARCMD010000314.1 GCA_030248885.1 Leptolyngbyaceae cyanobacterium MP9P1.79 | reverse complement strand
GAGCAGCAGGCTGGCGTTCTTCCCAGTCATCATCTTCCCAGGTTTCTTGGATTTGCGGCTTGGACGTGCGAACGGGGGGATAGGGACTGGTGCGAACTCCCGTGCCAAGTTGGTTTGTCGCTGGCGTGGTGGGAATGATGTATTCTTCATCTTCGTCCCGTTCCCACGGAGGCTTGCCGATGCCCACGCTTTCCAGCAGACCAACGGTTAACTGGTTGAGGCGTTCTTCAGCCCCCTCAAACACAATCAGGCGTTCCCGTCCGCTATCTCGATCGCGCCCTGTACTGACGATTTCGTCGATCGCCAATTCATAGGTGCTAACCACCTTATCGGGAATCTGAGGAATCCCCAACGAGGAGATGACCAAGGTTGCGACTTTGCCATCTTCGACGTTGAACCGAAAGCCCCGCACTCGCCCCAGGGGTTCTCCAGTTTCGGTAATCACTTCACTGTTGATCAGATTGGTGTAGGTGGTGACGTTGATGTCCTCGATCGCGTCATCATTCTCCACCAGCACCACATCCCCGATTTGGCGAATGCTACTCAGCAGCATAAATTTCGGCTCTCCGCCCATCACCCCAGAGAGTAAGTTTTCCTTCAAACTCAGAGCAATTACTTCTCGCTGGTCAACGTCAACCCAAAGCTGACTGACGACTCCGAGGCGCTTGCCTGTGTCACGGGTGATGACCTGAGTATTGAGGATATCGGAGCGTTGCCAAATTTTATCGGGAGTCATTGCAAAATTTAAAACAGCAGTATGAACCATTAAAAATTAAAAATGCAAAATTAAAAATTTAGTTAGCTGTTTTTAATGTTTAATTTTGCTTTTTAGCGGGGTCTATAGCAATTGATTTCTTTCGTTCTCAGTTTAGGAGACTATCGATTCTAAAATTTGTGAGTTTTCACCTTTAGAAAATCCTTGTCAGATCATTAAACAGAGGCAGATTGAAGCTTAATTCCTAGAACTTGTGTGTAGGCTCCCCGCGCTTGGGTTACCCCGATCGTGCGTTCGGCAGACTCAATCATCGGGCGACGAAGGCTCACCACAATAAACTGGGCCTGCTGGGCTTGCTTCCTGATCATTCTAGCTAATCGCTCTACATTTGCCCCATCCAAGAACATGTCTACCTCATCAAACGCATAAAACGGCGAGGGGCGGTAGCGTTGCAAGGCAAAAATGAAGCTCAAGGCGGTGAGAGATTTTTCACCCCCTGACATGGATGCAAGACGCTGCACGGGTTTCCCCTTGGGATGGGCAACCAGATTCAGTCCGCTGCCAAAGGGATCGGCGGGGTTGTCGAGGTGCAGGTAGCCATCGCCATCGGAGAGTTCGGCAAAGATGACCTGAAAGTTTTGGTTCACGGCATCGAAGGCTTCTTTGAAGGCGCGTTGCCGCAGGGTCGTGAAGTTTTCGATTCGCATCAACAGTTCAGTGCGCTCTTCGTCCAAGATGGCCAGTTTTTGGCTGAGTTCTTGCAGGCGGGTTTGGGTGCGATCGTATTCCTCCAACGCCAGCATATTCACAGGTTCCATCGCCTGAATCCGCTTTTGCAAGGTTCGCAGTTCTTGCTGCAATTGCTCCAGTCCGAGGTTTTCCGGGATTTCTGGGAGGGGATCGGGCAGGTCAACCCGTTGAGTTTCCAATTGGCTTTGCAGGGCTGCTAGTTCTTGCCGACGGGTCTGCTGGGTTTCCTGGAGTTTTTGTTGTTGCCACTCTAGCTGCTGTTGGGCGGTGTGCCGATCGCGCATCTGTCGTTCCAGCCGATCGCGCTCCTGCTTCGCCGATCCCAGCGTTTTCTCTAGCACGGCCAGCTCAGCGCGAAGTTGAGCCAGATGTTGGGTAATTTCCGTCTCCTGCTGCTTCAAGTCTGCGTCCTGATTCAACTGAGTCGTTTGCAAGGTGCGATAGTCTTGCACCCGTTGTTGAGCCTGCTGAGTCTTTTCTTGCAGCCGTAGGGATTGAGTGTCCAAATCTTTGAGGCGTTGCTCCGTCGATCGCAACGCTAGCTCCCGCTCATTGAGTTGGGTTTCCTGCGCCCTGACGGTGGACTGAATTTGTTGCCATTCGCTGTGGGTTTGCGACTCCTCCAACTCTGCCAATTCCAATCGCCATTGTTGTAATTGGGTGTCGTGACGGGGAATTTCCACCTCCAGGATTTGGAGGCGAGTCTGGGCTTTGGCGAGTTCCTGGGTTTGCTTACTTTGCTGCTCCTGAAGCTGAACTTGTTGAGCAGCCAAGCTTTTGAGGTCTGTCTGCAACTGGTTGAGTTGCAACTGGCTTTCCCGCTGGAGTTGGCGCGTTTCCGTCAACTCTTGCCCCCGCTGTTTGACAGTAGCCGTGAGCCGATCGCTCTCCTGGAGGCAACGATGCAACACCTGGTCAATTTCTCGGAGCCGATCGCGCAACGCCCGCATCTCCGCTGATTCCGTAGCTTCCACAGTGCCAAAGTGCAGGCTGTAGCGGGAATCGGTGCTGCCGCCCGTCATCGCCCCGCTAGACTCCAGCAATTCCCCATCCAAGGTGACAATTCGATACTGCCCCAAGTAGCGCCGGGCGGTGGGCAGGGTTTCAAAGACGACAGTATTGCCGAATACATAGGCGAATACGTCCCGGTAGCGCGGCTCGTACTCTACGAGATTGACTGCGTAATTAATCAGTCCGTCGGCTCTGGGAGCAGATTTGGAGGTATTGGCAACGGATAATTTGTTCAAGGGTAGAAACGTCGCCCGTCCCGCTTTTTTCTGTTTCAGTAGTTCAATCGCAGCGGCGGCGATCGAGTCATCTTCCACCACCAAATTCCCCAACCTCGCCCCCGCTGCGGTTTCCAGAGCCAACTGATAGCGTGGCTCCACCTGCCCCAATTGCGCCACCAAACCGCAGACTCCCGTTAGTCCCGATTGCAAAATCATGCGGGTGGTGTGGGTGCCTTGGGATTCCTGTAGGGCTTGGGTTTGCGCCTCCAACTTATCTAATTTGCGTTGCTTGTCCCGTTGTTCTTGCAGTAGCCGCGTTTGGGTGTCTTGCTGCACACTCAAACTTTGCTCAGCGTGGGATAGGCTCTCAGCCAGAGATTGCACTTGGCGCTGCCAGGCACTCGACTGTTCCTCAATCAAGGTGCGATCGAGTTCTTTGGTCACCATTTCGCGCTCCAGCCGTTGGGCAGTTTGCGTTTGTTCCTGAGTTTGCCGTTCTTGCTGGTGGATGCGTTCTTGGAGGCTGGCTTGCTCGGTGCGCTGGGGATCAAGGGTTTTCAGCAGGGTGTCAATTTGCCGGTGCAACTGAGTTTGCTGCTGCACCCACGCTTCTGAGGAGGCGGCGATCGAACTTGCAGCTTCCCGGCTGGCTTCCAGGGCAATTTGGATTTCGTCGCGTGCGGCGGTTGAGGTGGCTAGCGATCGGGTTTCCGCCGTTTGCTGTTGCGCCAAACTTTCCTGCGCTTGCAACTGCTCGTGAATCTCCTGCTGAGTCCGGCGCAAACTCGTAACCGTCTCTTGGCTAGACTTCGCCAACTCTTGCTGCTGCCGTTGGATCTGGCGTAGCTCTGCCTCACGGGTGGCGAGGGTGGATTGCAGCGCCAACTGTTCCTCTTCCCCCAGCGCTTTGACCCTGCGATTGAGTTCCTCTAGCGCTCCAGCAGCATCTTGGGTTTGGGCAATCAGGGCGGCCAATTGGGTAGCGAGGTCAGTCAGCGTCCGATCGCCTGTCTCGATTTCCACCGCCGATCGCTGGGCGCTAATTACACCTTGGCGATAGCTAATTACCGCTTCCCAGTGACTTTTAGCCTCTAATTCTGCCCGCAGTTTTTGATATTTCTCTGCCTTGATCCGGTCTTGGGATAGCCGATCGCGCTGAGCAATCAGTTCCGCTTCCACGATTCGCGCCCGGTCTTCTCGCTCCTTCACGGCATCCAGCTTTTCCTTTGCCTGGTTGATTTTGCGATCGAAGGCCGCCACTCCCGCCATCTCATCGATAATTTCCCGCCGCTCCCTGGGGTTCATGGAAATGATGCTGGTGACATCCCCCTGCAACACGACGTTGTAACCCTCTGGGTAAATCCGCAACTGATGCAACTGCTCGTGGAGTTCGCTTAAGTTACAGGATTCACCGTTGATATAGTAGTTGGACGTGTAAGTGCCTTGCTGGGTCACCCGGAGCTTGCGGGTCACTGTCCACTCGGTGGCAGGTGTGGGGAGGTCAGGATCTGCGGCAACAAAGGCTTCCCCTGCCAAATCAAAGGTGACGGTGACGCTGGCTTCAACAGTGGCGCGTCCTCGACTGGTTTGCGTGTGATTCACCAAGTCAGGGAGGCGATCGGCCCGCATTCCTTTAGAACTGGACAGCCCCAAGGCAAACAGCAACGCATCCAGAATATTCGATTTCCCTGATCCGTTGGGGCCAGAAATCACCGTAAAACCAGGCAGCAACGGAACCGGAGTTGTGCCCCCAAAGGATTTAAAGTTGCTGAGTTCTACACGCTTGACGTACACCAGTTAGGTCAACTTTTAGATGGGTACAATTTTACTAGTTTCTCATTCTGCTCAACAGGTTAGCACGAGTTTCTCGCCTTGCGTGGGATTTCAGCTTTGGATGCTGGAATTTCACCTGTTACCCGATCGCTTTAAGGAGATTTCCGAGAAAGATGTCAGCCCTGTAGGGGCGAAGCATTGGGCTGATAATCCCTGCAAATGACCAAAAATCCTTGCCTCAATGCTTCGCCCTCAGCGTAACGCCGAATAACACAAGATGGTCAGGGCGAAGAGTGTGCGGGCGATCAAAATTTAATCTTGAAAGAGCAAAGAGGGCAAGGGCGATCGTCTCCTAGTGGGTAAGATGCCCGGAAGGGCGAAGCATCCGG
>JARCMD010000313.1 GCA_030248885.1 Leptolyngbyaceae cyanobacterium MP9P1.79 | reverse complement strand
CTTCTGGAGGTGTGTCCTCTGGGGGCGTTTCCACGACAGTGGCGCGGGGCACAATCACCAATTCTACGGCTCGGCGCAGATCGTCGGCGTTCACTTGGGTGCGTCCATCCAGAGCCGCATGGGCCTTGGCAACTCTGGTGGCAAATAACTCAGCCCGATGCCCTTGGACTTGACCACGCAAGGCTTCATTCACCAGGTAGGTAATTTGCTCTGGCTCAATCTGCACATCTTTCAACCATTCCCGTGCCAGGATAATTTGGGTTCTCAGGGAGTCGAGGTCTTCGTGGTATTGGCTGAGAAATACAGTAGGCGAGGCGCTGTATTGGATGGCTTGGTCTACGGCTTGCACCCGCTCGTCCATGCCCAGCACTGTATCCGCAGAGAGGACGATCGCAATGCGGTCTAGCAAATGTTCCCGCAGTGCCCCTTCTTCTGGGTTGTAGGTGGCAATTAGCAAAGGCTGGCAAGGATGGTCAATGCTGATGCCTTCGCGCTCAATCCGGTTGCGTCCGTCACTCATCACCGACAGCAACAAATTGGCGATCTGATCCTCCAACAGATTGATTTCATCCACATACAGCACGCCGCGATGGGCTGCTGCTAATAACCCTGGCTGAAAGACGGCTTCTCCTCGCTGAATCGATTGCGCCACATCCACGGAACCTAGTAAGCGGTC
This sequence comes from Leptolyngbyaceae cyanobacterium MP9P1.79, assembly GCA_030248885.1. Lineage (GTDB taxonomy): Bacteria > Cyanobacteriota > Cyanobacteriia > JARCMD01 > JARCMD01 > JARCMD01. The sequence goes on along the minus strand of JARCMD010000313.1, from coordinate 5,401 downwards.
CTCGGTCACTCCTAAAGGAATTTGGATAAAGGGTGCAGGAATAATTTCTGTGGATGCCGTCGCCGCTCCCTCTAGCTCTTTCTCCATATCTGGATCGCCACTTTCTGGAGTGCCACTTTCTGGATCGCTACTATCTGGCGCACAATTATAAAATGATCCCTTCACTATTTCGATCGGTGGCATCAGGGCATGGAGGGCCCGGGCCATCACCGATTTGGCAGTGCCTCGCCGTCCCGCGATCGTCACGCCGCCTAAACCAGGATCGATCGCCGCCAAAAGCAGTGCTAGTTTAATAGCAGCTTGCCCCACCACGGCTGTAAGCGGAAATACTGTTGGAACAGATAGTTTTACGAGTTCAGGCATGAGTTACACAGTATAAGGCCTAATAACGAAATGAAATAAAAGGTTGAATTATGAAACGATCGGATGCATTAAATCTAGTTCAATCCCATCAAGCACAACTACAAACTTTAGGGGTTAAATCTCTTAATCTCTTTGGTTCAGTTGCTCGCGATCAAGCTACTGCTAAAAGTGATGTAGATATTTTAGTTGAACTGGATGAATCTACAGGCTTTTTTGAATTTTTTCAGATCAAACATTATTTGGAAGATCTCCTTCAATGTCCGATCGATCTAGGTACAACTGATGCCCTTAAAGAACATCTAAGAAAACCGATACTAGAGGAAATAATTCGTGTCTTCTAGATCTGCCAAGGAACGTGTCCAAGATATTCTTAATGCCATTAATAGCATTCAAATACGGACTGCTGATATGAGTTCCGCTGAATTTGGGCAAAACGAAACAGTTGTTAAAGCCGTGCTTTATGACCTAATTGTCATTGGTGAAGCAGCAATTAAGATTCCTGCCAACACTCAAGCATTAGCCCCTGAACTTCCTTGGCGATTAATGAGTGACATGAGAAACATTATGACTCATGAATATTTTCAAGTAAACTTGCGAATTACCTGGTCAACCATTCAAAATAACCTCCCTCCACTTGTTAGTTCATTGCAGCAATTGCAAGCTCGGTTATAAATCTGTCTACTATTTATCAAAACTTCACAAAACTACCTTTAATGGAATTGTTGATACAGCTTCTTCTGCAAACATAAATCAGGAAAAAATAGCATCTGTTTCAGGTCTAAAAATGTAGTCGTAATCAAAGAGCAATGATTTGGAATGACGAATTACGGAGAACCCAAAATTAATCGTAATATCTGTTGTAAACGTTGCCATCACTAACTCAATCAACTTCCGATCGCTAATTTCAGGTTCTTGCACAAAGTAGCTGCGTTTAGCAAAGAATAGGGATTCGTCTTTAGGCACAACCAAACCATTAATGCGATGGGCATGTTGAATCGGTCTAATATAAGCGTTGATAAATTCTTCTTGATTTCTTTGAATCCGATACAGCCGCTCGTGTTGTAACCAACTCATCCGAAACATCATTTTTAACAGTTCAAACCCCAACATATAGTTGAAAACGCTATTCCTTTCTTCTGAACTAGAAACCAGCTTTAAAGCTGACTCTAAGTACAAGTCAGGCTGGGTTCGTGAGTCTTGGGCAGAATGAATATAAAATTGCCTAATATAGCCTCTAATCGCTGTTTCGGTTAGTTCGACTTGAATGTGAAACTCTTTAAGATGGCGCTTTACTCGCTTGTGAGTATCCCGATCTTCAAACAATTTCGACACCATACCATCCGCAGTATAGTCATCTAAAAACTCTGCTTGAAACTCCGCCGGGGCCGCGCACATCAAGTGACATAAAGACAACACATATCGACGTTGATGCCACGGTAAACTCTCAGCCCAGCTTCGAGCCTCTACTGGCAGCTTGCCTAGAATACTATCTTGCTTCGCATGATCATAAATTGACACGGTTCTACCTACTTATTTTTACCAATTTGAGAGAGGTTTCTTTGAGAGAGGTTTTAAAAATCGACCCCTACTATTACTCATTCCTAGTCAAACAAACACTTAATTGAATGAGATAGATGGAATTACATTCAGATATTGGTTAAAAAGTTTAAATGCAGAGCGATCGATGTTTCTCAAATAACCTATTTCTCACATAGCCGATGAAAGGGATCGAAAATACATCAAGGTGTCAAAAGCAACCTGTAAAGCATTCTCTTAAACCTACTTTCAAAGGTTGTGTAAGAAATCATGACGAAAAGCCTACCATGCACCATGAAGTGATTAGGAAAGGGATTGTCCGATCGTAACCTCTGCCATTGCTGAACGAATCCTACTTCATGGATCGTGCCTCAGAAAAGTAGGAGATGAACAAAATTCATGCGAAGTATTTCATGAAATTAGCGACTCTTTTGTAGCACACACCCTTTGATACTTGCTTTCGTGCTAAGACAAACACCGCCAATGTCCCTTGGTTTGATTCAACCAAAACACGATCGCAACCAAAATTTTTTGAAAAAGATTTGTAACTGTAACGTCGAAAAAATGTCCTCACTCCGGCTGCATGACTGGCTGTTCACCCCACCAGCAGTTAGGTTAGCGAAAACTGATGATGGTATCTTCCTCATCTTCTGGCATCAAATCATTTTTGAGGACGAGTTCCGTCGGTAGAGGAGCAGAACGAGTATCCAGAGCATTGAGGCGGGCTAGCACTTCTGGATGCATTTCCTCTAATTGTCGATAAAGGTGACTAACAAAGAAGGTGAAGCAGATCCGGCCGATATGAACCCGATCGGCATCCTGGAGGAGTTGCCGTTGTTGTACTTGTCCATCATTCACGAACGAGCCATTCATACTATTGAGATCAATTAAGTAAAACCCCTTCTGGGGCACATACTGAATCACAGCATGGCGGCGGGATAATTTCTTATCAGTAAAAGGGAATGCTGCTTGCCGGTTGCGACCGATCGTCCATACCATTTGCGGCTGAAATAGGGTCAATGACTCTCCCCGAAGTAAATTGGTAATCAGATAGGCCTGCTGTCCCTGCAATACTCCTTGAACGTAGTGCTTTACCCCGCCCATAGGAGATGCGTAGTCGTCACCATCCCCGTCTTGGGCCATTTCAGGCTCAGCGTCATCAACGTCAAGACTTAACTCAGATTTATCTTCGGCAGATGAGAAACCATTGGCAATTGATGAACTGGACTCAAAACCATGGCGATTTTGGGCTGAACTAGAGGGCGGGTTCATGGAGCTATGCTTCGTCCTGGTAGATTGCTGCTGTCTATCCTATCTATCTGCTATAGAATGCCCAGAATTTTTTAGAGAGAGACCGTAGTGCAGAAATTTGGAATTTAAGAGATTCAGAGAATTTCTTAATGGCACATCGTCCCTAACTTTACGTCTTTAGTTTTCTTGCTCCAGCATTGCTTGGTGAAATGCCTCCTGGGTGGAATAAATTGTAAAAGCTTGATCTATGTGAGTGATTTCAAACAACATGGCAGCTTGCCCTCTCACAGAGCAAAGATAGAGTTCTCCGCTTAGCTCTTTAACCCGGTTCAAAATTGTGACTAAGTAGCTCAAGCCACCGCTGTCCATGTAGGCTGTGGTGTTCATGTCAATGAGAATCAACATTTCGCCAGCTTCAAGACTGACGTTAATTGCGTCCAGCAAATCCCTACCGCTGCTGCTGCTGAGAAGCTGGGGGGGCTTGAATATCCTTGGAGTAATCATACTGGTGTAGGAATGAGAGGCTATGGCTGTTCTAACTTGAGGGATGCAGGAGCGATGCAGGAAGTTGCTTCCAAAGAAGTTTCAACTCTAGGCGATGTGCAACTTAAAGTCTGCCCTCATCCCCCCGCCCCTTCTCCCTAGGGGAGCAGGGGAGCCGATCTGTGTCTTAGCCCCTCTCCCCTGCTGGGAGAGGGGTTGGGGTGTAGCTTGCTTCCCGAAGGGTGGGCGGTTCGGGAAAGTTGCACATCGCCTAACTCTTTTGATTTTCACATTCCCGTGTCCTGTTATGGCTTGCCGATCGCCTCTGCGGGCCCGACAAGGGAAATACAAGGAGGCGTTGTAAAGAACTGACGGGCTACTGCTTGGGCAGATTCAGCAGTCACAGCGTTGATCCCATCTTGGAACTGCGTATCAAATTCGATCCCCAAGCCAAGGACTTCATACCAGCCTAGGGCTTGGGCAATTTGGGAGTTGGTTTGCTTTCCTAGGGCGTATTGTCCGAGTAACTTATTTTTGGCTGCCTGAAGTTCCTCTGGAGTCAGGAGGGTGGTGCAGAGCCGATCGATCTCTTGCTGGAGTCCGTTCAAGGCGATCGAGGTATTTTCTGGAGCCGTACCCATGTAAGCAGCGAAGTAAGACTCTGCTAAGCGAGTGGGGTACATGGCTGAAACTTCGTAGGCTAGTCCACGCTTCTCGCGTAGCTCTACAAATAAACGACTGGAGAGTCCATTGCCCAGGTATGTGTTCAACAATTTCAAAGCGCTGTAGGCTCCCGGTTCAGAGGTAACCTGCTTTTCGTGGCTCACGCTAGGAGCGGGATACCCCACCATCACGATCGACTGCTGGGTATCTTGGGGAGTCCGCGCTGAACCGGGTTGGGGGGCAATGGGTGGCAGGGTTAGGGTGGGCAGGGCAGTGGCTGGAGCTTGCCAGTCTCCCAGGACACGTTCCACGAGGGCAGTGGCTGCTGCAGGATCAAGGCGACCCACAACACTCACCACGATATTATCTGGACGGAAGTAGGTTTGATGGTGGGCTTGCAAGTCTACGCGACTGAGTTGAGCCACGGTTGCTTCCGTTCCCAAGCTGCTTAAGGCGTAGGGATGATTTTGATACAGGAGATGGCGTAGTTGCTCCATGGCGATCGCAAACGGTTGTTCCTGCTGGGAACAGATGCTTTGAATCGTGAGGCGACGCTCCAGTTCTAGCTCGGCATCGGGGAAGGTTGGCGATCGTAGCACTTGGGCCGCCAGATTAAAAATGTCAGGAAAATCAGCGGTCACTGTTTTCAAGCTGAGCAGAAAGTAATCAGTGCCTGCATCGGCGCTCAGGCTAGCTCCCACCGATTCCACCTGCTCTGCAATCTCCTGAGAGGAAAAGCGATCGGTGCCTCTCGTCATCACCCCCGCCATCAGATGGGATAGCCCCGCTTGTTCTGGGCGTTCCCACAAACTGCCCACTCGGACAAAAATCCGGGCGGAGACGATATCGGCTGTGGCATTTTCAGTGGCTAAAACGACGAGACCATTGGGCAAAACCGATCGATAAACGTGCCGTTGAAACAACAATACACTTTCAGTCACAGATCTTATTTCCTTAAGAATTGACCTAAAAAATAGAATCTTTAGGTGATGTGCAACTTAAAGTATGCCCTCATCCCCCAGCCCCTTCTCCCAGTGGGAGAAGGGGAGCCGATCCAAATCTTAGCCCCTCTCCCCTTTTGGGAGAGGGGTTGGGGTGAGGGCGG
>JARCMD010000312.1 GCA_030248885.1 Leptolyngbyaceae cyanobacterium MP9P1.79 | reverse complement strand
CCTCTCCCAAGAGGGGAGAGGGACTTCAATCCGGCTCCCCTTCTCCCGTTCTGGGAGAAGGGGTTGGGGGATGAGGGCTAGCTATCGCAAAAATGTCCGGACTATTGACAATGAACAATTTAATTCAGCACCAATGGGCTTGAAAATTAATTTCACCAGTGTAGGATTTCACCAATTAAATATAACCACTCAAAGCTGCCGATGAAAGATGCTTTCCAGACCTATTGATCATTGCTTCTCAATCGCTCCTCAATAGACCCTACCAGATTTCGAGTACGCTATCGAAAGTTGTCTGTCTCTCTCCTTTCGTTTAGCCAATTTTCCCGATCGCATCTCTCCTCTAACTCAATGAACCCGTTGCAGGACTTCCCGCTACAAAGGCTTCAGCAGTGCCTCAGTCCTCACCTGTGGCAAATCCTCACCACTGCCTCTCACCATGCCACAGAGCAGGGCTGGAATCTTTATCTGGTGGGTGGAGTGGTTCGCGATATTCTCCTAGCAACTCCCGGAACCCTGCTCTCGATCGTGGATGTGGATTTGGTAGTCGATCGCGATCGGGATGATTGGGATGCCAGTAGCGAAGCCGCTGCCAATGCTGGAGTCAAATTAGCCCAAGAACTTCAGCGCTCTTATCCAGAGGCTCGTTTGCAAATCCATCGGAAATTTCAAACGGCGGATTTGTCCTGGCAGGAATCCAGTGAGTTTGGCCCGTTGCTCATTGACCTTGCCACCGCTCGTGCCGAATCCTACCCCTATCCTGCCGCCAACCCAACCGTGGTCGCCAGTTCCATTGAACAAGACCTCCACCGCCGAGATTTCACCATCAACGCCATGGCCATTTGTTTGACGAGCGATCGGGCTGGGGCCTTACTGGATTTATTCGATGGGCAAAGGGACTTACGATCGCGCCAACTGCGTATTTTGCACCCCAACAGCTTTATTGATGACCCCACTCGCATGTATCGGGCTGTGCGGTTTGCAGTGCGCCTGGGATTTCAGTTGGAGTCGCAGACCGAGCGCCATCTCCGGGAGGCGATCGACAGTGGCATTTATGAACAAGTCAAGCGAGAACACAGCAAAGTCCCCGCCCTGCAAACGCGGCTGAAAGGCGAGTTGAAATACGTTCTGGAAACACCCACCTGGAAATCTGCCCTGAAGCGTCTCCAAGACTGGGGCGCACTGCAATGCATCCATCCCAGTTTGACGCTGCACCGATCGCTCCCAGCCATGGCGGTGGTCGATCGCCTGCTCAAGCGCGCTGCATCCCATCCAGAACCGCCCAAGTTTCTACAACTCTTGGGTCCCCGCTGGCAAGTGTTACTGGAAATTCTGCTGGCTCAGTTGGGCGATCGAGCTGCCCCGATCGCCACCGACCTCCAACTCCCATCTGACAGTATTCAACGTCTGCACCACCTCGCCCAAGACCAGGCAGAGCTTGCTACCTACTTAGCCACTGCCCACCAGCCCAGCCAAATTTTTATCGCCTTAAACCGTCACGATCCAGCAACCCTGGTTTTGCTAGCTGCCACTAGCCCCCGCCCCGATCGCCACTCCATTTGGCGCTACCTGACAGTTTTGGTAGAGGTTAAGTCGCCCTTAGATGGCACTGATTTAAGGCGTTTGGGCTATAAACCAGGGCAACAATTTCGACAGATTCTAGAAGCCCTCCTCGGCGCAACCTTGGATGGCGTGATTAATACCCCTGCTGAAGCAAAAGCATTCCTCGACCGGCATTATCTCTAATTCTACGGATCTTGCCACACTTTCCAAGGCGCTTTTCCATCCTGCCATAGCCCCTCCAGCATTCGTACATCACGCAACGTGTCCATGCATTGCCAAAAGTCATAATGGCGGTAGGCAAACAATTGTCCTTCCTGGGCTAGGCGTTCCAATGGCTCCTGCTCAAATAAAATGTGGTCACCTGCGATGTAATTCAGCACCTCTGGCTCCAAGACAAAAAAACCGCCATTTATCCAGCCCTCGCCAATCTGGGGCTTTTCCAAAAACTCAACGACCCGATCGCCATCAAAATTCAGTCCTCCAAAGCGGGCGGGCGGGCGCACTGCCGTCACCGTCGCCAATTGACCATGCTGACGATGAAACTCTACTACCGCTGGAATATTGACATTCGCTACCCCATCGCCGTAGGTCATCAAAAACGTCTCGTTCCCCACCCATTCTTGCAAGCGCTTCAAGCGTCCTCCTGTGTTGGTTCCTGCGCCCGTATCCACAAGATGCACAAGCCAGTCTTCCTGTCCTGCGCCCTGCACTCGCACATCACCTTTACCCAGATGAATACTTAAATTGTTATGAGCGTAGTAATAGTTGAGAAAATAATTCTTGATGACATCACCCTTATATCCGAGCGCTACCACGAACTCCCGGTATCCAGCGGCGGCATATATCTGCATGATGTGCCAGAGAATGGGTTGCCCCCCAACTTCCACCATGGGTTTGGGCTTGACGATCGTCTCTTCCTGCAATCGTGTCCCCAATCCACCCGCTAAGAT
>JARCMD010000311.1 GCA_030248885.1 Leptolyngbyaceae cyanobacterium MP9P1.79 | reverse complement strand
GGTGAGGGAGTGGGAGGGTGATGGGGTGCTGAAAATATGTTGTCTTTGGTGGGCAGGAATAGATTCTCAGAGGAAGTAGTAGGGTAGCTATACTGAAGCAAATCTCAAGCCTGTTCTTGAAAAACAAAGATGAGGTGGATTGTCCAGGTGCGATCGGGGTGGCGGATTAGCTGGATCTGGCGGATAAATTCCCGAAAATAGAAGCGGCGCTCGGATTCAGACAAGTCTAGCCAGAACTCAGGAATGGAGACGGTTTGGGCAATGGCTTTGAGGTTGACGGGGGGAAATTGGGCCAGTTTGCTTTGGAGTGATGCGAGTTCAGTCCGGAGGTTATAGCTGCGTAACTCGGCGGTTTCAGGGTCTAAGATGCCTGCGGTTACCAAGTTAGGGAGTTGGGTCAGGATTTGTTGCTTGGTTTCGATCGCGCCCGTAATCCTCTGCTTCATTGGCTCCAAGTCTGGCATTGGCTGCTCTGCAACAGCGCAGGGCAAGTCTTGACAGATGTGATGGATGGTTTGATCTAGCACTTGCTCGTAGGGAATGGCGGAGCATTTGGGGCGATCGGGGCAAGCAGTGAGGCGCAGATACACATACTCCTGGATGCGCTGGCGATCGGTGACGCGACTGATGGTCATAGACGATTGGCACTGGGCGCAGGTGACTAAGCCAGAGAGCGATCGGGGGGCGCTGGCTGTTCGGGGGGCGTGCGCGTGATTTTGCTGGAGTAATCGGTCAACCTGGGCGGCTTCATCCCGTGAGACGATCGGCGTATGGGTATTCAAAACCACCCGCCCATCTTGGTATTTCAGATCTCCGTGATAGATGGGATTGGTGAGCCAACTGTGTCCTGTGGAGGCGGAAATTTTCTTGCCGTGCCGTTTTTCGAGATGGCGCACTGCTCCGCGCAGGGAGCCGTAGAGGAGGAACTGTTCAAAGAAATCTTTGACGATGGGAGCAACGGTGCGATCGATCGTGTAACGTTCCTTGCCACGCTGATAGCCGTAGGGCGCTTTTCCGGGCGGTGGCAAGGCTTTGACGCGATTGCGGGCGTGTCCCTGCCGGATGCGCCGACTCTGCTGGTTGTACTGAATTGCCTGCAACCAGCCCAACGAAGTTTGATCTGGGGGAGCGTCGCTAGCTTGGACTTCAACTCCCCACGATCGCAATTGATCGAGACGCTGAATGACCTCCTCCACGGAATCTCCTAGCTCGTCCCATTGCCGAATCAGTAAGGTTTGAGCGGGGTCTGTCTGGCAATCGTGCAAAAGTTGCTGGAGTTGATGCCGATCGCCCCAGTCCTGGTAAACCTGGTCTACGTCGCTCGTCCACGGGATGCGATCGGGGGGCGCATTGAGGAGCGGCTGGGTGTAAAGATAGGCAATCGTTTTCGCCACCCTGCCCCTAAGCCTCGCTGAGTTCAATCACATTGCGATCGGGATCTTGGGTAAACAGGACGGCCCGACCGGAGGCGCTGCTTTGGATGGGGCAACCGTGGCTCACCAAGCGCTCTTTCGCTGCTTCCAGATTGCTGACGGCAAAGGCAATGTGAGGATTCCGACCCCATTTTTCGGGGTTGACCAGAGCTGAGGGGAGGTGGGGAGCCACAATCAGATGAAGTTGAACGTCCTCGATTTGATACCACACCCCTGGAAATTTCAATTCTCGGTCTACTTTGGTCAGCCCCAGGACGACGCTATAAAATTGCTCCGATCGGGTCAGGTCGGAAACCAGTAAAGCCGTGTGCAGCGATCGTTTAATTTCCATAGACAGAGTTAAGTTGGGGAACTCTCTTCATGATCAATGATCATAGTGAGGATCAGGGATTAAGGAGATTTCCGAGAAAGATGTTACCCCTGTAGGGGCAAAGCTTTGGGCCGATAACCTTGGCAAATGTCCAAAAATTCTGGCCCCAATGCTTCGCCCTCAGCGCCACGCCATACAACCCAAGATATAAAGAGCGAAGAGGGGGAGGGCGATCGAGGTTTAACCCCAGAAGGGCGAAGAGGGGGAGGGCGATCGGCTCCTAGTCAGCAAAATGCCCGGAAGGGCGAAGCATTGGGGCGATCGTTTTTGTGGTTATGCAAGGTCTTTGACCCAATGCTTTGCCCCTACATTTCCTGGTGTTATTTTTTCTGGAGATAGCCTAACCCGACTAGCGCCGACGAACTTTACTCACCATTTTGCGGGAGAGGCGGAGGTCGAGGTCTTGTTCCTCTGCCCACTCTTGAAAGATGCGCTGAAAGGTCTGACGATCGGCACTTTGCAGCACGGCGGTTTGGTCAGCGGTTTCGATCGCGTAGGGATAGCCACTGCCAATGATCACTTCCCCCCGCACCCAATCCAGCACCTGGTTCATTTGCCCCGACTCATACAGCCAGCGGGGAAACTCCAGCCGCACGGGGTAATTGTCCTGGGTAGTTTTCAAGTAGGTGAAGACGATCGCATCTTGGTGGTCTTGATATTTCGCCAAGATACCGGAGCGTTGACAGAGAAAGAGGGGAGTTCGATCGCCCCAGGCCATTTTGCGCCCCAAAAGCTGGGCATCATGAATCGCGGGCCCATCGGGTAATTTGTACAAGCGTTGCAGCATCATGGTCAGGTCGCGGGCGTAGGTTGTGTCGATGTAGCCCACCAAGGGCACCCGAAATTGTTCGCTAGCTTGAAGCAATCTCAGAGCGCAGTCTACGTAGATCTGCTGGCTTTCTGGGTCAAAGGCATCGGCAAAGGTGACGATCAGGGAGCCGTCGAAGAACACCAGACAGGTTTCACACTCGCGCCGTTCTGCCATGAACTGAATGAGGCGATCGGTTTCCATTTGAAAGCGCCGCATATTGACCAAGCGATCGACGGGATCACCACTGGTATTGGCTTTGAGTTCCGTTGGAGTCATCACCTCCAAGGTCACATCTTTGACGTAGGTGCCGCTGGGTAGATGGGCATTCTCAAACCAGCCAATTTGCACTAAAGCCACCGGAATTGATAAATCCTTACTGGGAAAGATTTGCGAACCGTCCACCGCAAAGGTGGTGACTCCCGTCATGTGACCCCGCACCCACTCCAGGCTCTCCTCCCGGCTCTGCCACGCCAGACCACAGGGCATGATCCAGTTCGGGAAGGTGCCCAAGGCTTCTAACGGTTTCGCCCCCAAATTTTCGGATGGGTGGGTTGCGAGTTGGGTTGCCAACTCTGTTGTTGACAAGCGAGATGCTTTTTCTAAGGCAGCTCGATATTCCTTAAAAATATTGGCGGCTGTGCGATCGAAGGTTTGGAAGTCAGCTTGCTTGGCGTGCAGTTGGCTCAGAATTTGGGAGGGCTTGAGAGTCATAAAATGTAGCCGGGTGCGATGCCTTGATAGTACATCAAGACTGCAAGTTGTCAGCTTCTTAGGGCTAAAAAGTTTGACTTGTGGACGATCGCCCCCACGAACGTGCGCTTGGAAGTGTGTTCGGTCTGTACTAATTTATGCTGCTCCAATGCTGCCTAGCGCTTACTTATACAAATCCTTGAGTGTGGCGATCGGCTCCCCCACAACCGATGCATCGAGGCGAACGGGAATAGAATTGTCGCCCCGCTTAAGCCAGAAAGCCGTCAGTCCAGCGGCGTAGGCCCCGGTGTAGTCCTCGTGGTAGCTATCGCCAATGTGCCAGGCTTGGGCAGGGGAACATTGATGTTTTTGCAAGGCGGCATCGAAGATTGCGGTATCAGGTTTAGCCGCCCCTGTCTCCGTAGAAATCGTGACCGAGGTAAAAAAGTTATCCAGATTGAGGGACTTAAGGACGGGGTAAAGTCGGGAGTCGAAATTGGAGACAATGCCTAATTCAATCCCCTGGGATCGCCACTGCTCCAGCACGACGGGCACTTCTGGATAAACCACCCAGGGTGCTGCGGTGGCAAAGTGGGCATAGAGGTCGGCAAAAAATGCAGGGAAGTCGGGGAATTGCTCCAGAACTCCCGCGTGACGGAAGGTATGACGGGCGATCGTCAGCCACCACTCAAATTCGTGGGCTGGCAATTCTGCGGCGCTAACACCTGGAAACACAGCGGCACTGCTAGCTTGAAAACTCTGCTTGAAGCCCTGATTCAACGCAGCGCTAACGACCGTAACCCCCCACCGCCGGGCGATCGTGCTGTAAACTTCCCCCACATTGCCTCGGATACCAAACAGTGTTCCGGCTGCGTCCAACAAAATGACTTTGGGATGACTCAAATGATGCCCTAGCTCCATCGATCGACACCTTGGGGAGAGTCATAGGGTTGACCATTGGGCATCACCGCCCCAGCAAAGTTAACCCCCGTCAATGTTGCCTCTGTCAGATTTGCTTCCGTCAAATTTGCTGTCCGCAAATCTGCGCCCCATAGGTTTGCCCCTCGCAGCATTGCGCCAATTAACTTAGTGCCCCGCAGGGTTGTCTTCCCCAAATCCGCCTCGCTCAAATCAGAATTACTCAGGTCGGCTCCAGTCAAATCTGCTCCGCGAAATTTTGCCCCCGTGAGCGTTGCGCCCCAAAGGTTGGCATTTTGCAAATTGGTCTCCGTGAAATTTGCCCCGGTTAAAATTGCGCCTGAAAGAATTGCGCCACTGAGGTTCGCGCCACTGAGGTTTGCGCCGCTGAGATCCCCGCAGACGATCGCTCCCCACAGGTAAGCCCCCTTTAGATTTGCGCCCCGCAAATTGGCATTCATCAAATTGAGTTCGCTGAGGTCAGCGCCCCACAAATTGGCCTCGTGCAGATCTGCGTCATCCAATCTCGCACCTCTAAAGGTTGCTCGACTCAAAATTGCGCTGCCCAAGTTGATCCCCTGTAAACTTGCCCCACTGAAATTGGACTCATTCAGGTTTGCCCCACTCAGGTTCACGCCGTTCAAATTCATACCGCGCAGGTCTACATTGCCAAAATTGCGCTCTCCTGCAACATAACGACCGAGCAATTCACTCGCATTCATAGACATGTTTAATCGCAAATAGCCTTGGACGATCGCTGCAATAGTTACCTATCTTAGTAATCAGAATTAAGGAGATTTCCGAGAAAGATTTTACCCCTGTAGGGGCGAAGCATCCGGGCAATAACCTTTTGTCCGATTCAAGGACTTGTCTACCGGATGCTTCGCCCTTCCGGTGCCTGGTATAAATTTTCCTAGAAATCTCCTAACGCGTCCTATCGTCTCTAGGAAGCTTTAATGCCCTCCCAACAGGTCTTGCAGGGGTTCTGTCATCCAGTTAAACCCAACCTTGAGTTGATGTTGCAGAGTGGGCATCCGTTGCAGATAGGTGAGGCGACGGGCAACGTGGGCGAGGGAGCCATCTAGCTTCATATCCATGCTAGTTAGGGTGGCATTGTTCACGCCCAAGGTCATCATTTCTCCCAGATTCTGGTAACGGAAGGGCAGCAGGGGGCGATCGGTGAGGGAAGCCCAGAGATTCCAGCCTGCATAATCGGCTTGTTGGAAGGCAGCTTGAGCGGTGGACGGCACCTGTTGACCTGCATCGTCTTGGCAATCAGCCATGTCCCCCAGAGCAAAGATTTCGGGGTGATCCACAACCTGGAGGGTGGCATCTACAGCCAGTTGACCGCGCCGATTTTGCTTCAAGGGCAGGTCTGCCAGGATAGGGTTGATGCGGGTGCCGATCGTCCACAGCACCAGGTCAGCGGGAAGTTCGTCCACCTGACCTTTATAGAGAAGAGAGATAGTGTTGGGGCCGATGGACTCAACCGTTGTATCCAGGTCTAACCAAATGCCCCGAGCTTCGATCGCTTTATTGGCGGACTCGCGGTTGAATTCCGTCGCCGATCGCAAAATCTGATCCCCTTGCTCAATCAGGCGCACCCGTCCCCGATCGCCCAATCGATCGGCGAGTTTGCACGCAAGTTCCACCCCGGAGTATCCTGCCCCGACGACCACGACCCGAATGCGATCGGCCTCTGAGGCTTCGACCAAGCTCAATTGCTCATTCAACCGATAGGCATCGTGCAGCGATCGAAAGGGAATCGCATACTCTGCCGCACCCGGTACTAGATTCAATGGGGTTTCGCCGCCAATGGACAGAACGAGGCGATCGTAGGGAAATTCGGTGCCATCTTGGACTTGGACGTGCTTGGCTTCGAGGTCAATGCTGGAAACGGTGGCTTGATGAAACCTCACACCTGTCCCTGCCAAAATCTCAGCAAACGGGATGGCAATTTCCCAGGTTTGCAGTTCACCAGTCACAAGTTCGTAGAGCAAGGGGGTGAAGAGGAACCGATCGCGCTGATCAACCAGCACAATTTCGGGTTTTTTTGCCTTTGCCCAGTCCAGTTGACTCAAGCGCAGGGCAGTGTAAAGGCCGCCGAAGCCGCCACCAAGAATACAGATGCGGGCAGGTTGTTGCGTCATAGATTTGGACTGAGCAAGGCTGGGGTCTTCTTCAGGATAGCGTTCTCGTTCACCCGTTGCGAGTACTCTTTGGACACAATCAACGATCG
>JARCMD010000047.1 GCA_030248885.1 Leptolyngbyaceae cyanobacterium MP9P1.79 | reverse complement strand
GCGATCGCGGATGTCGTGCTAGATACCTTTCCCTACAACGGTGCCACCACTACCTTAGAAACTCTGTGGATGGGAATTCCTCTCGTAACCCGCGTGGGTCAACAGTTTGCCGCTCGTAATAGCTACACCATGCTCAAAAATGTGGGTGTAGAAGAAGGCATAGCCTGGACTGACGAAGAATACATTGAGTGGGGTGTGCGATTAGGAACCGATGCTGCCCTCCGCCAACAAGTCTGTGAGAAACTGCGGCGATCGCGCCAAACCTCGCCCCTATGGAATGCCAAAAAATTTACCCGCGAAATGGAACGCGCCTACGAGCAAATGTGGGAAATATCAAACAGGGTTGACTGTAAGCAATAATGAACGGAATCTCTTCTGTGGTGCGTCACTATGACTGAATTACTCGAACGGGCGATCGCTCAACTGATGCCAATTTGTTTCTTAACTCTTCCAATCAGTATAAGAAGCTGGTACATGCCAAAATTCCTCATTCCTCAGTGGAGAAATAGCCGAAAGCTTGTCTGTCGATATTCCGAGGCAAAGCAATCAGAGGTTTGATTCGTCACACATCTATCACGCCTATTCGATTTGGTAAACTGAAGGCAATTGATTGGGCTAAGTTGACCTATGACTATTGCGATTGACCAACCAATACAACACAAGTCACTTAGCTTTGACGAGTTTCTCGCCCGTTATGGTGGTGATAATCGCTATGAATTGATCGATGGAGAGGTGTTCGACTTGGAACCAACAGGTCTGCATGAAGAGGTCGCAGCCTTCATTACCACAAAGATGTGTGTTCAGATAGACGGAACAGGCTTACCTTGGTTTATCCTTCAGCGGGGACTATTGCGCCCTTCTAACATAGGTATGACAGCATTTCGACCTGATGTTGCAGTGGTCGATAGAGGTGAACTTACCCAAGAACTGCTGTGGTCTGACCAGTCGATCCTGACGCTAGGCAGTTCAATTAAGTTTGTGGCAGAAGTTGTTAGTAGCAACTGGCAAAATGATTATGCCCGCAAGGTCGAAGACTACGCGGTTTTAGGCATTCCTGAATATTGGATTGCAGACTATGCAGGATTAGGGGGGATTCGACACATTGGGAAACCTAAACAACCCACCCTTTCTATCTGTACCCTAGTGAATGGGGGGTATGAAATTCAGCAGCTTCGGGGCGATCAGACCATCGTCTCTCTAACCTTCCCAGCCTTAAAGCTAACGGCTGAACAGGTGTTGAGGGCTGGCAAGTAAAGGAGCTTGTGGAACGATTTTTTGAGGTTGAGTTTAGTCGTAAACTGCTCTTCGATGTCTGATTCGGTCAATAGAAATCACTTTATCGTCACGGCTAAATTCATAGATAACTCTGTAATCTCCAACTCTCAGTTTAAAAAACCTGATAAATCAGCCGTCAAAGCCTGTGGTGTAATCTGGTCGAAGTTTTCAGCTAACCAAGTAATCTTGTTGATGACTCGTTCACAAATGGCTTGAGTCAGCCTCTCTAAATCAGCAAAAGCTTATGGTTCATATTCAACTGAATAGCTCATCTACCGCCTAATCCCAGTTTTTGCATAACCTCTTCTGCTGGAATACCCCGAACTCCTGTCTCCCTGCGTTTCCGAATCTCCAAAAGCTCTTGTTTGAAATCTTCCCTGACTATTGCACCTTCATCTGGATCTGGCAAAAGCGCCTCTAAAGCCTCCATAACAGTTTCTCGAATCAGAGTTTTCAATTGATCAATTGTCAGGTCTTTAACTTGCATAGCGATCGCTCCACGACAACGCAATTAGTCCAGTGTAATCTATGTGGTTCGTCGGGTGATTGAGCTACTCGCAACGTATCCCGGTCAAGAAGAATTGGAGCAAAACTTACCAGAATTAGAGGATGAAGATATTCGACAAACCCTAGTTTTTGCCGCTTCCTACTTGGGCGATCGCATCATTGAACTGCCTCTAATCGCTATGAAACTATTGCTTGATTAGGGATTACCACTCTCTGCGGCAGCATTATTACGTGATGGGTGATGGGTGCTAGTCTGGAAGCCATCACAGTTTTCTCAAAATCTTTTCTATGTCGTCCACTGCGATTTATACCGTCATCAAAACGATGGAGTCTCCGCCGATCGAAATCCAAGATCGAATTGCAGAGCATATTCGTGAGTATGTCAGTGATTTGCAAGATGAAGCCCGTTGGGATGAGTCATTTCAGAAAACCCAGGATAATCTTGTTGCGGCTGCCCGTCGAGCGAAACAGGAGATTGCTGAGGGGCAAGCAAGGGCGATGGATTACGAGTAGCTATGAAGTCGGCAACGCTGCCATAGATCGCGCCTACGAGCAAATGTGGGAAAATCGTTAGAAAGCCCTTCTTAGGATGCCCAACAGGTTGCGATCGCTTTTTAGTGGCGTTGTTGCTGTAAGGGAATCTCTTGAGTCAGCAAGGGATTGTTAAGCGGTTGCCTAGAAGCGACAAATACAGCGCGGGTGAGTCCGGTGATATTGGTTGATGGGTTCGTCCAATCCAGCGGAAACTCTTCGTGATTGGGCTGAGTTGTAGGGAAATAAACATAGGGAAAATGCTGTTTCAACCGATTCAAAATCCAGCATCGGGTTGGACGGCATCCTTGCCCCGAAACGCTTTGAGTGGGGGAATCAGCGGGTTCGCTGCACGGGTTGACTGATTCATCTTCGCCAAAGGAGACGCAGGTTTCTAGAAGCAGTAAGTGTTGGCAATGGGTTGCCATAAATGCAATTCCGTTTTCTGGTTGGTGCAGGTGATAAAGCAATCCGTAGCAATAAACAATATCAAATTTCCCATTAAACTCTGGATTGGGTTCGTTTAAGTCTAAATGCCTGACAGGTAAGTCTGGGTAGCGCTGTTGAAGAATTGTCGAATTTTCTAATCTGCCTTCAGTACTGGTCACTTGACATTGGCGATCGAGAAAGAAACTGGTGTGATCTCCAATACCTGCACCTACTTCAAGCACAGTTTGCGCTGTCAGATTTAATCCTAAGCTGGCTAAATGCTCCAATCGCCGTTGATTATGCCGCAGGTAGTGATCTGAATGAAATGATTCGATCGGTGGAGAAAATCTAGGCTCCTTGGTCGGAGGTTGAGTGGGAAGGCAAAAATCTGCAATTGGCTGAGTCAGAAAATTTTGCAGCCGTTGAACCGTGGGAAGTGATTCTAATCCGGCTTGCACCAGTTCAGGAACTTTGGCAAGATTGCTGACTAATAGGTCTGC
>JARCMD010000310.1 GCA_030248885.1 Leptolyngbyaceae cyanobacterium MP9P1.79 | reverse complement strand
TAAGACATAACTTCTAACCTACATGAAAAAATCTGTCATTGCGATCGGACTGGATGCCGCTGACCCCATAGTTTTAGAACAGTGGATGGCTCAAGGACACTTACCAAACCTCAGCCGCCTGCGACAGACAGGTGCCTATGGACGCTTAACCAGTGTGGTGGATTATGGCCGGGTTTCAGCAGAAACAGCAGACACCGAAGCCATCTGGACAATGTTTCTAACTGGGTGTCTGCCTGATAAAACAGGCTATTGGAGTTCGGTGAATTTGCACCGAGGAACCTATGAGATCAGCCACCAATCCGGCAATGCTGCCTATAACTTCCAGGACTACCTGCCCTTTTATGCCTTGGGACAAAATCATTCCGTGTGCATCTTCGATATTCCTGGTGCGCCACTAGCTGACGTAAAGGGTTTGCAAGTTACTAGTTGGGGCATTCACGCTACAAATACGCCTAGCCAATCCCAGCCCCCAGATTTGCTACCCCAATTAATTCAGCAATATGGTAGAAACCCGCTGCTCCATCATGACAACGGCTATTGGTGGGATGAAGTCTACCTGAAGCGAATTCAACAGGGGATTCACGCTAGCACCACCAAACGATCTGCCATCTGCCGAGACCTCCTACAACGTCAACCTTGGGATCTTTTTATCACAGTTTTTAACGATATTCATTTGGCGGGACATGACCTGTGGCATCTCGGTCAGGCTCATCCCCTTACAGGTGTGATGCAGACGAGTCAATTTAGTCAGAGCGCCATGCTAGATGCCTTTGAGTCCGTCGATCGCGCCCTAGGTGACATTCTTGAGGTGGCTCCAGCCGATGCCTATAAATTGGTATTTTCAGTGCATGGTATGGGAGCAAATTCAGCGGATATTTTAACTCGTTTAGGATTATGTGAGTTCCTCTATCGCCTCAGCTTTCCCAATCAGTTCAAGTTGGCTCCAGGGAAATCAGGAACTCCCTGCCCACCCATCAATTCCCATCCTCAAAGGCACTCTTGGGCAGGAGAAATTTGGCAGCATATCCATGATCCTAACCCCCTAAAGCGTTTGTTGAGACGTTGGGCACCCGGCACCCTACAAGCAAAACTCGATCGGCTGCTGGCCTATCCTGCCCTCTCTACCCTGAGTCTACCTAACCCGGCTGAAGCCATGTTTTGGCATCCTGCCGTTTGGTATCAGCCCTACTGGTCGCACATGAGGGCCTTTGCTCTCCCGTTTTTTGAGGCGGGATATATTCGACTCAATGTCAAAGGCAGAGAGCCATCTGGCATCGTCGATCGCTCTGAATACGACACAACCTGCAACGAGTTAACAGAAAAGCTATATCGTCTGGTCGATGGCAGGACAGGGCAGCCCTTGGTGAAGCAAGTGATTCGCACTCGCCTATCTGCTTTGCAAGACGATGTCCTCCTCCCTGACCCTGATTTAGTCGTGTTGTGGCACGAACAGGCAACTGATGTGATGGATAGCCCAGATGTGGGGCGCATTGGACCTGTGACCTATTGTCGAACCGGGGGACACCGCCCAGGAGGGTTTATGGTAGCTACAGGACCGGAAATTCCAGCAGGTTCAGAACTCCCCCTAGCTCAAGTGATCGACCTGGCCCCTACTTTCCTCGACTTGATGGGTGCGCCCATCCCCGCTCACTGTCAGGGCCAGTCCCTACGGGCAACGATCGCCACGAAACCTATGCCCACTCAATCTGTCTCCACAGCAGACTAAGTACCATGGTTCAAAGTTCGCGCTTCATACTCATTTCTTGATGAAAATGAGGGATTCTACTTGATCCCAGCACTTCTGTGTAGGAACGTTGAGCAGCTACAGAGTGTCTGGCATTGGTTCGTAGAAAAGTTTGTAGACAAAGCCCGATCGCACTCTTGGTAGTTCTGTCTATCCAAAGGGCTTATAAACCTAAAAGGTAGACGATCGCGCCCTGAGAATATCCGCGTAAACCGTAGCCATGTCTGAGGCGACTGCATCGATCTTACGAACCGGGTGCAAATTGCTCCGTAACTTAGCTAAGACATCAGGAGTTTTGGCCAAATAATCGATCGCCTGAGTCCACGCCCCGACATCCGCCGCCTCCACCAACCAGCCATCCACCCCATGCCGCACAAACTCAGCAATGCCACCCAAATTGGAACCCAGGACAGGTGTACCCACATCCTGAGCTTCCAAAACCACCAAGGGAGCCATTTCTAGCCACTGAGACGGGACAGCGAGTAAATCAAACTCAGCTAGGGCTTGGGGAACGTCCGAGCGAGACAGCGGCTCTTTAACTTGAATGCGAGAATCTTGAGCCGCGATCGTCAGCACTCGGTCTCGAATCGGGATACCGTACTGGTTTTGAAGCATCCCGTGGATTACCAAAGTGACGGGGACATCAGCCGAGAGACGATGCACCGCTTCTGCCAGCAGATCAACGCCCTTGGTGGCATCCCAACGTCCTAGAAAGCCAATTTTGAGCGATCGGCGCTCATCCAATTTTTGCCTGAGATTAGATAAATTTGCCCCAGCGATCCCCTGACGGCACAAAAACAGCTTTTTCTCAGGGATGCCATTGCGGAGCAGCGCATCGTAGAGCCATTGAGAAATGGCAATGATGCGATCGGACTTTTGAGCCATGGTCAGCAAGCGATGGCGATAGGCACTCACCTGGGGAAAAATGCCCACAGCCCGACCTAATTGCCGAAGGCGCACCGATGGCGTGGCTAACAACTTGGTTTCGATCGCCACACTCAGGGCAGCAGGGACTCGGCTCAGCCCCTTAGCCATCACCCCCGACACGCGCTCTGGCGCACCGGAACATTTGCCACAACGCGCCACATCAATCCAGCCATCACAGGGTGTTTTGCCCTCCAACATCATGGTGCCGCGCAGACACAGCACATCGGGCATATGAATCGTCAGGACAGTAGGCAATCCTAGCTGGTGCGCCGCCTGGAAATGGTGCCAATTACACCCGCTGCGCCACGTGTGCTGATGGTAAAGATCCGCCTGTTGCTGCTTGAGCCATTGGGTAAAGCGATCGAACCCACCGTGGGGTTGGATTTGCCGCAATTGCAGCGTCGTGCTATTGGGAAAGACAGGATAGCGATAGACATCAATGCCATCATGCTGATAGGTTGCATCCTGCTCTCCTAACCGAGCGGCCGCAACGTGTCCTTCAATGTTGTGCGATCGTAAGGCCTTCACCAGTCCATTTACGTAGACCTCAGTACCCCCCGAGGTATCAGGAAAGTAATAGCCAAGGGCATGAATCACATTCATAGCAGGCATTTAGACAGTGTAGAACCTGGGCCGATCGCAACGGATTTCCAATAGCAGGCGTTCATCAAAAGAGTTCGTCAAACATGGGATCAAAGCCCTCTAAAGGAAATAAATCAAGCACCAACCCTGCCAAATTCCTTAATCAAGGAGCTTAAGCTATTTCCAGGAAAGACCATACCAAGAAACGTAGAGGCAAAGCATCCGGCAGACAAGCCTTGGAATTAACCAGAAGATTATCGCCCGGATGCTTCACCCTTCCGGTGCCTAGTGTAAACTTTCCTGGAAATCTCCTACGTCTACAAGATGTCTAAAAATCTCTTAAAGAAGTTGTCCAACGCCATAGATCGCCACGATGACAACCGTAATATTGTCGCGTCCGCCGTTATCCTTAGCAGCGCTGATCAAGGCAGCAGCGGCCTTTTCGCAGACTCGAATTGACTTTAAGTGAGAGGCAATGAGGTGATCAGAAAGTTCCTCAGTCAAGCCATCACTACAAAGCAAGAGCCGATCGCCCGCCTGCACGTCCACAAACTGCACCTCAATCTGGCGCACATCTTCGCGCCCCAGACACTGGGACAACACATGTCGCCAGGGATGAACACGAGCTTGGTCAATGTTCAAGTCCCCCATTTTAAGGGCACGAGCCACCCAGGTGTGATCCTCCGTAATCTGCTCCAATTTGGCACCCCGCAGGCGGTATAGGCGCGAATCGCCCACATGGGCACACCAAGATTCTTCACCCCGGAAGAGGATAACCACCGCTGTAGTTCCCATATCCGCTCGTTCTGGATGCGTGGATTGGTCTTGCAAAATGGCTCGGTTTGCTTTCAGAAAAGCAGTCTCTAGTAAGGCCGAAGAGGACTCAGCAGAGTCCCAATTGTCTTCCAGATAGACTTGCATGGCTTCCACAGCAATGCGGCTTGCTTCCTGACCGCCAGCATGACCGCCCATACCGTCCGCTACGATAAAAAAGCGCCCGGTAGGGTCAATGTAGTAAGAGTCTTGATTGGCGGAACGAACCAGTCCCGGATCAGTCAGACCCGTGAAGAGACGTTTCATCAGGTGGTAACTCTTAACACAAATTTAGAAAACAAAAATTTAGGGTACACAAATTTCGTCAAATACAAGGGTGAAAACACGAACAATTGTCTGGGGAACACTGTTTTAACTATACCAACCTTCGCTCTAGTAGTCTGTCAATCACTAATTGACGGGTAGCTGAAAGCTGGGAGGTTAGCTGGAGTTAAATTTTGAGGGGTCGAAGACCTTCAAAATTTTATTGACAGAACATTAGTACCTTAGAAAGGCACCTGAGGTAGACATTTTAGATATACAGGGACTCGATTACATCCTACGGACAATGAACACATGAAGTTAACTATACCCCCATCTTCTCCCTCGTAGGTACTGAGACTAGTCACATCATGCGCTCAATGCGATCGAGACGCAGCAACAAACGAATTAGCCCGATCGCTCCCAGAACGGCCGCCACAATCGCAATCAGTGCCAGCCACTTTGCACCACTCACAAACAAAATAGTTGCTGAGAGGGTGAAGGTGCAAATCAATAGGGTGTAATTAGTTCCCATATTAACCCCACTCAATCGCCGAATCACGCGGTCAGTTTCGGTAGAACGGACTCGAATTCGCAAGTCACCGCGTTCGAGCTTGTCTAAGGCATCTTCAATCCGCCGGGGAAGACCTAAGGCCGTGCTGCTCACTTGTGCGGCTTGCCGACCTAGTTCACCGAGCAACCCATTATCACCCACTGAATTTCCATCCGCCATAATTTGTATTGCAAAAGGCTTTGCAACCTCCATAAAGTTGAAATCTGGGTCTAAACCTTTCCCAACGCTTTGCAGAGTGGAAAAAGCACGCATCACGAAGGTAAAGGTAGCTGGAAAGCGAAAGGGTCGGCCATAGGCGACCTCGTACAAATCATCGATGATGACATCGACGGATTGCTCTTCAAAGGGCTTGTCCATGAAGTGGTCGAGCATGTACTGGATCGATCGCCGCACCGGACCCAGGTCCTCTGCGGGGGCCAGTGCGCCTAGCTCAATCAAGGAATCCACAACCCGTTCCGCATCTTTTTGGGCAATGCCAAAGAGGGTGTTCATCAGCTTGTCGCGGGTGACGGGTTGAATGCGCCCCATCATGCCAAAGTCGTAGAAAATCAAGGCTCCATCAGGGCTAACGGCCAGGTTGCCAGGATGGGGATCAGCATGGAAAAAGCCATCCGTCAGCAATTGGTGCAAATAAGCCCGCGCCCCTAGTTGGGCGATCACCTTTCGGTCTAACCCCGCTGCATCCAGTGCGTCATTGTGGCTAATCTTGATGCCGGGTGCATATTCCAGAGTTAGCACGCGGGGAGAGGTATAACGCCAATAGACCCTGGGCACATGCACCCAGTCCTCTGCGCGAAAGTTGCGTCGAAACGCATCTGCATTACGCCCTTCGCTCAGGTAGTCAATTTCTTCGTAGAGGATTTTGCGACACTCCTCATAGATCCCCACCCATTCAATGCCCTTGGCCCAGTCGGGCGGGTGATCTTGGAAATAGCGGGTAATTTGTTTCAGGATGGATAGGTCAATTTCAAATAGTTGCTTGAGTCCAGGACGCTGGATTTTAGCGACTACCTCTTCACCAGAGTGCAACTGAGCGCGATGCACCTGCCCCAAACTGGCTGCTGCAAGGGGGATGGGGTCGAAACTGCGGTAGAGTTCTGGAACGGTTTTCCCCAAGTCTTGCTCAATGATCAGTTCCGCTTTTTCATAGCTGAATGCTGGAACTTTGTCTTGCAGCTTGGCCAGTTCTTCGACATACTCTGAGGGCAGCAAATCTGCACGGGTGGAAAACAACTGCCCAACTTTAATGAAGGTTGGCCCTAATTCCAGCAAATTTTCGCGAATCCAAGCGGCTTGCGATCGTCTGCGGGTTGCTTTCTTCGCCTCCGTCACGCCCCCCATGTAGCTCCAGGACTTGTTGTTGAGCCAAGATGACCCGAACAATCCCCCTATAAATGACCAAATATCTAGAAAACGACGTGGCCGTGAGTATTTCTCACGGCTCCAGCGATAGTCTTTGTCTGCGTAAACCTTAGTGGAACGTTGGGAATTCATGCTAACTGGAGCGGGTGCGATAGCGTTGCAGTTCTGAGCGTAGCCGAGCAGTTTCCGCTCTCAAATCATCGATCGTAGCCTGGAGGTCGTTGGTGGCAAAGCTAGAGCCATCGGTTTTCGCGGAGGAACTACCATGGGTGGCCAATGCCTCTTCCCGGGCTGCCCGCTCCATCACCTGTTCCGTAAACTGGCGCAGGCGCTCCCGTTGCTCTGCATCAAACTTGCCGAGGTCGCTGAGGGCATTGGTGAATGTATTTTCCACCTGTTCACCGATCGCCTCAGCCAGCGCCCGACCCACAAAAAAAGCCCGAACTAGAGGGGTACTCATGAAGAAATCCTGCACACATTCCGTAAGAATTATAACTTGCTTACTCTAGGAGCGGCTTGTTAGTGACCAAGGGTTAATTATTGCTGATTCTTGGTTCTGGGTCACTCACCATTGGACAGACTACTAGGGGGCCAATGTGGAAGCTGGTGTGGGGGCTAAATCTGGACTGGGGGAAACTGGAACTGAGGAATCGGGTTGGACAGGCTGAGAGGCATCAGGAGTGGCGATCGGGGCTGG
>JARCMD010000046.1 GCA_030248885.1 Leptolyngbyaceae cyanobacterium MP9P1.79 | reverse complement strand
AGGAGGGGAAGCCTTTACAGAGTTATGCAAAGAGTATAGAGAAACTCTGCACCAGCTAGAAACTGAATCTGCTGAGGGCAAAGGCTCCGCTAGCCCAGAGCAAGTGAGTCTGGTCAAAAAGCTAGTGGTTGAGACAGCCAAAGCGTTTGCTTTATCGAAGAATATGCCATTTAGATTTCTTATTTAAATATTGACGGTGCTGCTTTGTCATTTCTACTGATTTAGTTCTTTGTGCACACAGCGTCACAAGGGCAGAGCACCGACCCGGACTGGTTAGATGGATCTAAAGCTCACTAGAAAGCGCGCCGCTGTCCTGCATGCAGCGTCAGCATCCAGATCCCATCGAACAAGAGATTGACACCAATCAACGTACCAATCAGCCAAGCGGCGCTAAACGGAAAGCTTGACCAAACGAAAATCCCGAAAATAATGCCGACGATGCCGCTTGCCAGCATCCAACCCCAACTCGGTGCAATTCGGCGCAGTTGAAACGCGATCGCCTCAAGAGCGCGTAGACGTTAACACGAGAGGCGGAGAACAATGTTCCTTCTATTTCTTTTTGCCTTCTGCACTCTTGTCTTGCTTCTTCGTAGTCCCCGCAGCAGTTTCGGCATCTAGTCTGGCAGCGATCGCGGCCAAGGTTGCTTCTTCGGCTTCTTGCATCGTCATCATGGCTAAGAAGGTTGCTGTATCAGCATAGCCTTCAGCGTGATCAGCTCGATGTTCAAGTTGCTTGACCTCGCGACTAGCTTTCCATTCCTCGACCTGCGACTTCACCTCAGCTTCTTTTGTCTCAAATTGAGTTTTGAGCTTTGCCCGATACCCATCAAATTCTTGCTTCTTAGTGTCTAGATTCGTCTTCGCTTCGTCAAGTTTCGCTTGAATCTCAGCTTGAGTTTTTTCTGGTGCCGAGCGGATGCTCTTCTTCAATGATTTCACCCGATCTTCAATGGCTTCTAAATTGTCATGTAGCTTTTTAGTGAAGTTGTCGATCGCAGTACTCATGCTGATTTCTCCAGTCAAGTATATTGAGCGTCCAAAGCTTGGCTCTATCCTCGTCGAGTTTCGATCGAATCTAAACTTGGATTACTTCCACCTCTGCTTCAATAGTTGCAGAAGTTGTTCAAGATCACCTCTATCTTTTGAGCGTTTTAGTTAGAACTTATACAATTCACAGAGTATTCAAACGCTTGCGGAAACATCATTCTTTTTCTACAAACTGCAACAGGATTTCAGCATCCGCAGGCATGCCGGGCTTAGCAAGACCACCAGGCTGATCAAGGGTTAGCTTCAAACCAAACACTTGCTCTACCCGATCTTTTTGGAAATAGACATTTTCGGGTGTAAACGATGCCTTCGCATCAACGGCGGCAACTCTGGCACCGAAAGGATGTTGATGGTCTAGATCATTATCGAGATAGACTCTAGCGGCTTGCCCGACCCGAATTTGAGCCACTTGTCCACCCGGAATGAAGCCCCGCAAGTAGACCTGATTTAGATCCACAATCCGCAATAGCGGACGACTGGGTAAGACAACCGTTCCAGGTTCTACACTGCGGGTTGTGACCACGCCGTTGATGGGGCTAGTGACCGTCAAATTCTGCAAGCGACTCTGAATCAGTTGTCGATTGGCGATCGCTGTTTTCACATCTGCCTGTGTCCCCAAAAGTGCCACCATTGCCTGCCCGACCTGGGCTTGCAAACGGCTGATATTCGTGACTTGCTTGTCAGGATTCAGCGTTGTGGTTTGCGCCTGGGTTGATTTCCCTTGAGCGATTTCGATTGCATGACGCGCCACTTCAACCGCCGCCAGACGGCTCTGGAGTGCTGCCTGGGCGGTATTTAATGCCGTTTGTGCCAGGTCAGCCCGCTGCTGGGTTTCGGCACCCAGGCTGGCGAGGCGAACGAAGCGATCGCGATCGACCCGGGTTTGTTCTAGTAAAGCGCTGGCTTCTCCAACCCTTGCTTGCTCTTGGTTTAAGCCAGCTTGAGCGGTAGCAACCAGTGCATTTGATTCGGCAATCTGACCTGTTGTATCTCCCTGAGACTGCTGTAAACTCAACCGGGCATCGGCAATTTGACTCTCTACGACCGAGATCTGCAACCGGGCTGCTGCCTCGCGCTGCTTTGCAGCTTCCACCTGGGACTGGGCTGCTGCCAGTTCAGATTGCACTTCATCATCCTCTAGGCGCACCAATACTTGCCCTTTGGTTACGGTGTCTCCTTCGCGAACGGTGACTGCTTCCACACGACCAGCTCCTTTCGTGCTGACATCGGTTTCATAGCCTTCGATGCGACCACTGAAAGGGATGAGGTGATTGTCTTTAGGACGGAGTAACCCATACCAGATGGCGACACCAATGCCAGCTGTCGCCATTGCTCCTAACAAGACCCATAGCCAACGATGAGAAGGGGCTTGAGGCGCGGGTGGCTGGGAAACTTCAGCGGGTTGGGGTTCTGTAGAAGGTTGAGGAGAAGCTTTTAATTGAGTCATATTTAGTGGCATCCTTAAATTTGAAATTGAAAAGGGCTAAAAAAATAAGTGAGCCTTAACCAAGTTGATTGCGATAGCGATTGGCACTCACCAGCAGTGTTACTGTGGCAAACACAAGCATGGCGATCGCATGAAACCACCAAACTTCTAGTCCAGCTCCCTTGAGTAGAATGCTCCGTAAAATCACGAGATAGTGATAAAGGGGATTGATTTGAGCAATCCAACGAAAGAGAAGGGGCATACTATTGACGGCTGTTATGGCACCGCCCAGTAGAATAATCGGAATGTTCAAAAAGATACCAACTAATATCGTCTGCAATTTATTTTTAGAGAACGTGGAAATGGCTAAACCAATGGCAACGCCAATACTAATGTAGAGAATAGAGAAGAACAATAACAGCAACAGATTGCCCCGAAATGGCAGTTGAAATGCCCAACGAGCCGCGACAAAGCACATCAGCAATGTCACCGTCAGCAAAGCCGAAATGGGGACGATTTTGGAGATCAGAATGGCAGTCGAGGCAACGGGTGTCATCAGAAGTTGCTCCAAGGTGCCCTGATCTTTTTCTCGCACTGCTTCCACCGCAGCTGCTAGAATGGCGCTCAATGTCATAATGACACCAATCACGCCGGGTACAAAGAACCAGCTATCGAGCATTCCAGGGTTATAGCGAAAGGTAATCTGCGATCGCACCGGAATATTTAGCGGCGTGGAGAGGGGTTGCACCTGTTGCAGCAAATCCAGATTGAATTGGGTGGTAATGGCAGTCACGTAGCCTTTAGCCAGCCCAGAGGTATAGGCATTAATGCCATCAATGACGACCGCGACTTCTGATTTCCCCGTTTCCAGAAGATCTCGACTAAAGCTAGATGGAATGATTAATCCTGCATCCGCCTGTCCGTGTTCGACCTGCTGCGTTAGATCTTGTTGGCTATGGGGATAGCGGTTTGCCAGGAAAACATGATTGGCAGTAAAAGCATCTACCAGTTCTCTGCTGATTGCCACCTGGTTTTGATCTAGAATGCTGAGCCGCAGATTTGCCACATTAGAATTGAGCACATAGCCAAAGATCACCATTGAAATGATCGGTGCAATGGTTAGAAAAATCACCAATTGCCGATTTCGCAACAGTTCAGTGGCCTCTTTGATAATGAGTGCGAAGAGACGATGATTCAGCATGAGTTCACTCGATCAGCTAATTGGACAACGGCTAACTGGAAAACGGCTAAGTAGCTGGGCAAAATTAACTGTTAGCCCTGATCGCTGGCTTCGGCTCCGCTCAGCCAGCTAAGTCCCTTGATCAGTCTAAAGGCCGAGAGTTGAGCGAAGTCGAAACCCGTTTACAAAGCACTTGCGCCTACCTACTTAACTGGACAATTGCATCCGACGCATTCCCCACCAGGCGATCCCAAATTCAGCAATTCCCAAGAGCACCATGGCGACAATCAAATACCAGGTGCCAAACCAGCCCGAACCTCGCACGAATACATCTCGGCAAAGTTCGATATAGTACCGGACAGGAACTAAGTAAGAAGCAACAGAAAACGGAAACGGGACACTATTAAGGGGAAACAAAAACCCTGCTAAAAGGAATGCCGTTAAGACTTTAATCGTGC
The DNA here is from genome assembly GCA_030248885.1 of Leptolyngbyaceae cyanobacterium MP9P1.79. GTDB lineage: Bacteria > Cyanobacteriota > Cyanobacteriia > JARCMD01 > JARCMD01 > JARCMD01. The sequence continues at coordinate 4,045 of JARCMD010000046.1, read as the reverse complement.
CGATCGCTTGCACCGCCGCACTCTGAGTGGTGGTAAAAATACCAATAATTAATCCTAACTGCACCCCAGTGAACAGAAAGATGAGGGTGCCAATCACCAAGGGAATGGGATCGCCAATAAACCGCACCCCAAACAATAAAAGCCCAACGATAAATAGAAGTACCGCTTCTCCTAGCCCCACTAGCATGTAGGCCAAAGACTTTCCTAGGAGTAGCTCAACAGCACTTAAGCTGGAGGCATAGAGTTGCAGGATGGTGCCCTGCTCTTTTTCCCGCACTAGGGCGATCGCAATCAGCAAGGGTGGAAAAATCGCCAAGATCACGCCATAACTTCCCGGCACAATAAACAACGATTCCTGCCGTCCAGGGTTAAACCACAGCCGCACCTGTGCTACAATTGCAAACTGTTCCAGCTCGCCGAGTTGCCCTTCGCCAAGAGCACGCTGCACAGCAGAGAGCGTGACACCATCCACCGCAAGCTGGGTCACCCGTGCGTTGATCACGTCGCTGCCATCAATCACCACCAGCACCTCGCCCGTTCTACCCGCATTGACATCCGCCGCGAAGCCTGGTGGAATCGTCACTTGAACTTGCGCCGTGCCGCGATCGATCGCATCGGGGAAGCGTACCCCCTGCCACTCGGCGGGTACAAATAAATTAGTTGCATATAGCTGTTCAATATAGCTGCGGCTGAGGGTGCTTTGATCCAGATCGCGCACAACCAGCGGAATATTTTTTGCCTCTAGCCGAATCGCAAAGCCAATAATCAATAACGCAATCACAGGCAAAATAAACGCCAGCGCCACACCCAGGCGATCGCGTTGAAACTGTTCTAACTCCTTGAAAAACTGATTGCGAATGCGGCGCATGATCATGGCGGCGCTCCTCCTGCTCGTTGTACTTCGCCGATAAAGGCATCTTCCAGCGAGAAAGGAATCGGTTGAATTTTAGAGGGCGCGTCAGTTTGCAGCCAGGATCGGATCTGGGGCAACTCCACATCAGGATGATCTAAAACGACGTGGAGGCGATCGCCAAAAATCGAGATCCGCCAGGGTTCCAGATGCTGTCGCAGCAAATTATAGCTAGTTTGCAGCGTCTCTACCTGCAATTCAAATAACTGACCGGGCTGCATCGCCTTAATTTCACTGGCTGAGCCTTCCGTCACCTTGCGACCTGCCACCATAAAACACATGCGGTTACATTGTTCGGCTTCAGTCATATAGTGGGTGGTTACGAGAATGGCTGTGCCGTGTCGAGCAAAGTCGTTAATCAACTGCCAAAATTGCTGACGTGCCAGTACGTCGGTTCCAGAGGTGGGTTCATCCAAAAATAAAATCTCCGGTTCATGCATCACCGAGGCTCCAAATGCCACCCGTTGCTTCCATCCCCCCGGCAGTTGGCGCGTCAGCAAGTCTTCTTGACCTTCTAAACCGCACATTGCCAGCACCCAGCGGATTTTTTCGCGCTGCTGTCGGGGAGGAATACCGTAGACGCCACTATAAAAGTGCAAATTTTCCAGAATAGTCAGGTCATCGTACAGGGTAAATTTCTGGCTCATGTAGCCGATCCGCTGTCTGAGCGCCGCGCTGCGGAGATTGCCCCGTTCTCCAGCCAGTGACATCTCCCCGCAACTGATGGGTAAGAGTCCACACAGCATTTTGATCGTGGTGGTTTTGCCAGCGCCGTTGGCACCGAGCAACCCGTACACTTCGCCATAGTGGACATCGAGATCAAGATCGACGACCGCATGAAAGGAGCCAAACACCCGATTCAGCCGACGTGCTGAGATCGCCAGTTTCGGAGTTGCGGGATCGGCTGTAGGAGTGGCAAATTGTTGCGATCGCGGAAAGGGAATCGATTGGGGGATTGAGCCTTTGCGACGCAGCAGCGCAATGAACACGTTTTCTAAGGTGGGGTCTGTGGCTTGAATCGGCTCGATCGACTGTTGCTTTAAGCGATCGCGTACCAGCGCCGTTCCCGGCTGAGCATCTTTGACCAGCACTTCAATGTGATCGCCCAGGGTTGACACATCGGCAATCTGCCCGTTGGGTTCAATCAGGGGGATCAGCGCTTGTTCGGCCTTGACCAGATCGGCAGTGCGGATCACCAAACGACTCAGGTGCAACGCCGCTTTCAATGCTGCTGGAGAACCCACCTGCTGAATTTGTCCGGTGTGGATCAGGGCAACGCGATCGCAGCGTTCTGCTTCATCCAAGTCGGGAGTTGCCACCATAACGGTGATGCCCTCAGCCGTCAACCGTGCCAGAATGTCCCAGAATTCGCGACGAGCAATGGTATCCACGCCCGTGGTTGGCTCATCAAGCAATAGCACCTGTGGCTCTGCAACCAATGCACAGCAGAGGGCTAGCTTCTGCTTCATACCACCCGAAAGCCAACCTGCAAGGCGATCGCGAAAAGGCTCCAACTGCATTAGCTTAAGATATTTTGTCCGACGTGCATCTAGCTGATCTTCTGGCACTAGCCTTAGTCCAGCGCTGTAATGAATATTTTCATCCACGCTCAAATCTGGATAGAGGGAGAATTGCTGAGTCAGATACCCCGTATGGTTACGAGCATTCCTGGCAGGTAAGTCCAGAATTTGTGCAACTCCTGCCGTTGCTTCCATTACTCCGCCGAGAATGTTAAACGTGGTGGTTTTGCCAGCGCCATCGGGACCAATTAACCCAAACAATTCACCGCGCCGGATGTCTAGATCAATTCCCCGGATAGCGATCGTGTTGCCATAGTGCTTGTATAACTTCTGGATGTGAATTGTCACATCCTCTAGTGCAGGTGAACGTGCGATCGACTGCGACAGAACCATCAATTCACCCTTCCTTATAAGTACAGTCCACCTAAGTTTTTGCAGAAAAGAGGGTTTGCCACTCTTGGACAAAGGAGGGTGGAACTGAGAGCTGAATCGCCTCACCGTCGATCGTGGGCAACGTCAAACCAAGGGGAAGTTCTGGCTGCAATTGCGGTAACAATGGCTGAAGATCATATTCTCCGACATTCGATTCGGGAGCGGATAAATCAGTGAAAATGATGCTGGAGTTATCAGCAGCAGTCAGCTTTTCTCCCATAGAATTGGTCAATAATAAAGGTTGGCTGCGATCAATTTCGACTACCCCTGGGAAACCCACTAAACGCAATTCAAAGCTCGTTTTGTTGTTGGGAGAAACCCGTTTGAAAGCGATCGCCTGCCAGCTATTTCCGTGCTGATCGTTGAGGGTTTGCCGAGACTGGTAAACTATTTGCCCAGGTGCTTCTTCCAGTTGTCTAATGACTGCGACTGCATCGGGAGTCGTGGATATCCCTAACCCTAGCAATACAGTCAACACTAGAGTTGTCAACAATAGGAACTGGATAAATATCTTTCTAATAAAAAATCCGATCATAAAAATTCCTCTCTTCGATCAATTCCTAGATCAACTTCTACTTTTCCAAAGGTTCTCCCGCTGCTTTCCAACCTTGAATACTAGGAGGAAAACCTCGGACATTCGTATGTCCTACCATTTGCAAGGTCATGACTCCCATCGCCGTTCGATAGCCCGTTGTGCAATAGAGAACAACAGGGCGATCGGTGGGAATTCTATCCAGATTAGCGATTAAGGTTTGCAACGGAATATTAATGGCATCAGGGATGTGTCCAGAGCTGTATTCAGCAGGCTGCCTGACATCAATTAATGCAGCATTATCGTTTTTGACAATACTTTTGAGATCTGCTGTCTTTGTAATCGTGTAATAATCGCTAGGAAGAGCGGTCAAAAAACGATCGATCGCTTCCGATAGTTGAGCTTGGGGCAGCAGATCGGCGGCTGCAACTGACATGGGTGCGATCGCCCCGATAACAATACATGACAACATTCCCAGCACTAACGTTAGAAAAAGTTTATTCATGCTTTTATCCCCGTTTCTACTATTACCCTAACAGACTGCTGGGTTATCTACTGTATGAATTGAATGAATTGATGAAGCACGTTACAAAACTTGTCTTGGCACACTTGCATTGATCAATACTGCACGTGTTGATAGAAAATCCGTTT
>JARCMD010000045.1 GCA_030248885.1 Leptolyngbyaceae cyanobacterium MP9P1.79 | reverse complement strand
TCAGGAGCAGAGCTAACTTTGAAAAAATAGCTCAATCCTGGAACTGCAAGCCCTGCAAGCCCTGTAGAATCGTTCAACAAACTGTCCGGACTATTGTTACTGGGGAACGCGATTGCGCCAGAGGGCGATCGACTCTTTGGCAGCAGTGTAGTTGGGAGCATTGGCTGGCACAAGGTCAGCGGCTCTGATCGCATCACGAAAGTTGCCTTGAGCCGCGCGTTCCTTTGCCATGCGGAGCATTTCTGCACTCCACAGGGTAGTCAATTCCTGGGAGCGCAGGTAGCCTGGTTGATTGGGTGGAATTTTTCTCAGGGCACCGATCGCTTGGTGGTAGGAAGAAGCCTGCTTTGCTCTAATCAATTGCTGAGCATTCGTAATAATTTGACCATTCATCTGCTGTTGTCGCCGTTTGATTTCCCAATTATTTGCTAGCTCCCGCGCCCTAGCTCGAATTTCAGGGCGCTCTTCTGCCAAGGCTGCTGGCTGATTCGCGGCACTGTTGCCCTCCAGCAGGTTCGCAGTTTTGATGGCTGTCTCAAACCTCCCCCGTTTTGCCCGTCCCTCTGCCAAATCCAACATAACCAAACTCCAGCGATCGATATCTTGAAGCGCTTGAGTGTAGGAAGGATCGCCTTTTTTCACCTGACGCGCTTGCCTAATTGCCTCCGCAAAGGGAGTCGCCTGATTGAAGGTCAACTTGGCACGGGCTTCATCCAAAAGTCCACGACTTTGGAGTTGCTGGGACGTTGGGGCATTCAAAGGATTGATCGGTGCCAGAATTGGCGTTGGTGAACCAGGGGTTAAGGGATTAGGTGTGGGTGCGATCGTTGAATTCACACCAGATGGGGTCGGTTTGGGGGAAGATTGCTTAGCAAACATATCTGGGTTAAAAACAAACACTCCCAAGAGCAGCACTGAAGCTCCCAGCGCTCCCCGCACAAGTAACCTCCGCCAAAAGAGGTCATCGGGAATGTCTGAAGCGCTAGTGTCATCGGGAGGAATCGTCGCTGGCTCTTTGAAAGTCATTACAGGTTTTCGAGGGGGGGTAGGGGGTGGTTCAGGCTGGATTGAATCTGGAGGCTGAATCTGAGTATTGACACCTTGAGTATGAGCATTGACATCCTGAGCATGAGATGGTTCAGTCCGAGGCGTATCCGTAGGAGCCACAGGACGGACAAAGTTTGGATTCCCCACGAATTGACTGAGGAGACTCCCATAGGGTTGCCCATCTGTCGGGGAGAGGGAATCAGATTGTTCCTGAGGGGTAGGAGTTATCGTCGTCGATTGAGGAGAGGACTGAGACGATGGGGGAACAGCCTGTGATGTCGTTGGGATTGTCGTTGGGATAGCAGTAGCAGTACTGCCATTACGAGTAGACGTGGAAGGCTGGACGGGTGGTTGAGTTTGGGACTTGGCTGGGGCAGGGGCGATCGTCCGCACAGGAGCTTGGGGCAAGATTAGCTCAAAGCCTGATTCCAAGGTGGGCAAAACCGCTTCTGGGTGCTGGCGAACTTGCCAGTAATGCTCACACAACTGGGGTAGGGCATCGCTGAGGTATTTACTCAGGGTGCCAATGGTACTGCACTCGTGGTTGCGTAACCCCTCTAGCAAGGCGGCGGTGAAAAAGCCGTTGCGAATTCTGGGGCTTTCGTGGGATACCTCATTGACTGCACAGGAGAGGATGGTGGCGATTTCCAATTCCTTAGCTAGCTCTAGGGTTTGGGCCCCTAAATTGTTCTCAGTTTGACCCATTTGATTGCGGTTCATATCCAGCAAAGTCAGCACAGTGGAATTGGGGGCAGTCTTGAAGTTTTCAAAGAGCGATCGGATGGCAAGTCCGGTTGCACCCACATTATCGGGGTCACCATCGAGGGGCATCAGGTAGTCGTGCCCTTGCTCACACACAGCATGACCACTAAAAAAGCACCAGAGCAGGTCTCCAGTTTGCAGTTGGGTGCGACACATCTCCTCAATCCATCCTTGAATGTTGCTCTTGGTGGGCTGGGTGGAGCGATTTTGCACATTTGGCGATGTGTCCGTCAACAGAACACAATGGTCAGCAGAAAACCCAGCTTCACTCACCAGGAAGTTTCGCAAAGCCTGTGCATCCTGTTGAGCAAAGCTCAGCGGTTGCAAGAACTGATACTGATTGATGCCAATGAGAATTGCCCAGTGTGCCATTACAGATGCCCCAAATACAAACTTGTCTTAAATTCAGAAAATGTCATGGCTAATCCCGCTAACGAGTCAGTGTCTTAACGCAATGATTGGGAAGTCATTTTATAGAAATCCCGCAAAACCCTACGAGATCAAACCGATCGAATTCACTAATACTAGAGTCACTATTCAATGGCGATCGACGCAAACTGCAACCTGTTAATTAGTCACTAGTTGGAATCTTGAGATTTCCAGAAAAATGTATGCCAGGCACCGGAAGGGCGTTCGCGTAGCGTGTGCTTTGCACTTAGCATCCGGGCAATGATCTTCTGTCGATTCAAGGGCTTGTTTACCGGATGCTTCGCCCCTACAGAGGTAACATCTTGCTCAGAAATTTCTTAAGAACTGATTGGCAATGTTACGTTAACGATGCCCCACCTTGGTTGTTGCACGCTTCAGGACTCCATACTTTTAATATTTATACCTGAAGTTTACTGAATGAATGGCAGGGATGGAACTAAGATTTCCAGCCCAAATCATTCAGCCAAAATCAATCATTCAAGACAGAAAAAAATTAGTTTACAACTTGGCTTCCGTGACTACGGGGATCATCGCCTCTAGCGGGAGCTACAGGACTTGTGAAGGTGGATGTTTGACCGATCGCCTTAGCATGGGGCAGGGATGTATTGGCAAGGAGCGCATCCAAATTAGCTGCCATCACGGTGCGGGGTTGTTCTCCGATCGCGCTGGCAACTGCGTCTCCTCCCTTGCCCATAAAGATAAAGTGCGGAATACCATCTACTCGGTAGTGCAGAATTTCTGGCAACCACTTGTTGTTGTCCACATTCAGCATCACGAAATTGACTTGTGTTCCGTATTGCTTCTCTAGGGCAGCGATATCGGGTGCCATCGCTTGACAACTGCTACACCAGTTGGCGTAGAACTCCATCAGGGTCGGTTTGCCGTTTTTCAAAGCAAGTTCCAGGGGCACCGATCGCTCAGCGATTGTCGTCAAAGAAACGGCTGTGGTTTGTGTGCGTAACCCCAGAAACAGCGCAACGGTGAGCAACACTGCCACTAGGACGATTAAAAAGTTCTTGAGCCGACTCCCTGAAGGCGCGGGGAAATCCGAGGATTGAGGAATCGTAGCCTTGGGTAAATTTTGCGTCATATATGATTGAGGAGAGAGACCTAAACCCCAATTTAACAAGATCGTGAAGAAGCGGGTAACCCTAACCTTTCCGAAGCGCTACATCCAAAGCCCAGTTACGTATCGATTGGCGAAGGATTTCAATGTGGCGGCTAATATCATTCGGGCCCAGGTTGCCCCTAATCAAGTTGGCAAAATTGTGGCTGAGTTGTCCGGCGACATTGACCAATTGGATGCAGCGATCGACTGGATGCGCTCCCAAGACATTGGCGTTTCCCTGGCGAATCGGGAAATCCTGATCGATGAAGAAGCCTGTGTTCATTGTGGGTTGTGTACGGGGGTGTGTCCCACAGAAGCCCTCACCCTTGACCCGCAATCCTTTAAGTTAACCTTCACTCGATCGCGCTGCATTGTCTGTGAACAGTGCATTCCTACCTGCCCTGTCCAAGCGATTTCCACTAATTTGTGATGCATGACTGATTGGGAACCTGCGTCAACATGAAGTACCAAATCTGTAGGTTTGGATGCATGACGCTACTGCTAGCGCCTTCTACGATCGGTATGTCCTTTAACCGCAAGTCCGTAATTCCAGTGCATCCCACTTAGGGATCTGCGGGTTAATAGTGTCCCACTCAGACGGGTTTCGACTACTTCGACGGCGCTCAGCACAAGTGCGCTCAACCCTCAACCGTCGAGAGTTG
>JARCMD010000309.1 GCA_030248885.1 Leptolyngbyaceae cyanobacterium MP9P1.79 | reverse complement strand
GCCCGAACCGCCCCCCTGCCCCCCAATTCTGGGGGGTTCTGAGATCGAAGTCCCCCAGAATTGGGGCCTTAAAGCCTTTCAGGCATCCATGAAAAGGGGACAAGTGCAAGGTCTAGAGCATTTGTCAGACACTCTCTAAGCCTTTTAAGAGATGTTGGTAATGACAAGCCCAGAAAGGGAGAGGGGCTAAGACCCAGATCGGCTCCCCTTCTTCCGCTGGGAGAAGGGGCTGGGGGATGAGGGCAGGTTTTAAGTTGCACATCGCCTAGCAATAGAGTTTTTTAGAAATCTTTTCAATCTGACGGCTCCCCTTAGCCTTAATGCCTCCTATGACGATCGTAGCCTTGAGGGTTCCAGTAGCGATGACGATCGCTGGCTCAGATAGTGGGGGCGGCGCGGGGATTCAAGCAGACCTGCGTACCTTTGCCTTCCACAAAGTTCATGGCACCAGTGCCATCACCTGCGTGACCGCGCAAAATACATTGGGAGTTACCCGCGTCGATGCCTTGCCCCCGGAGTCTGTGACTGCCCAGGTTGCAGCGATCGTTTCCGACATTGGTGTCCAGGCTGTGAAAACAGGCATGTTGCTGAACCAAGCCATCATTGCGGCTGTCGCTCAGCAAGCAGAGGCGCTTCAGTTGCCCAATTTTGTGGTTGATCCCGTCATGGTGTCGCGGGTCGGGGCCCAGTTGATCGACGATGATGCCATCTCGACCCTCCGCAGCGGTCTGATTCCCTTGGCGACGATCGTCACCCCCAACCGCTATGAAGCTCAGTTGCTCAGCGGCTTGTCCATCCACACCCTAGCTGATATGGAAGCAGCAACCCGCCAAATTTATCAACTAGGGGCAAAGGCTGTGTTGGTGAAAGGCGGAGGCATGGAGGGACTGCTGCGGGGGGTAGATGTATTTTTCGATGGCGATCGGCTGGAAACCCTGCGAACTGAACAAGTGGAAACAAAAAACACCCACGGTACGGGCTGCACCCTTTCCGCCTCGATCGCTGCTCACCTCGCCCTAGGACACGATTTGCGATCGTCAGTGCGCTTAGCCAAAGATTATGTCACCTGTGCCCTCAAATTTCCCCTTGATATTGGCAAAGGGCAGGGGCCGGTTGGGCATTTTTTCCCGCTCCTCAATTTGTTGCCTTAGAAAATTTCTAGAAAAGGTTATACCAGGCACCGGAAGGGCGAAGCATCCGGCAAACAAGTTCTTGAATCGACCAGAAATTTATTGCCCGGATGCTTCGCCCTTACACAGGTAATATCTTTCTCGGAAATCTCCTTAAGCTTTTGGTGAGGGTGAGTTGAACAATCAATGTCTCTAAATATGCAGGGTAAGGGGCTGAAGCCCTTTGTCTATTAACTGGTTTAGGATAGCTATATATATCCAGGATGACGACATTTGTGAAGTTATTAATCCCTGCAACCCGTCTCATGAATCATCTGAAGTACCCGCAGAAATTTGCACTCATTAGCTGCATTTTCGTCCTACCGCTGGGTTTGGTGCTGTACTTCCTGATGTCAGAGGTTCAAAGCCGAGTTGACTTTGCTAAAAAAGAACTGCTAGGTACCCAATACCTGCGTCCCCTCCATCAACTATCACAGGATGTGCTTCAGCATCAATTGGTAGTCGATCGGCTAACGCTGCAAAATCAGCCGATCGCAAGCACTACCACTCCACTGCAAACTCAAATCACCGACAATTTGCAATCCATCGCCCAAGTTGATCAAACTCTCGGAGAAACATTACTGACAACCCAAAAATTTCAAACCCTGCAACAGACCTGGCAGAACTTAATTGTTAACCAGCGGACGTGGAGTCCTGAAACCATCAACGATCAACACAGTCAAATTCTGTATCAACTTGACCAGTTGCGGCTTCGAGTTGGCGATCAATCGAATCTAATTCTTGATCCAGATTTAGATACTTACTACTTAATGGATGCAACGCTACTGAAGCTTCCAGAGATTCAGAGAACGCTGGCCAAAATTCGTCAAGTCAGCCAACGGGTTGTCGTTAATCAGCAAATGACATCAGCAAAGCGACTGCAACTCGTGGCCCTAAAAGAAACCCTACGAACCGCAAATCTTGATTTAGCCAGAAACTTAGAGGTTGCTTTTAGTAAGAACTCAGCAGGCACTCTCCGCCCTAAACTCGCCATTCCTTTAAACCAACTGCTAGAGAGTAATAAACAATTAGTACATTCCGTGAGCCAGTTTACTGACTCTGGACAACTGGTTCAAGCAGAAGCCTGCTTTGCTCAGACGAATCAAGCACTCCAGCAAAACTTTGGACTATGGCAGAACTCGATCGATGAGCTAGACCGCCTGTTACACAACCGAATCAACGGGTTTATTCAGAGACAGTTGGGACTATTCGCCTTCGTGCTAGTGATTTTGGCGATCGTCACCTACCTGTTCATTGCCTTCTATCGGGGGGTGATGCAAACCGTAGTCAGCTTAAGCGCCGCCTCAGAGCAAATGGTTAAGGGCACTCTGACCGAAAAAATTACTCTGGACAGCCGAGATGAACTGGCGGACGTTGTTCACTCCTTCAACAATATTTCGATCGCCCTCGTGCAGGCAAACCAAGACGTGTCCCTGCTCAATCAACGGCTCAAAACCGAAAATATGCGGATGAGCGCTGAGCTAGAAGTTACCCATCGGCTTCAGCAGATGATCTTGCCCAAAAAAGAAGAGCTAGAAAAAATTACTGACTTAGACATTGCTGGCTTTATGGAACCCGCCGATGAAGTCGGGGGAGATTACTACGACGTTTCGCAAAGTGGTAGCAAAATCAGAATCGGCATCGGAGATGTCACGGGGCATGGACTAGAGAGCGGAGTCGTGATGATCATGGCGCAAACTGCCGTGCGAACCCTCCTTGCCCACGGTGTAACTGATTTGGGCAAACTGCTCTCTGCTGTCAACCACATGATTTATGACAATACTCACCGCATGAAGTCCCACAAAAATATGACACTCATGCTACTGGAGTATGAAGCTGGAGTGCTGCGGTTAAGTGGGCAGCATGAAGACTTAATTATTGTACGGAGCAATGGTGAAACGGAGCAGATCGATACCTTTGACCTCGGCTTCCCCCTAGGGCTGGAATTAGATATCACGCCCTTTACAGCAGAGACAAAAGTAGAACTGCAACTTGGGGATTTAGCCGTGCTTTATACTGATGGGATCACTGAAGCCATGAACGGCAAAAATGAGCAGTATGGTGTAGAGCGGATTTGCGAAGTCCTTAGGCAAAACCGCGATCGGACAGCGACTGAAATTCGCCAAGCTGTCATTGGCGATTTGATGCAACACATCGGCACCCAAAAAGTATTTGACGACATCACATTGCTTGTCCTGAAGCAACGGTAAGTACAATCACGGAGAGAGAATTTCTCAATTTCATAAACTACTGAGTTTCAGCAGTTGGTAACGTTACCCTTAAGCAGCAGTTGGTAACGTTACCCTTAAGTTGGGCACCATCGGGGCAGTAGGGTAATTATGAGATTTAGTCCCCATGATTTCATTTCAGCATCACGACATGCATGGACTAGGCATGGATAGTCAGCCAGAAAGCCAGCTTTTGAAAGAAATTGAACGACTCCACCAGGAAGCCGAAGCACTGAAGCGAGAGAACTCTGATCTGCGAATTGCGCTCCTGACAACAGCAGAACATGGCGACTTAATTGAATCTGAACTACACGATACCAATCAACAATTGCAAGTTGAAGTGACAGAACGTAAGCGAGCAGAAACCATGCTGCAAACCCTGCTTAATATTCTCTATAAAGAACGAAGTGACTTGGAAATTATCGTCCACACTTTGATGGAACACGGAGACAGCGTGGACATGCAGTGGTGCGACAAGTTGTTAGAGGCTAGTGATTTAGCCCGGTTAGATGGCTTGACCCAAATTGCCAATCGCCGCAGTTTTGATGAATACCTGGATCAACAGTGGCAGCAGATGGCGCGAGATCAATTGCCCTTGTCGATCGTCCTCTGCGATGTGGATTACTTCAAACAATTCAACGACACCCATGGACACTCTGCCGGAGACGTATGCTTGCAGCGAATTGCCCAGATCATTAGCTCCGCGCTCAAGCGTCCCAGCGATATGGTTGCCCGGTATGGGGGCGAGGAATTTGTCGTGATTTTGCCTCACACTGATATCAAGGGAGCGATCGTTGTTGCAGAGTTAATTCAAGCTGAAATTCAGCAACTCCAAATTCTGCATGGTCACTCCTCCGTGAGCCAGTACGTCACAGTGAGCATCGGCATTGCTAGCACCCAGCCCATTTTCTCAGGTTCCCCCAAAGATCTGTTAGACGAAGCTGATAAACTGCTCTATATTGCTAAGCAGCAGGGTCGAAACCGCATTATGGCGGATGTAGAAGCAATCTATTGAAGTCATTATTATAGGAACATCAGAGAGGATCAATATATATTTATCTTTGGCAGTAAACTGATTTGCAAGCTTGAAAACTACCCGTAGCTAATTCATAAGCCCTACTTTAGGTAGAGCCACCTTGTAGGTCGTTTCTGGTTCAGAGTATAGTTGTTTAACTAGAAGCCCCGTAGGATTGAGGTCTTGAGGTATGGATGACTGAAAACTCAATGATTCAGACATTTGGTGAATACACTGACAAGGTTAGTTCTAGTCCAGAATACCTGACCCTAAATTTTTCCCCTGGCTCTGCTCCCCGTCAGCGGAGATGGAAGAATTATGGGTTATCAGCCGATTTTTTGGGTGACTACTTCGCCTCATTCTTCCCTGGCGATGACGTTTCGGATGACCAGGAAATCAGCCAGCGAGATACAGTGAAAGGAACAGTGAGTTACATTGCTAACGAACTCCTGGAAAATGCAGTTAAATACAGTGATGAAGCTGCTAGTTTACCCATTAGTATTTCCTTGCATTTATATAGTCAGGAAATTGTTTTTCATGCGACTAATTATGCTAACCGTTCAATGGTGGATAGATATCAAGCGTTTATCCAGGAACTCATCACGTCAGATATTGATGAACTCTATACTCAACAGCTAGAAAAAACTGCCATGGGCACAGGTAACTCCCACATGGGCTTACTAACAATGATTAATGACTATTCAGCCCGATTTGGATGGAAGTTTCAAACTTTAGAGAAATCGCAAGTCCCGGAGAAATCGCAGGACATCATTCAGGTAAACGTCTTAGTGCATTTAGATGTGTGATTTGAGAGTAGAGACTGCCTGACATCATAATTTAAAGAACTATGTTCTGAAGAACAGAACCTTAAAGGACAAGCGATTTGCTGGGGAGCTTTAATCTGTGAGCATTAAGACTGAAGACCATAACGTTTGGCACGATCCAAACACATCGACCGTTTTCTTCCGGGGTTTTCTTCGTTTGGATGGAATGGAGGAATATCAACCTGTGATGGAGCTACTCCTCAGCGCGATCGGCCAATCCCCGATTCTGACTCTAAATTTGCGGGAGCTAGAGTTTCTCAACAGTTCTGGAATCAGTATGCTGTCGATGTTTGTGGTGAAGGTGCGAGAAAAAGGGAGTGTGCAGATGGTGCTGCAAGGGTCGAACAAAGTGCTTTGGCAGACCAAATCCCTCAAAAATCTACAACGGTTGATGCCGAGCTTGAAACTGGAATTTACATGAGTTGGTATGGAGGAAGCAGAGCTAGGAATGGGACAAGATCCTGATCTATTGGTTGAGATTGCACAACTTCGGCATGAAGTGGCTCGTCTTACCCAAGCAAACAGTGATCTACAAATTTCTCTCGCTACCACTTCAGAGCATGGTGACTTGATTGAGTTTGAGCTTCATAAGTCGAATCAGCGGCTCCAAGCAGAGATTGCCGAACGAAAACTAGCCCAAGCAACGCTGCAAGAGATTTTAGAAACGGTCACAAAAGATAAGGTTGACCTAGAGCTGATCCTACAGACCACAACTGAGCATGGCGATGCGGTGGGATATGAGCTTTACACCCATGCTGTGGAAACGATGCGCCAGAGTGAAGAACTCTTCCGAGCCATTTCGGAATCTACATCTATTTTAATGTTGCTCCTCCAATCCTCTGATGGGGTGATTACCTATGCCAACTCAGCGTCTGGACAACGGTTGGGGGTAGATCCTCAGGCACTCTTGAGGTACAAACTCAAAGAATTTTTTGTCAATCCGAAGGATAGTGACCACTTGCAAGAACTCTTGGCGGCTCAGGGGTCTGTTTCCAGTTACGAGATGGAGGTGAAAACGGCAGAGGGGAGACAGTTTTGGGTCTCTACGTCGGTGCATCCAGTCCAGTTGTCCCATGAACAACTGTGGCTCGTTACGTTATTTGATATCAGCGATCGAAAACAAATCGAAGCATCCCTAAAATCCTTTGAAGACGAACTCCGCCAGCAAGCCTTGGAACTGGAACGACGGGTGGAAGAGCGGACATTTGAGCTGCGGCAGACCGAGGAAAAATATCGCAGTTTGTTTGAAAATGCGGTGGAAGGCATTTTCCAGATTATGCCAGATGGACACTATCTCAGTGTTAATCCGGCCTTAGCGGAAATGTATGGCTATGAGTCTGTGCAGGAACTGATGGCAAGTGTGACGAATGTGGGGCAACAACTCTACGTCCAGCCCCATCGCCGGGGAGAAATCGTTGCCTACTTGCGGCAGTTTGGCTCAGTTGCAGGATTTGAGTCTGAGGTGCATTGCAAAGATGGCACTGTTATTTGGATCTCAGAAAATATTCGCACGATTCAGGATCAACAGGGGAACCTGCTGCACTACGAGGGCAGTGTGCGGAACATTACTGAGCGTAAGTTGGCGGAGGCAGAATTGCGTGCAGAGCGGATGATGGCGGAACGCTTGCTGCTGAATGTGTTGCCCCAGTCGATCGCCCAGCGTCTGAAGCAGGGAGAAAAAACGATCTCCGATAGCTTTTCCAGTGTGACGGTGCTGTTTGCTGATATTGTCAATTTCACTGAACTTTCTACTCAAATTTCCCCATCTGAATTGATCGAATTACTCAACACCATCTTTTCTACCTTCGATAAGCTGGCCGATCGGCGACATTTGGAGAAAATAAAAACGATCGGGGATGCCTACATGGTGGTGGGGGGATTGCCCACGCCTAGACCTGACCACACGGTATCGATCGCTGATATGGCCCTGGATATGTTGCGGGAGGTGAGACAATTCCACGCTCCAGATGGTAGCCCGATCATGCTGCGCGTTGGCATTCACACCGGCCCTGTGATAGCGGGGGTCATTGGGACGCGCAAATTTAGCTATGACCTGTGGGGAGATACGGTTAACGTTGCCAGCCGGATGGAGGCTTCTGGAGAACCGGGGCATGTTCAAGTTACCCAGACAGTTTTCGATCGGCTCAAGGTGGGATATAAATTTCAAAAGCGCGGAGAAACCGCCATCAAAGGTAAAGGATTCATGACAACCTACTGGCTGACTGGGAAGCGATTGGCAACCACTAAGTTTGACGATTAAATCCCAAGATTCAGGCAAGGGGCTTAAGCCCCTTG